>NZ_JBIWPN010000020.1:0-134418 GCF_044768305.1 Kitasatospora sp. NPDC101155 | reverse complement strand
GACAGGCCGAGGCCGGTCGAGCCGGCGCCGCTGTGGAAGCGCTCGAACAGGGAGCGTGCCCGTTCGGGCGGGATGCCGGGTCCGGCGTCGTCGACCGTGACGGTGCTGTCCGCGTCGAGGGTGATCTCGCTGTCGGCCGGTTGCTCCGGTGGGTGGCCGTGGGGGAGGGCGTTGCCCAGCAGGTTGGCGACGGCGCGGCGCAGCAGTCCGGCGTCGGCGAGGGGGACCGCCGGGTCGGTCTGGACGACCACCCGGTGCCCGTCGGACGGGGTGTCGGTGACGACCGCCATGCCGACCAGGCCGAGGGCGCTGACGAGGGCGAAGAGCAGGGCAATGCGCCCCGTGACGCCGGGCCGGGCCAGGAGCAGCGGGAGCTGGCACACCGGGGACATGGCCAGGGCGGTGACGATGACGCGGCCGAAGCGGGCGGCCAGGCGGCGGTCGGTGATGCCGCCGATCACCCCGCCGATCCCGCCCGCTCCCATGACCAGGCCCAGCACGGTGGGCGGCCAGCCGAGGGTGCGCAGCAGGAACAGGCTCCACAGGGCCGCGCAGGCGGCCATCACGCTGGCGTTGACGCAGTCGGACAGCACGGCGGCGCGGACCAGCGGCGTGCGGAGGGTGTCGGCGAGGCCTGCTCGGATGTCGGCAAGCATGCTGGTCGACTGCTTGGGTTCGGTCCGGGCGGGCTCCGGCGTCGTGATGCGCATCAGCAATACCGCGGAGAGCAGGTAGGACAGGGAGTCGGCGGCGATGGCGCGGCCGCCGCCGAGGAGGGCGACCAGCAGCGGGGGCAGGCGGCCGGCCACCACCAGCCCGGCGACCTGCAGGGTGGAGGCGTGCAGCTTCAGTGCGGCGACGACCGGAACGGCCACCAGCGTCACCCCGCTGCCGGCGACCGAGATCCCCTGCCCCAGGGCGTAGTTGCGGAAGTTCGGCTGCCGCCACAGCGTTCGCGGACGGTCCGGCCGACCGCGGGCCGGGGGCGCGGTCACCAGCCGGCCCGGATCAGGTCGAGGACCTCGGCGGTGGGCCGCACGTCGCCGAAGGACCGGTAGAGGGTCCGCAGGGTGGCGTTGTGGACCTCGTCGCTGCCGGCGGCCGTGCCGTCGGCCACCACGATCACCCGCAGGCCCAGGGTGAACGCGTCGCGCGCCGACCCGGCCACGCACACGTCGGTGACGACCCCGCACACCACCACGGTGTCGATGCCGCGCTCGGCCAGCAGGTCGGGCAGCGGACTCAGGCCGGGGAAGAACGCGCTGGCCGCGGCCTTCTCCACGAGCAGGTCGCGGTCCTCGTCGACGGTGAACTGCGGCCACAGGCGCCCGGCGAGCGGGCCGCTGCCGCCGGAGGTGCGGAACAGCTCCGCGATCTCGGGGCCGTAGAACTCCGCGCGGGCAGCACTCGGCCGGCCGGATCCCGGCAGCACCCAGGCCACCAGGCCGCCGGCCTGACGCATGGCGCCCGCCAGGGTCTGGATCTGAGGGATGATGCCGCGCGCGTATGGCCCGTCGAAGAACGGCACCATGTCGATCACCACCAGGGCGGCGCGGGCCGGGTCGAGCCGGGTGTAGGCGTGACGGCGGCCGCGGCGCTCCTCCTGGCGGTCGTACTCGCGCTGCGGGACCGACCAGGCGTGCAGCAGGGCGGGGGCCTCCGCCGGAGACGGGGCGTTCACGCGCACCCCTTGGAGTGGATGGTGTTGGCGGCCATCAGGACCGACACGGCGGCCCCGGAGAGCAGGAGCGTGCCGTCCATCGCGGCGGCCACCGCCTCTTCCAGCGGCCACCACTCCACGGTCATGCCCGTCTCGGTGCCGGTCAGTTCCTGCTCACCGAGCGTCAGATCCCGGGCGATGAACATGTGGAGCCTGGCCGTGGACTTGGTCATCAGGGCGATCTCGCCGAGCCTGTTCCAGGTGGTGGCCGTGATGCCCGCCTCCTCCTTGAGTTCGCGCCGCGCGGCGTCGAGCGGGTTTTCGCCCGGGTCGAGGATGCCGCCGGGCGGGGTGAGGACCTCGCCGTGGACGTAGCTGCGGTAGCGGACCATGGCGATCCGGCCCTGGTCGTCCAGCGCGACGGTCAAGGCCCCGTCGACCCGGGCCTGGTGGAACTCGAAGCTGCTCTTGGTGCCATCGGGCTGGGTCACCGTGTCGCGGTGGATCAGGTACGAGTCGGTGTCCAACAGGGTGGCGCGGCTGTGGTGCTGCCACGGCTGCGGCACGGCCGGCTGACGGGTGACGGTGGGCAGGCTCAAGGACTGACTCCTTCGGGCTGGCGGGCGGTGGTGAGCAGCGGGCGGGGACGGTCGGGATGAGTGGTCGGGCTGGGCGGGCCGGGCATCGTCGTCACCCGGCCGACCCTGTCGGGCGGTCAGGTCCGGTCGGTGGTGCGGGGGTGGCGCTGTCCGGGCAGCGGGGTGTTGCCGTACTGGCGGGCCTGGAGCAGGTAGGCGGTGCGGTAGCTGCCGCTCCCGGGCCGGCCCGGGTCCGGCTCGTTGCCCATGAGCTGCTCGTGGGTGCCCTGTTCGACGAGCTCGCCGCCGTCGAGGACGTAGATCAGGTCGGCGGCGGCGCTGGCGGCCAAACGGTGGGTGATCAGGACCACCGTCATGCCCTGTGCGGCCAGTGAGCGGATGCGGTCGAATGCGGCGATCTCGGCGGCCGGGTCGAGCGCGGAGGTCGGCTCGTCGGCGATCACCAGGTGCGGGGGCCTCGCGCCGGGGCCGATGGTGGAGAACCGGAAAGCCGAGCGGGCGGTTCCGATCCGCTGCCACTGGCCGCCGGACAGCTCGACGCCTCCGGTGAAGCCCTTGGCCGCCATGGTGTCCCAGCCGTTCGGCTGCTCGCTCAGCAGGGGTTCGAGACCGGCGAAGTCGGCCGCGTCCTGGAGGGCCTGGCCGTCCTCGGCGTGTTCGGGGCGCCCGGCCGTGGTGTTGGCCCGGATGGTGAAGGGCCAGCGGACGAAGTCCTGGGCGAACAGGACGCAGGAGGCGAACAGCTGGCGACGGTCGGCGGTGCGGGTGTCCAGGTCGTCCCACAGGATCCGGCCCTCGTCGGGTTGGTAGAGGCCGACGAGGAGCTTGGCGAGGGTGCTCTTGCCGGCGCCGTTGACGCCGACCAGGGCCACGACCTTGCCGCGGGGGATGACCAGGGACACGCTGCTCAGGGACGGTGAGGTGCGGCCGGGGTAGGTGAACGTCACCTTCTCCAGGCGGATCTCGGCGGGCCGCTGCGGCAGGTCCGCACCCCCGGCGGGGATGGCCCGCTCGCCGGCCGCCGTACCGAGCCGTTCGAGGTCCCGTACGTACAGCGACTCCTCGAACATGCGGTTCACGCCGGTCAGCAGAGTTCCAACGGTCGCTGCACCGCTGCGGATGCCGACGATGACGGTGACCGCGCCGGCCATCGGCAGCCGGTGGGCGAGCACGAGCCAGCCCAGGAGTGCGAAGGTGGCCAGCGAGGCGGCGCCGGACGCCGCGGAGGCGCCGGCCGAGGTCGCGGCCGCGGCCCCGGCCAGGCGCCGGCGCTCCTGCTCGGAGGTGCGCGCCATCTCCTCGTAGCACTCCAGCAGCCACCGGCCCACCCCGTGCACCCGCAACTCGGCCGCGTTCTGCAGGGCGGTGACCTGCTGACAGATCAAGTTCGAGGCACGGGCGTGCTGGAGCCAGGCCATCACCGAGGCGTGCCGGCGCCGAGCGGTGCGCACCGCACCCCAGGCTCGGGGCAGCGCGATCAGCACCAGCATCGGCAGCAGTGCCACGTTCAGGGACAGGATCACCCCGGCGGTCGCCGTCATGGTCAGCACGGCACCCAGCACGGAAACGGCCTCGCTGATCAGGCGCCGCACCGAGTCCGCTCCGAACCGCGCACTCTCCAGGGTCCGCGCGAACTCCGCGTCCTCCAGGGCGGCGAGCTCGACCGAGTCGGCGTGCCGCAGCAGGGTCAGGGTGGTGATCCGCTCGACCTGGGGCTCCAGGACCGCCGCCGCCCAAGTCGAGGCCGACGACAGCCAGCTCGCCGCGCCGGTCGCCGCACCCGCGACCAGCAGCGGAACCAGCGCGCGGTGCAGACTCTGCGTGGCGCTACCGCCGGCCAGCAACTCGGCCAGCACCCGGTTGGTCGCCACCAGCGCAACCGCGGCAAAGGCGGCGCGGCCGACCTCGGCGCACACCACGCCGACCAGAGCCCGCCGGTCGGCCCGCCAGGCCAGACGCCAGGCAAGGACCAGCATGGCCGGGATCTGCCGGGCGACGCGACGCAGCGTGGCGTCAGCGGCGACGCTCTCGTGCCGGGTGAACCCGAAGTCGTAACCGAACCTGGCCCCGAACAGACGGAGCTCACCGGCCGAGGGCTGGCACTCGGGTCGAGGCTTGCGGCGGGGCCAGATCACTGGGCGTCTCCAGAACTCGTCGAAGGGCACAGGCAAGATGGCGGGGCGCGCGCAGACCCGGGCGGCGGCCGGGCGCACCGGCCTCCTCCGGCCGCGTCACACCGGCGCGGCGGCGAGGCGATCACGGAACACCCGCGGTGCGCCGGCGAGATCACGGTCACAGCGGCAGCACCCAGTGCAGGCCCGGGCCACCGATGACGCGCTGCTCCTGGTCGGTCAGCTCCAACCGGTAGGTGTCCGGCCGGCCGGCAGCGACCCAGCGCTCGTGGACGTCCTCGGCGAGCTGCCACAGGGCGCGCGGGCCCCACTCGGTGACGGTGACGCCGTCCGGGGCGATGTGGGCGACGGCGCCAACCGTGTGCTCGGCGGCCGGCTGGTCGGCGAGTTGGACGACCACCTGATCCATGGAGTAGACGAGCCCCCGGTACGCGGCCCGGTCCCCGTCGGCGTCCAGCAGCCGCCAGCGCGTCGTCGGCCGCTCCTCGCCCAGCGGCAGGTAGGCACGCGGGATGAGGTGGTGGCGCGGCACGACGGCCAGCGCCGCGACGACCGCCGGGTCGTGGACCCCGGGCTCCGCGGCCAAAGCGATCGCGTAGCCGCTGGGCACCGAGTCGACCGTGGTGGTGTCCGCCGTAGCGGGCGCGGACGGCCCCTCGACGGTGTGCAGGTCAGGTGCTGTGCTTCTCGGCGCAGCGCTCACCCAGGTCTCCCCTCGGTGGTGTGGCGGTGGTCAGGGACGCACGATGTGGGCCGGGACGCCGCTGCGCACCGCGTTCAGCACGGCTCGCGTCAGGGCGTGGTCGTGGGCTCCGGTCCCATCCCTGAGCTGCGCCTCGGAGAGGGTGACGACCTCGTCGTGCTCGCGCGGGTCGAGCCGGATCGCGGCGAGCTGCGCGGCCGTGAGCACCGGCGCCGCGTGAATGAACCCGATCTTCGTCGGCCAACCGGCCCGGGGCCCCTCGACGACGGTGGCGACCAGCGGCAGCAGTTCCGGGTCGGGCGAGTACCGGAGGCCGGTCTCCTCGAAGGTCTCGCGCACCGCGGTGTGCAGTGGGTCCGGGTCGGTGAAGTCGGCGTCCCCGCCGAGAAATTGAAGTCCCTTGGCCGGGTTGGTGGAGCGCAGCAGGACCACCCTGCCCTCGGCGGTGGTGAGGAAGAGGTCGGCCCACATCGTGGCGGCGGGGATACCGGCCAGGTAGGCGGGCAGGGGAAGGTAGCCGAGGTAGGGCTTGGGCTGGGCGGCATGCCGGCCGATCAGGCCCCGCTCGTGCTCGGCGAGCCGGTCGGGAAGGTCGGCGGGCAGCACCCACCGGTGCGCGTCGTGCTCGACGCTGAGGACGACGTCCTGCGGGTGGTCAAGGGTGGCGGCGAAGGCGAACTCGCGCACTCGCCGGCCGCGGGCGTCGTCGTGGTCGCTGTAACCGAGGTAGGCCGTGACCCGCGCCCCGGCGATGCCGGTCTCCTCGGCCAGTTCGCGCCGCGCGGTCACCAGGGGGCTCTCGCCCTCCTCGATGCCGCCACCGGGCAACTCCCACAGCCCGCCCAGCAGCGCGGTGGCCGCCCGGCGCACCAGCAGCACCTCGGCCCGGTGGTTGACGAGCAGGACCGCGGTGGCCAGGCGCTGCGCGCCGGCGGCCCTGGCCTCGGCGAGCAGGTCGAACGGTGGCGGGTCGAACGGTGGCTGGTCGGTCATCGGGCGCTCCAGGTCAGTGGGGTGGGGCCGGTGGGGTCCCGGTAGCCGAGCGAGCGGTACAGCTCCTCGGCCTCGGGGGACGCGGTGAGGTTGATCTGTCCGCAGCCGTGGGCGGTGAGCCAGTCGTGCACGGCCGCGACGACCCGCCGGGCGTGGCCCTGGCGGTGGTGACCGGGGTCGGTCGCGACGGAGGCGATGTGCCCGACGTACGGTCCTTGACCGGGCCGGGGCATGCGGTCGGTGTACTGAGCCACCGCGCAGGACAGCAGGCGGGTGCCGTTGTCGATGACGAACGCGGCGAACCGCTCGTCACCGGCGAGCCGGTCGGCGAACCACCGCTCGCACTCGCCCGACCACTCCGGCCCGGGGACGGTGCCGGCGGAGGCGAGCATGACCAGGCGCAGCCGGGTCAGCTCAGCCGCGTCCGACGGCACCGCCCGCCGCAGGCCTGCCCCGGCGGGCGCGGCCGGTCGGTGGGGCGGGCGCGGTGCGGGTTTTCGGACGGCCGCGCTGTCCCGGGTCTGCGCGGCGTGGGCGAGCAGCAGGTCGCGCGTCGAAGTGCGCAGCCGCAACCGGTGCAGCATGTCCGGGGTGAACCAGCGCAGCAGGACGCCCTCGGTCAGGCCCACCGCATCCGGGTCGCCGGTCCAGCGGGCGGTGTAGACCTGGACGGGCATGCACAGGCCGTCGGCGCCGGTGGTCTGGTCCACCACGAGCGGCTCCAGTGCACCGAGTTCGAGACCGGGGGCCTCCTCGGCGAGCTCGCGCCGCAGCGTATCCTCCAACGTGTGGTCCTGCGGCTCGCGGCCACCGCCGAGCAGGCTGAACTCACCCGGGGCCCAGATGTGGTCGAACGCATCGCGCAGGTGCAGGAGGTAACGGCCGCCGCCGTCGTGGATCAGCACGGAGGCGTTCACCGGTTCCGGCCGCCCGTCCAGGCCCGCGGTGCTCAGCTTGGCGCGCAGCGACGGGGAGGCGACCTGCTCGAAGGGGCGCCACTCGCAGCCGGTGACCGCCTCCGCACGGAACGCCGTTTCGGGTGTTGCCGCGTCGGCGAGGTAGAAGGCGAACCGGAAGTCGTAGTGCTGGTGGGTGCCTTCGCCCTTGTCGGGGTTCGGGTCGATGTCGTTCAGGTCGATGTCGACGGGCTGGGCGAGGAGCTGTGGGACCAGGCACAGCGCCTCGGGCGGGATGCCGGCCTCCTCGGTGACTTCCCGGATCGCGGTGCCCAGCAGGCTGGTGTCGGATTCCTCGCCGTGGCCGCCGGGGCAGAGCGTCAGCCCGGTGGCCTTGTGGTGGATGTGCAGGACCTGCTGTTCGCGGTTGATGACGACGGCGCTGCAGGTGACGTGTGCGGGCAGCGTCGTGCGGCTGGTCGGCGCAGGCTCGGAGGCCAGCATGGCGAGCAGCGGTTCGAGCGTGGCGCGTTCGGTGGGGTGGCGGGCCAGGTAGGCGCGGGTGACGGCGGCGATGGTGTCGGCGGACGGTGGCAAGCGGGGCTCCTTCGGGACCGGGGGACGAGGATGGGCACGGCTGTCGGTGGGTGTGGCGGGCTCAGGCGGCTGGGTCTTCGAGGGCGTGGTTCCACAGGCCCAGGTGGTCGGGGTCCAGGAGCGGGGCAACCGGGGCGGCCAGGTACTCGTGTTCGACGAGGTAGAGGGCGGCGGCGCCCTGGTGGCCGGGGAAGATTTCGCTCAGGTGGTGGTGGACCTCTTCCTGGCTGACGTTGTCCTTGTGAAGGAGTCGGCGGGCGAGGAGCTTGGTGTTCCGTACGTTCAGGCCGACGGCGGACGGGTTGCGGGAGGCGCGGGAGGCGATGATGCCCGCGGTGTAGGGGCCGACGCCTTTGATCTCGGAGCTCAAGCGTTTGCCTCCTTGCACGTCTCGCTGATCATCAAGTCGAGGGTTCTCGCCACAGCTCCTCCAGACACGGACAGTGCGCGGGCATTCGGAGCCGCCGAATCGGCAGGAATGGATGGCCCAAGTTAGAATCCAGAGCGCCGAGTTGGGGCTGGTTTACAGGCGGGGAGCGTCTGATGATGGTCCTGTTCGAGTGCCCGGTTCAAGCGGATTACCACCGGGCGAGCCCGGGTCGAACGGGGAGTTTTCGAGCACTCCCGAGGCGCTGCTCAGAGCTTCCTCCAGCTGCTCGCGAAGGGGGTGTGACTGCTCACGTTTGTTGGCGTGACCGGCCACGGAGCCGATCAGGTCACGTTGAGTTACGGACAACATCGGTGATCGCCTGCGGATGACGAGCCCGTCCTGCTGCCGTGGAGCCATGACGACGTCGAAGACGAAGACCCTCGTCCGCTCCGATGTGTGTTCGTTGAACGAGCTTATCGTTCCGTACAGTTGTGGCGGGGCTCGCGGCAAATTGTCGCTGGATGAGGGCTGGCCTCGGCAGTGGGCCACTTCCTGGGTGATCGGCGACGGCGAGGTCGCCTGGCCCGTGCGGCGCCTGGGCTCGGTGCCCGTGCTGTCGTCCCGGCCGGTCCGCAAGTTCACGTGGAGGGCCCGCCAGGGCCACAGGCCTGGGTTGCAGTTCGTGGTGTCCACCGGCCGACACCACGCCTTCGAGTCACTGGAGGAGCAACGGCTGCTGCTCGCGCTCGACTTCCACGACGCGAGCGAGGTGCTGCCGCAGCCATTCCGGCTCGACTTCGACCACGCCATGGGTCGCGGCCAGCACATCCCGGATTTCCTGGCCGTGATGCCCGGGGGCGTGGTGCTCTTCGACGTCCGGCCGGGCGATCGGATCGAGGACGACGACCGGCTGAAGTTCGACGCCGCGGCGGAGGTGGCCGCCTCCTGCGGCTGGCAGTACGTCGCGGTGACGGGCTGGCGCCAGCACGTTTACAACGTCCTGGATCACCTGTCGTCCCAGCGCAGGCCCTTGAAGGACCAGTTGAATCTGCAGCGAGAGCTGATCAGCCAGGTCGATCAAGAACCTGTGTGCTTCGGCGAACTGGTGGATCGTACGAGCCTGCCGGCGCTGACGCTCGCGGACCGCTCGAACATCCGACTCATGTCCGATGTGGCCGCCGTGAACTGCAGCGACGCGAAGTTCGGGTGCCATGCGGGCGAGAGCCAGACGGTCAAGTAGATGTACCCGACCGACACTCTTCTCGCATCTGGTCTGCAGGAACGCGGAGACAGCCGCGTCCAAGGCGTCGCCGTCGAGACGGCCGAGCAACCGCAGGACCGTGGTGGGATGCGGCACCGTGACTGTCTTGCTGAACGGGTCGACGCTGAAGCCGAGGGCCAGGAGGACCCAGCGGGGTGCGTCCGCTATCCACTCGGTGACCGCGGTCAGGGATCTCGCGCCGCCCAGCACGCTCGCCGCCGCAGCCGCCACGATCGCGATCAGCGGGAAACGCCGGCCACGGCGAGCGCGTGGATCCGGCAAGCCGGCAAGGAACCGGGCCAGGCACACCGCGTCCGGCAGCGGCTGTGGCGAGTGGGTACGGGCCAGTTGCTCCAGGCCCGACGGCATAGGAGAAGATGAAACGGCAGGCACGGTCTTCGGTTGTGGTCATGTGGGCTCGACACCTACATGATCAACGAGTCCGTGCCTGCACCTGTATCCGGTCTCGAAACAAGCAGACATGACGGGCCATCCCCGGGCAATCTTGCTCAAGCCGCGGCCACGCAAGGCCCCCCTGCGCCAGACAATTGGTCAGCCGGCCTTCAGCAGCAGGTCGGTGAGTGCCTCCGGCACGGTGACCATGCAGTCATGGCCGCTTTGCAGCTCCCACACCTGGGACTCAGCGCCATTGGGCTGCACCGCCGGAACTGGGCGGCGTGTGACGTCCCCCGATGCGCTTCCGACACAGTGGATGTGTGTCCGGGAAATCGCGTCCACGGCTGGGTTGTCCAGCCGGACCGGCTGCAGAAAGCAGCGCACCGACTCGTCCGACAGCATGGTGCGCAGCCACGCCGTGTCCGCCGGGTCGGTCACCCCGAACAGACCCATCGGCGCGGGCATTTCCGGCACGGGCGGGATGCGCCAGGGGGCGTCGGAGGCGGCGGCCGCGTCGATCAGTCGCTGGGTCTTCTCCGGTATGACGTCCAGCGCGCTCTCACCGTCAGTCGGGACCATCGCGTCGACGTAGACCAGATGCGCGATCCGGTCCGGGACCTCGCCGGCCACGCCGGATATGACCATCCCGGCGTAACTGTGCCCGACCAGCACCACGTTAGTGAGATCCCACTTGCTGAGGAGAGTAACGATGTCGGCGACGTGGGTGTCCAGGTCGACGTCTGGAGTGAGCAGGTGTTCCTTCTCGCCATGGCCGGTCAGCGAAGGGGCGAACGCCTGATGCCCGGCCCGGGCCAGCAAGGGAACCACCCGGTCCCAGACGCGCCCGCTGTGCCAGGCGCCGTGGACAAGAACATAGGTTTTCGTGTGCGGCGTACTCATGCAGAAAGACGCTACTGAGCCGATGGGTACCTCCTGGTAACCTTCGGCCATGCGCGACTCAGCCGGAAGTGTCTTCCTCGCCGACTGCCCCGCCCGGCTCGCCATCGACATCATCACCAACAAATGGGCCGTCGTCGTCCTGTTCGCCCTCAGTCGCCGGCCCCGCCGGCACGGTGAACTCGTCGACCTCGTCGGTGGCATCTCCCGCAAGGTACTCACCCAGACACTGCGTAGACTTCAGAGCTACGGCCTGGTCGAACGCCGTGCCTATGCCGAGGCACCCCCACGGGTCGAATACAGCCTCACCGACCTCGGTCAGACCCTCACCGAACCCATCGCCGCCCTGACCGACTGGGCGAAGACGTACGGCGCCGCCGTCGCCGACTTCCAGGAAGCGGCACAGCAGGACACCACCTCCGACACCTGACCCGTGACCGCCACCGGACACGTGATCAAGAAGAGCACTGCCTGAGCGAATCTGTGAGCCGAGCAGACAGTCCGGCTCGCAGCCTGCCGCTACATCACCCGCGACCTACAACGGCCCCTGACAACCCTCGGAATCCCCTGACCAACCGGACGAATCGACTACACGCAAAGACCCTGATCCCTCGGCCTGGCCGCGCTGGACGAGGAGGCCGACCCGGTCTACGACCGCGAACTCGCGAGCCGGCTGGCCGAGGTCGGCGCCCACGTCGGTGCCATGACGCCGGGCCACCTGGCGGAGTTCGTCGCGGAGAAGGTGGGGCGATGAACGGCCTCTCGCCGCGCGAGGACCTGCTCGCGCTGGGCACGGACACCCTCGCCTCGCTCGCCAATCGGGGCCTGGTCAAGCGCGCCGCCAAGGACCTGGAGGCCGAGGCCGCGCCGCAGGTCGAGAGCGCCGAGGACGGCGCCGTCCTCGGCGTCCATCCGGACGGCGCCCGGACGCGGCTGCCGACGGGCGCCGGGCTCGACCGCGCCGAGTGCAGCTGCGCCGCGACGGGCGTGTGCCGGCACCGGATCTGGCTGGTGCTCGCCTACCAGCGGCTGCACGCGGGGGCGGCGGCCGAGCCTGTGCCGGCGACCGGCTGGTCTCCGGGCAGCTTCGACGACGCGCGGCTCGAAGCAGTCCTCGGCCGGGCCGCGCTCGCCGCCGCGCGGCGGGCCCTCGACCGCGGCTACCCGGCGAGCGTCCACCGTGCCACTGGCGAGGGGCAGTCCGTCCCGTGGGTCGAACTCGTCGGCTGCACGGTGCGGTTCCCCGTCCCGTACGAACTCGGCTACGCGCTCACCGACGCCACCGAGGCGCGCCGGGGCGAGACGATCGCGCTCGCGGTCTGGGCCTTCCGGGCGGCGGACGCCGCCGAGGTCGAGGGAGGCCGGGCGCACGTCCAGGTCTCGGTCGGCGGCCCGGCGGAGGCACCGGCGGACGACACCCGGCTGGAGGAGGCGGTGGCCCTCGCGGACGACCTCCTGCTGGGCGGCATCCCCCACACCACCCCGGTGTTCAGCGCCCAGCTGGACCGGGCGGGCACGGCCCTCGCCCGGGCCGCCCTGCACTGGCCCGCGGCCGTACTCGCCGAACTGCGCGGCCAGGTCGACTCCTACGCCGCCCGCGACACCCGCTACGCCGCCGGGCAGGCCGCCGCCCTGCTCGCCGAACTGCACGCCCGGCACCGGGCAGGCGCCCTCGACCGGCCGGGCGTGCTCGGCACCCGCGAGCCGGCCGACACCCCGCTGCGCCGGGTCCGGCTGGTGGCGCTCGGCTGCCGGATCTCCGCGGCGAGCACGACGGAGCGCACGGCCGAGGTGTACCTCGCGCAGCCTGACGCGGGCATCGTCCTGGTGCTGCGCAAACAGTGGAAGGTAACGGACGGCCAGACGGTCACGGGCGCCGACCTCGGGGCCCGGCGCGTGCTCGGCGCCCCGCTGCGGGCGCTCGCCGGGGCCAACGTCGTCAGCGAGAACATCTCCCGCAGTGCAGGGCGGACGGTCGGCATCGGCCGCGGACGGGTCGCCGCGACCAGCGTCACGCCGGTCGGCTCGGCCTGGGCCGAACTGCCCGACACACTGCTGGTCCACGACGCCGCCGCGCACCTGCGCGCCTGGGACGACCGGCCGCCCCGGTTGATCCGCCCCCGGGTGGCGGCCGACACCGCCCGGGTGCTCGCGGTCGACACCATCGAGTCGCTCGGCTACGACCCCGCCCAGCAGCGGCTGGAGGCGCTCGTCCGGGACCGGTCCGGCACGACCAGCCTGATCCGCGCCGAGCACGACCCCGTCTGCCCGGGCCGCCTCGACGCCCTCGCCGAGGCACTCGGCAGCGGCCAGGTCCGCTACGTCAGCGGCCTGCTGCGCCGTGAGGGCGGCCGCCCCGTCCTCGACCCGCTCGGCGTCCTCACGGCGGACGACCTGGTCCTCCCCGACGTCGCCCCGGCCGAGCCCGCCGCCTCCCTCGCCGCCCCCACCGCCCATCCCGCCCCGGACCCGATCACCCACGCACTGGAAACCGCCCTCACCGCCCTCGCCGAACTCGCCCACACCGGCCTGCGCAACTCCACCCGCACCGCCGCTGCCCGCCTCGCCCCCGCCACGGCCCAGCTCCGCCGCACCGGCCTGCGGGCCGGCGCGGCCCTGCTGGACGCGCTCGCCGACGCCCTTACGACGGACCCGGCTGCCGCCGCGGTGGCGCGGTGGGCGGACGCGGCGATCCACCTGTTGGTGGCGCACGAGCTGCACCAGGAGGAGGTGGATTCCGGGAGGGCGTAGACGCCGGACCGGTGTGCGGTGGGGGAGAAGAGGAATCCGGGGAGGGCGCCGCCCGCTTCAGAGGACAGGGCCGGTGCCATTCCCGCGTTCGGGCCCGGCCGCGACCGGCACTGGTGGGAATGCCATGCGCACCGACAGCGGCCGTCCCCTGCACGGGCGTTGTGCGGCCTGGGGGTGTGGGCCGATCCGGCGGTCGTGTCAGCCCTCGGCCGGGGTCCAGGTGGCGGTGGCCATGTGGCGGCTTCCGCAGCCTGATAGCGGCGCGCGGCGCGGACCTCTCGTAGGGGCGGACGCTGCCCCGGGTGCGGCGCGAGGCCGGTCTGGCCGAGGTGGAGGCCGACGCGTACTTCCCGGTCACCTCCCCGGCCTGCGCCGTTCTGGAGGATGCGACGGTGTGGCAGATTCGTCACCTCCTGGTCGGGCAGGGCCTGGCCACCGCCCCGATGCTCTCCGCCTGGGGTCGTAAGCCGTAAGCCGTAAGCCCTAAGCCGTAAGCCGTAAGCCCGGCCACGGCCCAACGCGATGGGCAGGACGCCGTCGATCGCCAGCAGGAAGCTGACATTCCGATACCCGACTACCCGGGCCGCTTCATTGCCGTGGCGCTGGCACTGGCACTGGCACAGACGGGACGGGTGCGGGCGGCGTAGGAGCGAGCGGCCACGACGAGGCCGATGCCCAGACCGCCGAATGCCAGGCCGCCGAGCTCGACAAACCAGGTGATCCCCGAGCTGGAGGTGAACGGCAGGGACGGCTTGATCTTGGGCAATACGCCGACAGCCATGAGCGGGGCCGCGATGGTGAGGAAGACCCCGTACATCGTCAGTGGGATACCGGTCAGCCAGGCCGGAATCAACGGCAGCAGGCGCGGGACCCGCCGTCCGGACAGGAACAGCGTCCAGCGGGGGAACACCTGCCCCCACACGTACAGCAGCCCCAGCAGCAGGAAGATCCCGACCATCGCGGCCAGCACGGTCACGTCGATCCCCGCCGCCGCGGTTGCCTTCGCCGGGCCCGACGCGTCGACGATCGACGTCCTCTGCCAGTCATCGCCCGCGACGCGGAGCGCGTTGCCGCCCAGCGTCCAGATGGTCTTGGCTCCCGCCCACGGAAGAAGTCCGCACATGAGCAGGTACACCGCGACGCGGGTCCGCCTCGGGGCCCGGGAGGCGGCTGGATGGGCGAGCGGGCCATCGCCGGCGCCGGCGTGCGGCCTCCCACAACGCGGGCAGTCGCCGCGCAGCCGTCGGCGGTACGACAAGCCGACGAGGAGTAGAAGGGCGGACCGCGGGCCCGTCGAGCCAGTGCCGAACCCTGGCCAGTACCCGGGCCCGGGGGCGACCAGTGTCCGACACCGGCTCGACGGGGCATCGCCGCCAGGGAGTCTGAGGACAGCCGTTCAGGAAACCGACGTAAGGAAGACCCGCCATGCCCGTCAACTACACCGCCACGGTCGAAGTCGCCGGCGAGGGCCGCAACGGTGGCACCGCCCGCTCCACCGACGGTCTGCTCGAACACCGCCTGTCCATCCCCAAGGAACTGGGCGGAGCCGGCGACGCCACCAACCCGGAACAGCTCTTCGCCGCGGGCTGGGCCGCCTGCTACCTCGGCGCCCTCCTCCACGGCGACGACGGCGAGTTCTCGCTCCTGGCCACGCTGGCCCCGCGCCTCGGCGGCGTCGACCAGCGCACGGCCGAGGAGCTCGCCGAGGCCGCCCACCGGATCTGCCCCTACTCCAAGGCAACCCGGGGCAACATCCCCGTCACCATCAACGCCGCCGCCGTCTGAGCGCCTGCGACATCAGGGTGCGCCTCCGCCGACCTTGCGCACGTGCGGGCAGGCGGAGGCGCACTCGTCATCCTCCGCCACTGGCGGTCGATGACATGGTGCGGAACGGCCCGGGTGATGTCCTTGGGATTGCGAAGGAGGTGCCCGTCCACGGTTCCGTACGTGTCGGCGTACCACTCGATGGAGTGCTCGGTGCGGGCCGGGGCAGTGGGACGTCCCGGTACTCACCGACCTTGCGGTGCCTCAGGCGGGCATCGGCCTGGGTGGCCAGGCCGATGCCGTTCCGCTCCATGCTCTGGATGCTCTCCATACCGGTCGGATCCGCCCCAGGGCGGCGTCGTCAGAGGGTCGGTCCGGTTCGAGCACGTGATGCCGAGGGTGGTCAGCGGTCTGGAGTCCTCTCGGCTCACGATACGGACCGACGTTGACGCCGGATACGGAGTCCGGCTAGCTTCCCCGGCATGCAACAGCGCCCTGTCGCCCTGACGACTCGCGGTCACATCGACCTCCTGCGGGTCTGTGCTGCTGCCTGTCGCTCCTGTTGAGAGCCGCTGCCTCCCGAGAGTCCCGCTGCGTCTGACGGGCCACGCGATTCCGCGAAGCCTCACCGCTTGCCCTGACCCGTTGCCGCCGGCCGCGCCACTCTCAACGACTCGATCCGCGTGAGCACCGCCGAGTGCCGTCGTGCGAGGCTCGAACCATCCGTTGCGCACAACGCAGTTGGCGTCTGCCGCCACATCCTTCCTGTGCCCGGGCCGCACCCCGCCCGAGGAGACGCCATGCCCGTCGAAACCGACGCGCTGTCCCCGCCCCTTGCCGCCGCCGTCCCCTTCGCCGACTTCACCGACCGTCGGTTCAACGCCGGCCTGCCCCCGTCCACCACCACGACGGCCCCCGTCAACTGAACAACCCGGAGCGTGCGCCATGAACGTCCATCTTCACTGGTTCCTGCCGACCGGCGGGGACGGCCGAGGCCTGGTCGACCGCCACGCCTACGCCAGCAACCTCACGGAGAAGGCGGCGGGCGCGGCCCCGGGCAGTGCCGCCGCAGCCGTCCGCCGGCCCGACATCGAGTACCTCGCGCAGATCGCCAAGGCCGCCGACCGGCTCGGCTTCGAGGCTGTCCTCACCCCGACCGGCACCTGGTGCGAGGACGCCTGGCTCACCACCGCCTTCCTTGCCCACGAGACCGAGCACCTCAAGTTCCTGGTGGCCTTCCGGCCGGGCCTGCTCTCACCGACCCTGGCAGCTCAGATGGCCGCCACCTACCAGCGGGCCACCCGCGGCCGACTGCTCCTCAACGTGGTGACCGGCGGTGACACCGACGAGCAGGCGCGCTTCGGCGACCACCTGGGCCACGACAGCCGCTACGCCAGGACCGACGAGTTCCTCACCGTGGTGCGCGGGGCATGGACCGGAACCCCGTACGACTTCGACGGCACCCACTACCAGGTGACCGGTGCGCAGGTGCCCGTTCCGCCGGCGCCGGCGGTGCCGATCTTCTTCGGCGGCTCGTCGGCAGCCGCCGGGCCGGTCGCCGCGAAGCACGCCGATGTCTACCTGACCTGGGGCGAACCGCCCGCGCAGGTCAAGGAGAAGATCGACTGGATCCGCGGACTCGCCGAGGCCGAGGGCCGCGAGATCCGCTTCGGCATCCGTCTCCACACCATCTCCCGCGACTCCTCCCGCCACGCCTGGCAGGAGGCCGAGCGGCTGCTGGAGGACATCGGCGACGCCGAGGTGGCGCTGGCCCAGCAACTGCTCGGCCGCAGCGAGTCGGTGGGCCAGCAGCGGATGCTGGCACTCCATCAGGGCGCCCGGGACAAGCTGGAGATCTACCCCAACCTCTGGGCGGGCGTCGGCCTGGTCCGCGGCGGCGCAGGTACCGCACTGGTCGGCAGCCACGAGGAGGTCGCCGACCGGATCGAGGAGTACCACGCCCTCGGCATCGACCATTTCGTCCTCTCCGGCTACCCGCACCTGGAAGAGGCCTACTGGTTCGGTGAGGGCGTCCGCCCCGTGCTCCAGGCCCGCGGCCTGGTCGGACCCCCGCCGAGCGCCCTTGTCCTGGGCGGCATCCCGCTTCTCGCCGCCGGGGGACGCTGACGCCCCACCGCGCCCGCGCCGAGGCGCCGGATGCCGCCGTTCACCGACAACCCCACCTATAACGCGAGGATCGACATGCGAAAGACGACCTGGAAACCGGGCGGCCCGCCCCCGCCGGTGGTCGGTCGGACCGCGGCGGCGGCGTCGTGGGCGCCGGACGACGGCGCACGTCAGTCGATGAGGCCGAGCCGCCGCCCGCCCCGGTCGTGCAGCCGCCGGAAGAAGGCGAGCACCCCGGCCGAGCCACCGGCCCAGGTGGCGCTGGAGCGGGTGAGGCCGGTGTCCGGGAACACCGGACGGGTGGGGGTGCCGCCGCTGCGGCTCAGGATGATCGCCGCGACGGTCTCGGCGGCGTCCCAGAACTCCTCGGACCCGGACGCCGTGGCCACGTCCACCAGCAGCTCGCCGACCCCGGACAGCCCGCAGCACTGGGTGACCAGCGGCATCCGGGGTGCCAGCTCGGCGCAGCCGCGCGCGGCCCGCTGGGCGAGGGCGAGGTACCCGGGTTCGCCCAGGCGGTCGGCGGCCCGGACGAGCACCGCCCCGATTCCGGCCAGGCCCCGGCACCACGAACCGTAGCGGCGGGTCGCTCCCGGGGCGCTCGCCGCCGCGAGGATGTCCGGGGTGAGGGCGGCGAGCCGGGCAGTGGCCTGCCGGGCCCGGCGGAGCGCGGCGGGATCGCCGGTCGCGCTGCCGTATTCGAGCAGGAAGTACGCGACGCCCGCCGCGCCGTGCGCCAGCCCCTCGCTCAGGGCGGCGCTGCCGACCGTGTCGGCGCCCGCGGCCGTCAACCGGGCCGTGCCGGAGGCCAGCATCCGGTCGCACTCGGCGGCCACGGCGAGGTGCCGGTCGGCGAGTGCGTGGTGGCCGCCCGCGCCGGCGTGCCGGGCGAGCAGCAGCCGGCCGATGCCGATCCCGGCGACGCCCTCGATCAGGTCCGCCTCCGGCGGTCCGCCGTCCGGCCCCGAGGCCGGCAGTGTTGGCAGCGTTGCTGGGGTCGGCAGCGCCGCCGGGCTCGCCGCCGACGCGCCGTGCGCCTCGGTGAGGAAGAGCTCGACGCCGGTACGGCCCGAGTAGAAGCCCGGTGACAGCTTCCTGGACTGGCCCGCCGTCCAGTGCGCCAGCGCCTCGACGGCGTCGCGCACCCCGGGCCGGTGCAGGTGGTGGAGGAGTTCCAGGCCGAGCCCGGAGCTGCCGCCGTAGACGTCGATCGGCGTCGGGACGGCGGCGCGTGCGGCGGCCACGGGGTCGGCGATCCGGCAGGCCTCCTCGACGCAGAACGCGGTGGTGTGCCCGATGACCTCCCCGAGTAGGCGGTCGTCGAAGCGGAGCCGTCCGGGCGTGCGGGCGACGGCGGGTGCCCCGGTGCGCAGCCGCTCGGCGCCGGCGGTTCGCACCGCCGGGTCGAGGCTCATCAACTCGCCGATCACCGCCCGGAATCGACGGTGCTCGTCGCCGGGCAGCGCCCAGGCCAGCCCCGCCAGCGTGCGGTCCCGGTTGACCGCGGCGTCGGCGTCGACGATCACCGGATCCATGCCGGTGGCGGCGAAGCACAGCGTCGCGCCCAGGGCGTAGTAGTCGTCGGCGGGCTCGGCCGCGCCGACCGCGCGCCGAACCGGGCCGCTGTAGCCGGGCGTCGAGCCGTCCGGGCCGGCCCCGTTCAGCGCGCTGATCCCGAAGTCGATCAGATGGCAGCGTCCCGAGGCGTCGAGCACGACGTTGTCGGGCTTCAGATCGCGGACCACCACGCCCCGGCGGTGGATGCCGTCCAGGACGCGGAGCAGCCGCGCGGCCAGCTCGGAGAGCGTGCCGTCCCGGTGCGGGCCGTTCCGCTGGACGACCCGCCGCAGATCCCGGTCGCCGCAGCTGGTCATCACCAGGTACTCGTCCGTGCGGTGCCGGAAGTAGTCGAGTGCGCGCGGCACCCCGCCGAGGCCGTGGAGCGCGCCGAGGACGGCGTGCTCGTTGCGCAGCCGGTCACGGGTGTCCGCCCCGGACTCCTCCTCGGACACGAAGGCCCGGGCCTGTTTGACGACCACCGGCAGGCCGCTGGTCCGGTCGAGCGCCCGGTAGACGTTGCCCTGCGGCTTGCGGGCGATGCCGCCGGTGACCCGGTAGCGCCCACCGCCGAGTCCGGCGTCGCCGTGCGGGCGGTCCCGGTGCTCGAAGGGGTCCTCGGCCCAGGGCGGGCACCGGTAGGAGGCGCCGGCCAGCCCGTCGAAGAGCCGTCCGTCCGGGCCCGTCATGACGGATTCGAGCCGCCCGCTCCGGCCGGTCCGGTAGTCGCCGCTGAAGGGCCCGTAGCGGTAGTAGACGGGGGAGTCGGGGTCGACCCGCCGGTCGCTGACGATCTGCGGACCCTCCCGGCCGCGCAGTACGGCGACGAGTTCCTGGGCGAGCGTGACGACGGTGCCGGGCGCCGGGTAGACCGTGATCGCCTTGCCGACCGAACCGGCGCTGGACACACCGGAGTTGAGTGCCCGCAGGGTCTGCGGATCCCTGGCCCACTTCGCGTGGCAGACATGGCGTGCCAGCACCGGCAGGACGAGGCCGAGCGCGGCGTCGAGTTCGCCGGGGCGGGCGGAGACGTGCAGCTTCCAGCCGTGTTCCATCGCCGGCATCCGCGGATCGTTCAGGTACGACCAGGTGTCATCGGACCATCCGCTGCGGCCGGCGATGGAACCGGTCACCGTCAGGAGTTGAAGTCGCAGGCGAAGCGGGTGGTGGCCGTCACCCACGGGTCGGCCAGGCAGGCCGTGGCCTCGTGGTCGCCGCGGTCGTCGTCCTCGAACACAATGGCCTCGTCATCGACCACCAGGGGGCCGGCATCGCGGATCTCGTCGATCAGGGGAACGGGCATGTGGCGCCTCCAGGTCTGGTCGTGCCTTTGGCGATGGCGACGGTGCGGATCGCGGCCGCCGCGAACCGGCGGGCCCGATGGGGCCGGGTTCCTGGTCCACGAAGGTAGGGAGGAACGGCACGCCTGACAAGGGATCAGGACGCATCAACTCCACTTGCCGTACACATCCGTGGAGGAATCGTGGAATCGCCTCCGGTGGCAGGCCGCCGCCCGGGTCAGGAGCTGACGCCGACCGCGTGCCGGAAGCTCGCCGGGTCGGTGACCAGGTCCAGCATGGCCCGCGCGACGTCGGCGCGGGGGACGGCGGAGCCGGCCGGTCCGGATTCGACGGCGTGCCGGTAGTGGCCCCGGCCGGGCCGGTTGGTCAGCCGCGGGGGCCGGACGGCCGTCCAGTCCAGGTTGCTCTCGCGCAGCACGCGCTCCATCGCCTCCAGATCCGTGTACACCTCCCGGAGGGCGGCCCAGAGCAGGGGGCCGAACACCTTCGCGGCGAGGAGGGGCTGCCCGGCCCCGGAGCGGTTGAGCGGTGCGGCGCTGACCACGAGGATGCGGCGCACCCCGACGGCGGCCATGGCGGTGGCCGCCGCGCGGGCGGAGGTCGAGGCGGGTTTGAGGGGGTCGGTGCGGCCGGCCTGGCCGATGCCGGAGAGGACGGCGTCGGCGCCCTCGATCACCGGTTCCAGCGACGCGGGGTCGAGGGCGTCGGCCCTGACCACGCTCAGGCGGTCGTGGTGGACGGGCAGTCGGGCCGGGTCGCGGACCGCGGCCGTGACGTGGTGCCCGTCGGCGAGGGCGAGGGCGACCAGGTGGCGGCCGATGCCGCCGGTGGCGCCCAGAACGGCGAGTTTCATGACCCCTCCCAGGGGGTGGGTGAGTGCCCACTTTCTTCTTCTCCCGATGGTGAGTGAGTACTCACCCACCTGTCAAGGTAGGCTGGTGCCCATGACGAACGAGGGGACGCAGCGGGGAGCCGAGCCGCTGACCGGGGGCGCGCTGACCCGGGCGCGGGTGCTGGACGCCGCCGCCCGGCTGATCGGCACGGTGGGGCTGGTCCGAGCCACCACCAAGGAGATCGCCCGGGAGGCCGGCTGCTCGGAGGCGGCGCTGTACAAGCACTTCCGGGACAAGGAGGAGATCTTCGTCCGCGTGCTGCGCGAACGCGCCCCGCGGCTGGCCGCCGCCGTCGCCGAACTGCCCGACCGGGCCGGGGCGGGCACGGTGCGCGAGCACCTGGAGGCGGTGGTCGAGGCCGCCGTGCCGTTCTACCGGCAGTCGTTCCCGATGGCCGGCGGGCTGCTCGCCAGCCCCGAGCTGCTCGCCGCGCACCGCCGCAAGCTCGACAATGCCGGTCCGCACCACGTCAGTTCACACCTGGCCGACTACCTGCGCGCCGAACAGCGGCTGGGGCGGGTCTCGGCCGCCGTCGACCCGGAGGCCGCCGCGATGCTGCTGATCGGCGCCTGCTTCCACCGTGCCTTCCTGGAGGTCTTCTACGCCGGCGAGGGCCCCGCCGAGGCCCTGCGGCCCGTCGCCCTGGCGGACTTCGCGAGCGCGACCGTCCGGGCCCTGCTCGGCGGCATCGAGGCGCCGGAGGCCTGAGCCCGCCAGGCGGTCCGAGCGGTCAGTGCCCGGGAGCGAGGTAGCGGCGGCCCGGTATCTGTTCGAAGATCAGGTTGGTCCGGGTCTGGGCGACCGCCGGGTGGGTGGTGAGGTGGTCGACCACGAAGTCGCGCAGCGCCTCGGGGCTCGCGACGCCGACGTGGAGCAGGTAGTCGTCGGAGCCGGCCATGTGGAAGACCGCCAGGACGCCGGGCAGGTCGGGGGCGGTGCCGCGGAAGCTCTCGTTCTGCTCGCGGGTGTGGGCGCGTAGCCGCACCGAGATCATCGCCTGGAGCGGCAGCCCGATCGCGGCGGGGTCGAGTTCGGCGCGGAAGGCGCGGATGATGCCGCGCTCCTGGAGCGCGCGGACGCGGGCCAGACAGGTGGACGGGGCGATGCCGACGGCGGCCGCCAGGGCGTTGTTCGGGAGGCGGGCGTTGTCGGCCAGGGCTCGGATGATCGCCCGGTCCACGTCGTCGAGGGGCGCTCGCCGGGCCTGCGGATTGTTCGGCATGCCTGCCAGGATTCCAGCCCGTTCCGCAGATTCGCAAACCTGATCGGGGTTGGGCCGAATGTTCTTCGGAGGAGCTTCCCCACAGGCCTGGAAAGTTCCATCCTTGCCGCTGGCGACGAACGTCCGTCGCCGTCCGCAGCAACCCCCGGAGTGCCCCGCCCATGAGCCCGACCGCGTCCGCCGCCCTCGCGCCGACCGCCGCCCCGAGCGCAGTCCCGACGGCAGCCCCGACCACCGTCGACCCCGGCCCGGAGCTGGACGGCCGCGACTTCGCGCTCCCCGCGGGCGGCCTGGACGACGCGCAGCGGCTGCGCGCGCTCGACACCGTGGACGAGTACCTGACGCGCAAGCGCAAGCACCTGGTCGGTTACCAGGCCACCCAGGACATGCAGGGCACCGCGCTGGACCTGGCCCGGTTCATGCCGAACAACATCAACAACCTCGGCGACCCGTTCCAGAGCGGCGGCTACAAGCCCAACACCAAGGTGGTCGAGCGGGCCGTCCTCGACTACTACGCCAAGCTCTGGCACGCCGAGCGCCCGCATGACCCGGCCGACCCGGAGTCCTACTGGGGCTACATGCTGTCCATGGGCTCGACCGAGGGCAACATGTACGCCCTCTGGAACGCCCGCGACTACCTGAGCGGCAAGGCGCTGATCCAGCCGCCGGCGGCCCCCTTCGACGCCGTGCGCTACGTCAAGGCCGACCCCGACCGACGGAACCCGAACGCCCACCACCCGGTGGCCTTCTACTCCGAAGACACCCACTACTCCTTCGCCAAGGCCGTCGCCGTCCTGGGCGTGGAGACCTTCCACGCCGTCGGCCTGGAGAAGTACGCCGACGAGTGCCCGCTGACCGACCCGGTGACCGGCCTGCGCAGCTGGCCCACCGAGGTCCCGTCCCGCCCGGGCCCGTCCGGGCTGCCCTGGGACGGCCCCGGGGAGATAGACGTCGACGCCCTTGCCGCGATGGTCGAGTTCTTCGCCGCCAAGGGCCACCCGATCTTCGTCAACCTCAACCTCGGCAGCACCTTCAAGGGCGCCCACGACAACGTCCGCGAGGTCTGCGAGCGGCTGCTGCCGATCTTCGAGCGGTACGGCCTGGTCCGGCGCGAGGTGGTCTACGGCACCGACCCGAAGACCGGGGAACCGCTGGTCGACCTGCGCCGCGGCTTCTGGATCCATGTGGACGGCGCGCTCGGCGCCGGCTACGCGCCGTTCCTGCGGCTGGCCGCGGAGGAGCCGGCGAAGTACGGCTGGACCCCGGAGGTGGAGCTGCCCGAGTTCGACTTCGGTCTGCGGCTGCCCACCGCCGAGCACGGCGAGGTCGACATGGTCTCCTCGATCGCGATGAGCGGGCACAAGTGGGCCGGTGCGCCGTGGCCGTGCGGCATCTACATGACCAAGGTGAAGTACCAGATCTCGCCGCCGTCCCAGCCGGACTACATCGGCGCGCCGGACACCACCTTCGCCGGCTCCCGCAACGGCTTCTCGCCGCTGATCCTCTGGGACCACCTGTCCCGCTACTCCTACCAGGACCAGGTGGACCGGATCCGCGAGGCCCAGGAGCTGGCCGCCTACCTGGAGCGGCGTCTGGTCGCCATGGAGCGGGAGCTCGGCGTCGAGCTCTGGCCGGCCCGCACCCCGGGCGCCGTCACCGTGCGGTTCCGCAAGCCGAGCCCCGAGCTGGTGGCCAAGTGGTCGCTGTCCTCGCAGGACGTGCTGATGGTTCCGGGCGACGAGGCCACCCGGCGCAGCTACGTGCACGTCTTCGTGATGCCCTCGGTCGACCGGGCCAAGCTCGACGCCCTGCTGGCCGAACTCGCCGAGGACCCGGCGATCCTGGGGCGGTAGGCGGCTGTCGGAGCCCCCTGGCCGGCTGAAGCCCCCTGGCCGGTGGCCGGGGGGCTTCCGGTGCTCAGAGGTTGGTGAGCTGGTCGCCCTTGGCGTCCTGGAGGACGTGGTCGACGCAGACCGCGAGGATGACCAGCAGGAGCGCGTCCTGCTGGTTGAGGACGTCCACGGCGTAGGCGTCGCGGACGGTGAACCAGCGTCGGGATATGTGGGCCAGGGTGGTGCCCTCGTGCTGGATGTCGAACTCGCGGTCCCAGAGGTTGCCGTTGACCTTCAGCCGGCGGCCGTCCTGGAGGCGGACCTTGAAGCGGTCTCCGAAGAGCGTGAACATCTTCTTGCTGATCTTGGCGGCCGGCTGGCCGTCCTGCTTGATCAGCAGGGTGTGGTGGATCGTGAAGGCCTTGCGGACGATGCTCGCGACGTGCTCGCCGCGGGTGTCGACCAGGGCGAAGGTGCGGCGCAGCCGGAAGAACTTCCGGTTGACGCGGTAGAGCTTCTCCCGGTGCTCCGTCTCGATCCAGGCCTCCTCGTGGAAGGCGAACATGCGGTCGCGGACCAGGTAACGCACAGCGGTTCCCCCGTGGTAGATCGTTTCCGCCGGCCCTGCGGCCCGGCGCGGCCCAGAGCGTAGCGGCTGGTCAGCGCGGGGGAGGGGGAGGGGGTGCTGCTTTTACCGGTCTGCGACATTCCCCCTACACCACGGTGACGTGGAGCCGGGGGACACGGAGCTAGGCGATGCCCTGCCCGTCGATGTCCGCCCCCCACTCGTCCTCGCCGACGGCGCCCACGCAGTAGCCGCCGCCCTGCACGGTGCCGCCGGCCGCCTGGCACTGTTCGGCGGTGACGTCCTGCGGGAGCGCCCAGGCGGGTGCGGAACCGGCGAGGACGAGGACGGCGGCGGCGAGCGGGACGGCCAGCCGGGCCGGCGATGAAGTGATCATGTGTTTCACAGCAGCACACGCCAGGAACGGCCGCGAGTCGGAAGGGTCCGTTCGAGGGCTGTGGGGGCGGTTGCCCGGCGGTCTCCGGAGCAACGCGGAACCGCCGGGTCCGGTGCGGCCGATATTGGCACAGGGGGATGCCGCATAAAGGACGATGAATTAATCCCATTTTCGCGCGCCGCGACATCCGCCGTTAAATGGCTTGTGTACATCCTTGATCCTGCTTAACTTGGATCCGTCATCGAATGTCCGACCGGTTCCGGGCGGCAGGAGAAAGGGGAGGGAATGGTCAGGTTTTCCGATACGGTTCTGCTGGCCCTGGGCGATGCCGGCACCCTCAAGTCCGCGCTGGCCCCGCGGGGCGACACCACCGGAATCCAGACGCTGATCGGCGCGGTCAACGACCTCGATTTCGCCAGAATCGACAGGATTCAGGACGTCACGGTCGGAGACGTCACGCTCCAGGTTCCGTTCTTCCCGCCCCGGTGCGTCGAAGGTGATCTGAGCCGGATCGTGCCGAGCGACACCCCGGCGGATCCCAGACTCGCGGTCGCCCGGGATCCGATCTGGGTCGACATCCTCGCCCGCATCCGGGTCGATCTGGTCGCCGAGGTCGACCCGGGTGGAGTGGAGTCGACGGTGACGCGCCTGGTCGACAACATCGGCACGCTGGATGATTTCCGTGCCCAGGTCCCTTTCCTCGACCTCGACGAATTCATGAGACGTCATCGGCTGGCGACGGTCGAGGACCTCCGTGACGCCTACCAAGACCTGGTGGCCGAGATCCGGCTGCGGGCGCCGCCGGTATTCGATCCGGCCGATCCGGCGAATGCGTACGGCGTCGACATCTCGGTCGCCGTCCTGATCCTGGACTCCCTCGACCTGGTCGCGGGGCTGCGGGCCGCCAAGGAACTCCGTGCGGCGACGAGCCATCTGCTGAGTCCCGCCCGGCCGTCCGTCCTGGGCGAGGCCAACGCACCGTACGCGGTGGCCGTGGTCCTGCCGAAGCCTGGAGCGGCGTCCGATCCGACCACGGGTGACGTGAGGAAACTGTTCGCCCGTGAGGACGTCCTCAGCCTCTTCTTCCCGACACCTTAGTGCTCTGACCGCACCGCACTGCTACCTGCGCTCGAACGACCGCGGCTGCGCCATCAGTTGTCCGCGGGCTCGGAGCCGACGGCGCGCAGGCGCAGTTGCCATGTGTCGGTCTCGGCGGCGACCCGGACAACGATCAGGCCGGGGCGCGGGACGGCGAGCACGTTGGTGGTCCGTTCGGTGGTGGTGCCGATGGCGGCGATCGTCCGGTTCGGGTAGCCGGACCAGACCGCCGGCACCGGGCAGTCGCACGGCCCGACGGACCAGCAGCCGCAGGCGAAGGTCACCGACCAGTCGTTCGACGCGACCTCGGCCACCAGCTCCACGGGCGTCTCGTCCCGGACGGCGAACACGGTGCTGCCCTGTCCCGAACGCGTCGGTGGCAGGCTCTCGACCTCCGCCGGGCTCAACAGCCGCACAGCCCACTCGCGCCGCCCGCCACGACCGTTCACCCGCAGGTGCGTCACATCGCGGGTGACCAGACCCAGGGACTTGTGCACGACGGCCCACCCACCGGTCAGCCGGTCGTGGGTCCGCACCCGGTTCGCGGTCCTGGTGAGCGGCGAGATCGAGAGGAAGGCCTGCCTGGTGGCCCGCACCGCGACCTCGGCCACTGCGGCGGTTCCGGGCTCGGGCCAGCCGATGGCGAACACCTCCTCGGTCTCCTTCGCCCCATCCTGCACGCCGCTGTAGGTGAACGGGCCACGGTGCGAGAGCTCCGGCAGCGGCGGCACGGCGTCCTGCGGGACGGTGCCGACGAGGGCGCTTCGCTTGAACCGCGGCGTCCGCGCCACCGCGGGCCTGGGCCTGGGCCTCCACACGTCACCGGCCCGGAGATCGACGGCCGTCGAGGCAGCGTCGGCCGCCGACCGTTCGGCTGCTCGGGCGGCGGCCTCGGCGGCCTCGGCGGCCTTGGCCGCCCGATCGACGGGCCGACGGAGGACCAGCGCGGTGAGCAGACAGCCCAGCAGAAAGGCGATGACGACCAGCACGGTTCCCCCCAGGAATTCGATCACCAGAGACTAGCCGGTCGAGATCCGATGGTGTGGTGATCAGCTCGTCCGGCGTCTCCTCAACTGACATCCATAGGAGCATCCAAGCCACGCTCGCACCTGCTCGTCGTCGTGCAGGTAGCCGCCCTCGGGGCCGATGGGCAGATCAATGCCGCGCAGCAGGTCCAGGGCCCAGCGGGCCAGGTCCTCCCGGACGAGGTCATCATCGTTGGAGCCGTCGCGCAGCCCACAGGTCAGTCATCCTGCGGACTTTGACCGGCGCTGCCACCACGGCTCCAGGCCGGGTGACGAGGACCGTCACCGTCGGCGGTGGTCCCTGGGCGGTGGGAGTGTTCCCGGACAGCCGTCGCATCTACGTCACCGACACCCACGCGAACGCCGTGTCGCGATCGACCCCGAGCCGCGCTGACCGCCCCGCGCGTCACCGAGGCCTGGCCACCTCCGGGGGCCAGGCGCCGGGGGTGAGGACGCCGAGGGCGTAGGCGCGGGCCACCAGGGCGGTGCGATTGGGCAGTTGCCAGCGGCGGGTGAGCCGGGCGAGGTGGTAGTTGACGCCGTCCGCGGTGAGCCCGATCTCCTTGGCGATCCGGGCGGTGGTGGCGCCCCGGGCGGCCGCGGCGAGGATGCGGGCCTCGATCGGACGGACCGCGGCGCTCGGGTCGGGCGCCGGCGGAGCGGGCCGAACGGCGGGTTCGTCGAGGGTGCGCAACGAGAGCAACAGGTTCGGGGTCTGCTCCGGGGTGTCGCTGACCAGGTCGACGGTCATCTCGCCGTGGCGCTCGCCGCCGCCGGAAGGCCGCCAGGACACCCGGGCCGGGTACTGCGAGCGGCGGTGCAGCCGGACGGCCTCGGCGAGCGCCTGCAGGGTGGCGCTGTCCCGCAGGGTGAAGAACTCCAGGATCCGACGGCTGCGCAACTGCCCCGGCAGCATGCCGAATTCGGCCGCCATCGCGCGGTTGACGATCAGGATCCCGCCGCCCCACGCCACCACGGCGATGGGCAGCGGCACATGGTCCAGCAGACGCAGTGCCCGGTTGCGCCAGATCACCGCGGCGTCCAGCCGGGTGCCCGGCGCCGGACCGCAGCCGTCGGTCGGTCGCATGCTCCGCTCTCCTCCCGCGGCAGCCGCCCGCATCAGATCTGACGGGTCGTGGGCAAGTCTTCGGATGCCGCTGCCACTACACAATCATGTAGTGATCGTTGCCGTGCGCATGTCCCGGGGGCGCAGAGTGGAGGAGTCGAGAACTTTCCTTGGGAGGGACCAAGCGATGACCGAGACCACGACCGATGCCGTGCCGACTCCACCGACCGCGGCGCCGGCCCGGGCCCAGAACGTCCCCCTGGTGGACATCTCCGCGCTGCCGCCGGTCTCCACCCCCGTGCTGCGGACCATCGAGCTGGTCAGAGAGCACGGCCCGGCCTTCGTCCAGCGGTTGCACGGACGGGACACCGTGATGGTCAGCAGCCTGGAGCTGGTGGAGGAGTTGGCGGACGAGGAGCGGTTCCGCAAGGCCGTCGGCCCGGCGCTGGAGAACGTCCGCGAGTTCACCGGCGACGGCCTGTTCACCGCCTACAACGAGGAGCCCAACTGGGCCCGGGCGCACGACATCCTGATGCCCGCCTTCGCGCTCGGCTCGATGCGCACCTACCACCCGGTGATGCTGCGGGTGGCCCGCCGGCTGATCGGTTCCTGGGACCGCCGCGCGGCCGCCGGGCTGACGGTGGACGTGCCCGACGCCATGACCAGGATGACCCTGGACACCATCGGGCTGGCCGGGTTCGGCTTCGACTTCGGCTCCTTCGAACGGGACGACCTGCACCCGTTCGTCGAGGCGATGGTGCGCTGTCTGGAGTGGGCGATGACCAAACTCACCCGTGACCCGGAGCTCGACCACAGCGAGCGCGACGCCGCGTTCCGCGCCGACGCCGACTACCTGGCCGGGGTGGTGGACGAGGTGATCACCGCCCGCGCCGAAAGCGGCGAGCAGGGCCCGGCCGAGGACCTGCTCGGGCTGATGCTGGGTGCGGTGCACCCCGTCGACGGCACCCGGCTGGACATCGAGAACATCCGCAACCAGGTGATCACCTTTCTGATCGCCGGTCACGAGACCACCTCGGGCGCGCTCTCCTTCGCGCTGTACTACCTGTCCAAGCACCCCTCCGAACTCCGGCGCCTCCAGCGGGAGGTGGACGCGCTCTGGGGCGACCAGGCCGACCCGGAGCCCTCGTACGAGGACGTCGGACGGCTGCGCCGCACCCGCCAGGTGCTCAACGAGGCGCTGCGGCTGTGGCCGACGGCGCCCCAGTTCAGCCGGGAGGCGCGCGAGGAGACCCTGCTCGGCGGGCGGATCCCGGTCCGCCCCGGGCAGCCGATCTTCGTGGTGACCCCGATGCTGCACCGCGACCCGGCCTGGGGCGACAACCCGGAGCTGTTCGACCCGTCCCGGTTCGACCCCGAGCGGGAGGAGGCGCGCTCGCCGCACGCCTTCAAGCCCTTCGGCACCGGCGAACGCGCCTGCATCGGGCGGCAGTTCGCGCTGCACGAGGCCACCATGCTGCTGGCCATGCTGGTCCACCGCTACCGGCTGATCGACCACACCGACTACCGGCTGACCCTCAAGCAGACCCTCACCATCAAGCCCGACGGGTTCACCCTCGCCCTCGCCCCGCGCACCCCCGCGCCGGTGGCGCAGCCGGTCCGGAGTGCGGGCCCCGCCGAACGCTCCGAGCTGCCCGGCCGGGTCCGCCAGGGCACCGGGCTGCTGCTCCTGCACGGCTCCAACTACGGCGCCTGCCGCGAGTTCTCGCGCCAACTCGCGGACGTCGCCGGCGAACTCGGCTGCGCCACCGAGGTCGCCCCGCTGGACGCCTACGCGGACGGGCTGCCCACCGACCGGCCGGTGGTGATCACCGCGGCCTCCTACAACGGGCAGCCGACCGACGACGCGGCCGTGTTCGTCCGCCGCCTCCAGGAGGAGGGGCGGAGCGCGGACGGGGTCGAGTACGCGGTGCTCGGCATCGGCGACCGCACCTACGCCGCCACCTACCAGCGCATCCCCGCCCTGATCGACGACCGGGTCGCCGCCCTCGGCGGCACCCGGCTGCTCGCCCGCGCCGAGGCCGACGCCTCCGGCGACCTGGCCGGTACCGTCCGGGCGTTCACCGAGGCGCTGGGCGTCGCCCTGCTGGAGCGCTACGGGGACGCGGACGCCCCGGCGGTGCGGCAGGAGGAGGCCGCCTACACGGTGACCGAGCTGGTGGGCGGCCCGCTGGACGCGCTGGCCGCCCGGCACGGCATGGGCGAGCTGACCGTCACCGCCGTCGACAGCCTGACCGACCCCGACTACCACCGGGTCAAGCGGCTGGTCCGGCTGGCCCTGCCGGAGGGGGTGGAGTACCGGACCGCCGACCACCTCACCGTGCTCCCGGCCAACGACCCGGAGCTGGTCGAGCGCGCCGCCAAGCTGTTCGGCGCCGAGCTCGACACGGTGCTCTCCGTCGTGGCGCACCGGCGCACCGGCCTGGCCGTGGACCGCCCGCTGACGGTGCGCGAACTACTCACCCACCACGTCGAGTTGCAGGACCGCCCGACCGCCGGGCAGTGCGCCGTACTGGCCGGGCTCAACCCCTGCCCGCCCGAGCAGGCCGCCCTGCGGGCGCTGCCCGCGGACGACCCGCGCACCCTGCTGGACCTGATCGAGGACCACCCGGCGCTGCGGGAGCGGCTGAGCTGGCCGGTGCTGCTGGAGCTGCTGCCGCCGATCCGGCCGCGGCACTACTCGATCTCCTCCTCGCCGGCCGGCGACGCGGGCCGGGTCGACCTGATGGTCTCGGTGCTGAGCGCGCCGGCCCGCTCGGGCCGGGGGACCTTCCGGGGCACCGGCTCCGGCTACCTCGACCGGGTGGCGGTCGGGGAAACCGTGCGGGCCCGGGTGCAGCCGTGCCGGGAGGTGTTCCGGATCGGCCACGACACCCCGGTGATCATGATCGCGGCCGGTACCGGCCTGGCGCCCTTCCGCGGGGCCGTCGCCGACCGGTGCGTGCTCCTCGACGGCGGGGCGGAACTCGCCCCGGCGCTGCTGTACTTCGGCTGCGACGACCCGGAGGCGGACTACCTGCACCGGGCCGAACTGGAGGCGGCCCAGCGGACCGGCGCGGTCTCGATGCGGCCCGCGTTCAGCGAGCGGCCGGTGGACGGGCAGCGCTTCGTCCAGGACCGCATCGCCGTCGAGGCGGCGGAGGTCTGGGAGCTGCTCGCGGCCGGCGCCAAGGTGTACGTGTGCGGCGACGGCGCCCGGATGGCGCCGGGCGTGCGGGACGCGTTCCGGGCGCTCTACCGGCAGCGCACGCCCGGGGCGGACGAGCAGCAGGCGCGGGACTGGCTGCAGGGGCTGGTCGAGGGCGGCCGCTACGTCGAGGACGTGTACGCGGGCTGAAACGGGTCGTGCGCCCGCCGCGTGGTGCGGCGGGCGGACGGCTCCGGGGCCCGGTCCGGCGCGGGTCCCGGGAGTCAGTACACGTTCACCCGGTACTTGGCGAGCGCCGCGTTGACCGGCTGGTAGAAGGTCGTCCCGCCCACGGTGCAGTCGCCGCTGCCGCCGGAGGTGAGGCCGAGCGCCTTGCCGCCCTCGTACAGCGGGCCGCCCGAGTCGCCGGGCTCGGCGCAGACGTCGGTCTGGATCAGGCCGCGGACGGTGTCGCCGCCGGTGTAGCGCACGGTGGCGTTGAGCCCGGTGACCGTGCCGGTGTGGGTGCCGCTGGTCGAGCCGGTGCGGGTGACCTGCTCGCCGACGTAGGCGTTCGGGGCGGAGGTGAAGCCGCCGGGGTGCTCCAGTGCGTTGTTGTCGTACCGGACCAGCGCGTAGTCGTGGTCCGGGAAGGTGGAGCTGACGGTCGGCCCGATCAGCGTGGTGTGGTCCTTGTCGGTGTACCAGGTGCCGGCGACGTTCCCGCAGTGGCCGGCGGTGAGGACGTAGTGGGTGCTCCCGCTCGACACGTTGAAACCGAGCGAGCAGCGGTACTTGTCGCCGTAAACGGCGTCGCCCGCGGCGAGCAGCGGGGTGAACGCCCCGGCGACGCGGTGGATGGTCAGGGTGTCGGCGGTGGGGCCGGCGGCGCGCATGAGCTTGGCGAGCCCGGCCGGGGACACGGTGCTGTCGGCGGTCACCACGACGCGGCCGGCGTCCTGGTCGACGTACCAGGCCGTCCCGTCGACCTCGGCGTTGAGGACGGCGTCGCTGACGGCCGCGAGCTGTTCGGCTGCGGCGGTGTGGGCGGGGACAGGGGCGGGGGCGGCTGCGGCGTCCGGCGCGGCGACCGCGGTGGCGGTCAGCAGGCCGAGGGTGACGGTGAGCAGCCGGCTGCGGCGCTTGGTGCCGGTGCGGGGGGTCCTGCGCATGGTCCTCACCGATCTCCTCCTGGGAGTGAGAGGCCCCTGAGGGGCTGGGGGCCGTGAGGCGCGGTCAGGAGATGGGCGGACACCTGCCGGTGCTGTCCGGAAGCACGGAGGATGATCTGCCCCTGACAGGCGCTGTCCGGAAGTATGAGGAAGCGGACCGTTCGGTACAAGCTTCCTGACCAGGTGTCGGGGGGCCCGCGCGTCACCGGTCGGCGGGAAACGCCGGAAGCATCCGAAGAAAGTGTTATCGCCCTGGGCGGTGGACGGTCTCCTGGGCATGGGAACGAACGCGCGACGCCGTGGCAGAGGTGCGCGGCCGGAACGCGGGGTTCGAGATGGGGCGCTCCGCGCGGAGATGAGGGTCTCCGGCCGCGTTCGTTCCCACGGCGCCCGGCCGGATCGTCCCGTCCGGCCGGGCGCCGCCCGGCGGTCCGCGCGCATTCCCCCACGGCGACGGACCGTCGGGTCCGTTCCGTCAGCTGCGGTCCAGCCGCCAGACCAACTCCTCGCCGGTCTCGGCCGGGGCGAGGGCCTCGGCGGGGCGACGCCGGTGCTCGGTGAAGCCGAGGCGGGCCGGGACGGCGGCGCTCGCGTGGTTGGCCGGGTCGTGCACGATCTCGACGAAGTCCACGCCGGGCAGCCGGAAGGCCTGCTCGGTCAGCGCCCTGGCGGTGCGAGTGGCGATCCCGCGGCCGGTCGCGGCGGGGTGCAGCCAGTAGCCGATCTCCCGGCCGTTCTCCGGGGTGTCGTCACGTCGGAACAGCCCGCAGGCGCCGACGATCGCGCCGTCCAGCAGGATCGCGTAGGTGAAGTCCTTGCCGCTCTCCCACAGCTCCGGCCGCTCGGCCAGGAACTCGGTGGTCTTCGCCCGGCTGTGCTCGGCGACCCACGGCATGAACGGCCGCAGGTGCTCCAGCGACTCCTCGATGACCCGGAAGAACTCGGGGAGGTCCGTCTCGCCGCGGAAACGGCGCAGCGTCACCTCACCCAGCGGGATTTCCTGCTCTGCTAGCTCCATCTGTGGAGGATCGCCGTTGCCCCGTTGCCCCGGCAACAGGATTACGGCGGACCTTCAGCCGGTGCAGCAGGGCGCCGACCGCGGCCACGACGGTGGCGATGACCAGCAGCGTCAGGTCGGCGAGGCCGCCCATGGCGAGATCGAACCGGGGGTTGGCGGCCTGGTCGGTGAACTCCGGGTCCACCAGGCCGCCCGGGTCCTCGGTGACGCTGACCCGCTCACCCACGGTGTCCCCGGTGCCGCACTTCACGGACGTGCTGCGGCCCGGGGCGTCCTCGTAGCGCACCGCGCAGTAGTAGGTGGTGGTCTTGCCGTGACTCACCCGGACCTCGGTGACGGTGCCCGGGTGAGCGATGCCGCGCGTCGACAGCACAGTGGCCCGCGCCGTGCTGTTGCTCAGCAACGGCACCCCGATCATCGGGGCGAGCAGCAGCGCCAGTGCCACGAGCCGCAGCGGACCGGACCGGCAGAAACTCAGCAGGGCGTAGATCAGACCGATCAGCCCGGTCAAGGCCAGCAGCAGCGACGGGACCAAGAACCACAGGCCGAAGGCCCCCAACGCCCCGCCGAGCGGCAGCAGCACGGCGGCGGCCGGGATCCACAGGGCGGTCCGCAGCGGACGCTTCGGCCAGGGGACGTCGGCATCCGGGCCACGTGCGGGCGAACCCGCCGCACGGCGTTGCCGCCGGGCGGCGCGGTCGATCCCGCCAGCCGGAACAGGTGGCTGCGCTCGGCCGACGTGAGACCCAGGACCTGGGCCAGCGCGTCCAGGATCCGGGCCGATGGCCGCGCTCCCCGGGCCTGCTCCAGCTGCGTGTAGTAGTCGACCGACATGTGGGCGAGCTCCGCCACCTCCTCGCGGCGCAGGCCCGGTGTGCGGCGGGCGGTGCCCGTCGTCGTCAGCCCCGCCTAGTGCGGACGCAGACCCGCCCGACGGTCCCGCAGAAAGCGGGCCAGTTCCTGCCGCGCCATGCCACCCCCCGGCCATGTGCCTGGTACGGACTGTCCCTGGCAGAGCGAGCGGCGTCAGAGGATCGTCGTGTCCATGAACGATCGCACAGCTCTCGTCACCGGTGCCAACAAGGGCATCGGCAAGCACATCGCCCGGCTGCTCGCGGCCGAGGGCCTCACCGTGTACGTGGGCGCCCGCGACCCGGGACACGGACAGCGGGCCGTCAAGGAGATCGGCGCCGTCACTCGCCCCGCCGGCCGCCCTCCGCGTCGAGGAGTTCCGGTGCACGTTCGAGACCAACGTGTTCGGGGTGGTGGCGGTGACCGATGCCTTCCTGCCGGCCCTGCGCCGCTCCCCGCACCCACGCATCGTCAACATCTCCAGCGGCACCGCGTCGCTGACCTGGAGTACGAACCCCAACCCCCAGTTCACCCCGGGAAGCGGTGGCGCCGCCGCCTACCGGTCGTCCAAGGCCGCCCTCAACGCCCTCACCGTCCTCTACGCCCAGACACTGGCCGAGGACGGTTTCAAGGTCAATGCGCTCACCCCCGGCCTGCGGGCCACCGATCTCAACCCCCGGGCCGCCGCTGCCGGCGGTGACCCGGCCGAGGCCGCGCAGGGCGCACTCCGCCTGGCCCTGCTGCCGGACGACGGGCCCACCGGAGGCTTCTTCTCCTGGGACGGAACGTCCGTGCCCTGGTGATCGGCGATCGGTGATCAGCCGGGGGCGAGGCCGGGCCGCCGGGGGCTAAGGCGGGCCTCCTGCGCAGGTGTTCCGCCTCGGATAGCGTCCGTCCCATGGAAAAGGGGAGTGCTGTGGGGCGGATGCGGGTGCTGCTGTTGGACGCGGCTCCGGGGGAGTTGCTCGATCGGGAACTGGAGCGTCTGGTCGGGCACGGTCTTGCCGTCACGCTGAACCTGCGGCGGGTGAGTGACCCGGCGGGTGTGACGGAAGCGTGGTCGGACCGGGTCGAGTTCACCGATGTCGATCCGTTCGACGAGTCGGCGCTGATCGGTGAGGTGGTTCGGGGCGGGTTCGGGTATCACGCGCTCAAGTCCCGGGCGGGCGTTCCGTTGGGGGCCGCGTTCCTCGCGGCGGCGACCGACCGGGCACTGGTCCATCGGCTCCGGGTGATCGGTCGGGCCGGTGCGGGCACCGACCATGTCGACCTGGTCGCCGCTGCCCGTCACGGTGTCACCGTCACCCACACGCCCGGCTCCAACGCCAACGCCGTCGCGGAATTCGCGCTGGCCCAGCTGCTGGCCCTGACCCGGAGCCCGGCGTCGTACAACGAAGCCTCGCACCAAGGACGTTGGAGCGCACCGACGGCTCCTGCGGTCGAGCTGTCGGAGCTGACCCTGGGCATCGTCGGGCTGGGGCGGATCGGCCTGGCGCTGGCCGAGCGCGCACAGGCCCTGGGCATGGACGTCCAGGGCTATGCGCGGCGCTCGACCCGGACGCCCGTCCGCAGGACGGCATCCCTCGAAGCCCTGCTCGCCACCAGCGACGTGGTGTCCCTGCACCTCCCGCTCACCCCGGACACCGAGGGGCTGATCGGCCCGGCCGGGCTGGCCCTCATGCGGCCGGGATCGATCCTGCTGAACACCGCCCGGGGCGGCATCGTCGACGAACAGGCTCTGGCCGACGCCCTGCGCGACCCGGCCCACCCGCTGGGGGCCGCCGCCGTCGACACCTTCGCCCACGAGCAGGCCGCCTTCGCCTCGCCGCTCTTCGGCCTGCCCAACGCGCTGCTCACCCCGCACGTCGCAGGGATGACCGGAAGTGCCATGGCCGACGCGGCCCTGCGCTGCGCGGACCACATCGCGGCGCTGCTCGCGGGGCGGCCGGACGGCGTCCCGGTGGTGACCTGACCGGCCGGCGGGACGGAACGGTCGTCGGGGTGTCAGTCCGCCGTACCGACGTCGCTGCGGCGGTGGTTGTGGACCTGGGCGGACGGCGGCGACGTGTGGGGCGAGCTGCTCTCACGGCTCAGGTGATACGGCTTCCGCCGGTCGGGCCTGGGCGGTGACGGCCCGCATCAGGGTCGCCGTCTGAAGGTCCGCCGGGAAGAAGGTCTCGATGGCGATCTCGTCCAGGGTCACGTCCCGGGGCGAGCCGAAGACCGTCGTGGTGTAGAGCAGGGCGAGTTCGCCGTACTCGGTGGCCAGGCGCAGCGGGACCACCAGGTCACCGGCGGACCCGTCCGGGGCGGGCTCGCCCGGGTCCGCCGGCAGGGTGGGGCAGGACTCCAACTCGGCCAGGAGTTCGGACGGCCGGATCAGCGCCGTCACCGTCTTCCTCGACCGTGCCCCCGAGGGCTTCGAGGCCGCTCCGCATCACTGGGTCCGTGACGGCAGGACCTGCCAGGAAGGTTCCAGCGGCAGGACGTGCCCGGTCAGCGACTCGACGTCGGCCGGGACGTCCGCGCGGGCGCGCAGCGCGGGGAGTGCGTCGGCGGTGTAGGCCGCGTGGGCCTCGGCGGAGGTCCAGAGGGTGGTGACCAGGTAGCGGTCGGCGGCGAGGCGGGTGACGGTGCCCGCGAGCATGCCGCCGGCCGCTGCCATGCCGGGGGCCCAGACCTCGCGTTGGACCTCCAGGAAGTGGCCGGTACGGCCCGGGCGCAGCACGCAGTCGGCGGCGCGCAGCAGGGTGGCGTGCTTCAGGGCATTCGTGGGGAAGGGCGCCGAGCCCGGCATGGTGAGCGCCACCGGGCCGGCGGCCACCTGGATCGAGCTCCAACTGTCCTGCTGGGCCGCCTCGGTGGCGACCGCGTCATGACGTTCGCGCATGAAGCGGCCGTACGCCTCCTCGTCCGCCCAGAGGGCGAGCACGAGTGCCCGGCCGTCCGTGCGGGACCAGCCGCCCACCTGGCCGACCAGCCCCGGCTGGTCCGCGAGCGCCGCCCAGCGGCGCTGGCCGGCGGAGAAGGTCCCGTGTGCGCCGGGCCGTATCCGGCAGTCGATCCACTTGCCCCACATGTGGGCCATCATGCTGTGCCCGGGGGGAGGAGGATCAATCGGTCGGAGGTCGCCGGGGTGCTCCGTCCGGGGATGTAGGTGTGCCGGGCCGTGGAGAGGCCGGACGAACCGGCGAAGCCCCGTCGGCGGAGTGCGCCAACGGGGCCGTCGACGGGCCGTCGGGTGGGGGCCGCTAGCCCTGCTTGATCGCGGAGATGTCGAACTCCAGGACGACCTTGTCGCCGACCAGGACGCCGCCGCCCTCCAGTGCCGCGTTCCAGGTCACGCCGAAGTCCTTTCGGCTGATGGACACCGAGCCCTCCAGGCCCACCCGCAGGTTGCCGTACGGGTCGACGGCGTTGCCCGTGTACTCGAAGTCGATGGTGACCGGGCGGGTGGTGTCCTTGATGGTGAGATTGCCGGTCACCCGGTACTCGGCATCGGAGCCTGGCTCGACGGAGGTGGTGCGGAAGGTGATGTCCGGGTAGTTGGGGGCGTCGAGGAAGTCGTTGGTGCGCAGGTGCTGGTCGCGTTGTTCGACTCCGGTGTCGATGCTCTCGGACTTGATCACCAGCTGGGCGGTCGAACGGGACGGGTCGCTGCCGTCCAGGTGGGCGGTGCCCTCGAACTGGTGGAACGCGCCGCGGACCTTGGTCACCATGGCGTGGCGTGCGACGAAGCCGATCCGGGTGTGGGCGGGGTCGAGGACGTAGTCCCCGGTGAGCTCGGGGAGCGAAACGGGCATGGTGTGCCTCCAAGGTGGTCCGGGTCCTGGCGGTGGTGTGCCCGGAGCGTTCCCGGACCACGCCGGGGCTTGCGCCTCCTCCGCCTGGCCAAGGCACGCTGCGGAGCGTCAGGGTGCAAACTGCCAGCCCGTCGCGCCACCGCCTCGTGCGCCGCGCGGCACCCCCGCGGCAAGTTAGCGCCAATGGGTGAAGGCAGGACCGGCCGAGGAAGGGCCGATGGCGGGTTCCTACGGAGTCCTGTCGCTGCCGCCCTGCCCGGTTCCGGGCGACTTTGGTTTCCGGCCGCCTGACCAGGCATGATCGGGGGCATGGTCGAACGAGTCATTGCAGCGTGTGACGGAGCAGCCAAGGGCAACCCGGGCCCGGCGGCCTGGGCCTACGTGGTCGCGGACAGCGCCGGGGCACCCCAGCGCTGGGAGGCAGGGCCGCTCGGGCACAGCACCAACAACATCGGCGAGCTGACGGCGCTTCAGCAGCTGCTGTCCGCCACCGACCCGGCCGTCCCGCTGGAGGTCCGGCTCGACAGCACCTACACCCGTGACTCGGTGACCAAGTGGCTCAAGGGCTGGAAGCGCAACGGCTGGAAGACGGCCGCAGGCAAGCCGGTGGCCAACCGTGAGCTGATCCAGCGGATCGACGAGCTCCTTGAGGGCCGGGACGTCACCTTCGTGTACGTCCCCGCCCACCAGGTGGACGGCGACCCGCTGAACGCCATCGCCGACAAGGCCGCCAGCGACGCCGCCCGCACCCAGCAGGCCGCCGCCGGGACCGCCGCCGACCTCCCGGTGCCCGACCCGGCCTCGGCCGCCAAGGCCCCCAAGGCCCGCAGCATCCGCCCCGCCGCCGCGAGCGGCACCGGCGGCACCGGCGGCACCACCAAGCGGACGGGCTCGCGCACCCTGAACGCCCGCTTCCCCGGCACCTGCCCGTGCAGCCGCCCGTACGCCAAGGGCGACAAGATCACCAAGGTGGGCAGTAGCTGGGGACACCCGGAGTGCGCCGCAGCCCACGCCTGACCTGGGTCTTTTCGCGCCGTCGCCTGAGTACGGGTACTCAGGCGACGGCCCGGCCCGGCGGCGGACGATATCGGGCATGACGAAGCGCGGGACGAAGGACGGGCGGGGCCACCGCAAAGCCGTGGCGGTGGTCACGGCCGCAGGGATGCTGGCCCTCGGTGCGGTCGGGTACGACGCGGTGGTGGAGCTGCAGGACGCCTGGGCGGGGCGGCCGTACCCCGTGGCCGATCCGGCCGCCGTCGCCAAGCACCTGGACGCCCGGACCCAGACCGTCTACGGCGCCCTCGCCCTGCCGCCGGGCGCGGCGCTGGACCGCGAGCCCTGGGCCGGGGACGGGATCACGGCCCGGGTCTACGACGTCTGCCGTCCCCGGGGCATCTCCCACCTCCTGGAGAACATGAGCGACAGGGGAGCCGACGAGCCCCGCACGGCAACGCTCGACGCCGGCTTCATCCTCACCGGGATCACGCCCCCGCAGGCGCAGGAGGCCCTGCGCCGGGCCCGGCAGACCCTGACCGGACAGGGCTGGACGGAGACCGCCGCGGACGACACCAGGGTGACCCTGAAGCCCCCGAGCACCGGCCCCGGATCCCTGGCCGAGACGGTCACCGTCGGCTTCAGCCCCGAGCGCGGCACCCTCGCCGTCGCGGCGGGCACCGAATGCGCCCGCTACCCCGACGACACCCCGGTGGACTGGGATGGGAAGCCGACCGACCTGCCGAGCCCCACGGCCCCGGCGCAGCTGCGCAGCCACTGACCGCGATCGGAGCGTGACGGCGTGTGGACCTTTGAGTCCCCGGCCCGCCGCGCGCCGTACAGGTCGGTGAGCGGGCCGGAAGGAAGGTGAGAGTGATGATCGTCTCCGAGACGCCGGAGTTCCACGTCGGCGACCGGGTGTGGGTCTACCGCGACTCCTCCTACGGCACGGTCGAGAGCGCCGTGGTCGTGGACACCCCGGCCGACCGCAGCCTCCGCCTGAAGTTCGCCGACGGCCACCGCAACCACCTCCGGAGCGGCCGGGTGGAGCTGCACACACCGTGCAGGGAAACCGCGTTGACAGACCGTTAAGAACGGAGGTCGGTAGCCCGTCGACCGGTGGGACCGCTGTCATCATGAACATGATTCCGGCGGCGGCGCCGGAACCGATGGTGAGGAGCGGGTGTGGGGGAAGCCGGAACGGAGATGAACCAGCCGCGGCAGCGGCCGGTGGCGATGGCGGACGGACAGGTCGGCCTCAACGGCGCGATCGCGGCCGCGCTGACCCGGGCGGTGGGCTCGATGCCCGCCCTGTACGTCACGCTGGTGGTGGTCGGCGGGTGGATGGCGCTGGCGACCTGGGGGCCGCTGCACTCGGTCGACCCGTACCCCTTCGGCTTCCTGCTGTTCCTCGACAACGTGGTCCAACTGGTGCTCTGCCTGGCGATCCTGGTCGGCCAGCGAGTGCTCGGCCAGGCCGCCGACCGCCGGGCGGTGCAGACCTACGAGAACGCCGAGGCGATCTTCGCCCGGGTCGCCGACCTCCAGATGCACCTGGACCGCCACGATCAGGCGCTCGGCCGCGGGGTGAGCCTGTTGGAGACCAGCGGGCACCCGTGGATCCAGCGGCACCGGGTGCAGCCGCCGCCACAGGCGTTGGACCAGGTCACCGGGGTCAACGGGCGGATCGCGGCCTGGCTGACCGGGCGGCTGGGCAGCATGTGGGCGTTCTACTTCGCGGCCGTGACGCAGGTGGTCTGGATCGGCATGTCCCAGCTGGGGCTGCAGACCTTCGACCCGTACCCGTTCGCCTTCATGAGCTTCCTGTCCACCCTGGCCCAGCTGATCTTCATGATCGTGATCATGGTCGGCCAGGACGTGCTGGGCAAGGCCGGTGACCGCCGTGCCGAGCAGACCCTGCTGGACGCCGAGGCCGTCCTGCACGAGTGCGGCCGGATGAAGGCCCGGCTGGAGGCGCAGGGGAAGATCATCGAGAGCCTGGCCGACTACACCAGCGCCCAGGTCACCCGGCACCTGGCGCGGGCCATCCACCAGAGCCGGCTGACGGCGGCGGTCGAGGACGGCGAGGAGCCGGGCAGCCGGCCTGTCCTGCTGCCCTGGGAGGAGCTGCCCGAAGAGCTGAGGGCGGCCAACCGACGCCAGGCCCGGCAGCTCGGCGAACGCCTCGCCACGGTCGGCTGCCTGATGGTGCCCACCTCCGAGCAGGTGGCCTCCGACGCCGTCGGGGGCTTCGAGGACTTCACCGAGGAGGAGGCCGAGGTGCTGGCCCGGCTGGAGCACGAACACGAGCACCGCTACGGGACGGGCGGCGAATCGGAGGTGCCCGTCCCCGGCCAGCGGGACGGCCGGGCGGAGTTCCTGCCCTGGGAGGCGCTGTCCGACCGGGCTCGCGCCCGTACGGTCGAGTCGGTGCGCCGCATTCCCGCGATCCTGGCCGACGTCGGCTTCCAGGTCGTGCGGATCGGCCGCGTCGTCGACGGCGTCGGGGAGTTGGACTTCACCCCCGAGGACTGGGCGACCCTCGGCCGCGCCCTGATGGCCTCCGGCGTCCTGGTCGCCCTCGCCGAGGGCGTGGCCGACCCCGAGGAGATCATCGCGATCGTCAAGCTGCTGCGCGGGGCCAGCGGTACCCACCAGCGGCGGCTCATCCGTGAGCTCGCGGCAGCCTCCACCTTCGACACCGGGCTGCGCCCCGACACCCGGTACGACGAGTACCGGGGGCCGGCGCTGGAGACCATCCGGGACGCCACCCGAATCGTGGCCGAGCACGCGCCGGACGAACTCGCCGAGTACCGTGCCTTCCTGCTGCAGATCGCGACCGTCGTCGCCGACGCCAACGAGGAGGGCGGCATCCTCGGCCTGGGCGCGCGCACCCGGGTGCCCAACGAGCTCGCGGCCATGGATGCCGTCCGGGTGGCGAGCGACCTCGATGTGCCGGAGGCCGCGCGCGACAAGGTCGGCCTGCGCAAACGCGGTTGACCGGATGCGACCGGCCGACCGTGGAGGCGGTCGGCCGGTCGGTGCGTCAGGAGGGGATCGCTGTCAGGCGGATCACTTCTCCTGCGCCATGGACTTGATGTCCTCGAAGCTCATGCCGATCTTGTTGAAGGCGCGGGCCTGGGCCTCCGGCACACCGAGCGCGGCCAGCTCCTTGAGCTGGGCGTCGGTCAACGGAGCGGCATCGGTGCTGACCGGCGGGACGGCGCCCGACCCGGTCTGGTCACCGAGGTCGGAGCCCGTGCCGCCGGCGGCCAGCATGAAGAAGGTCTTCATGAGGTCCTCGGTGGTCATCTTGTTCGGCGCGGACGGGGCCTCGACCTTGGGGGCGTCCTGGGTGAAGGTCAGCTTCACCGGGAAGTTGACGCCCGGCTCGATCTTCTTCGCCAGCTGCGCCATGTCGAAGGTGGCCGAGGAGAGCGAGCCGTCCTTGAGGTAGAGGTCGGCGCCGACGTTCTTGTCCGGGACGCCGGTCGGGGCCTCGGTCGGGAACTTCCTGAACTGCTGGGGGAACTTGGTGGAGAGCGGCTTGAGGGCCTTGTACAGTTCGTCCACGGCCTGGTGGGCCGGGGCGCTCATCCAGATGTGCTCGGTGCCGTCCTTCGTGCCCTTGTCCTCGAAGGTGACCGTCCGGTTGAAGACGTCCTTCAGCGAGTCGAAGAGCTCCTTGCCGGCCTGCGGGTCGACCGAGGGCATCGCCTCCGGCTTGCCGCCCTTTGCGCCGTCGTCCTTCTTGGCCTCGTCGGCGAGCTCCTGGAGGTCGAACGACGTCCAGTTGCCGCTCAGCAGGCTCTTGGCGGGGGCCATGTCGGACGGGAGGTCCTTGGTGACGGCGTCGACCTCGGACGGGTCCTGACCGGTGAGCTTCAGCACGCTCTTCAGGTCGATCTGCAGGTACCCCTTGGCCTCGAGCTGGCGGTACTCGAGGAGCGGGGTGCCCTTCCTGTCGGCGATGCGGTAGGAGATCCGCACCGACTTGTCGAGTGTGATGTCCTTCTGCTCCTTGGCCGCCGCGTTCTTGAAGGCGTCGACGTCCTTGAGCGGCTTGTCGGCGGAGACCGCGACGGAGAGGGACAGCCCGGACAGGCCCTGGGCGCTCTTCTCGTCGGCCGCCTCGCCGGTGGCCTTGGTGAAGGCGACGATCTGCTCGGGGGTGGCGTCGACGGAGAGCGTGAAGCCGGCCGACTTGCCGTCACCGACCTTGTTGAAGGCCTTCGACACCTTCTGGGCGGCCGAGATCTGCTCGGCGGTGCCGCAGGCGGTGAGACCCGTGGCGAGGACGGACGCGGTGACCGCGAGGGGCAGCGCGCCGCGCGCGGCCTTGCGGATGGCGATGTTGATGGTGCAACTCCTGTGTGACAGGGCCTGATCGAACGGGGCCAGGCCGGTCCCTCCCCTGTGGCGAAGCGCGCCACAGCGCCTACACATGTGATCACATTATCAGCAAGGTGACACGCGATTTTTTGACCCGGCTTTTAACTGATCTGGCCGATAGCATGACCGAATGGCCGAAGTCCGACTTGCGCGCACTGGTCCCCGGCCGCTCACCCCGGTCTCGGCATCAGGACACACGACCGGCTCGTAGGTGATCGACTCAGTCCGTATCGACGCCGAGAAGGACTGCCTCCCCTCCGACGTCATGCGGGGACTCGGCACCTCCAGCCGCTTCGACGCGGGCGTCCGCGCGGCCGAACTCGGCTGGCTGGACTGACCCCGCAACCGACACCCCTCCCGCGGCGTCTATGCTCGTCGACCGCGCTCGTTCGATCACGGCGAGCCACATGGAGCTCACCGGGTGGTTCGAATGCAGACTCAACCCCGTCGGGCTCCGGCCCCGGGGGCGTCGTCGGTCCCGTGCACGGTGGTGTTCGAAGTGTCATCACCACCTGCTAACCTCAGCCGATTTCCCGCCGCACAGAGGCGGCGGACACGACGGGGTAAGAGGAACAGACAACATGGCAATTCTCCGGGCGAAGCAGAAAGCCCAGGTCATCGAGAAGCTCTCGCAGGTGGCGCCTCCTGGGGAGACCTTCATCGCCTGCGTGCACGCGGAGAGCGGCCCGAGCCCGTGGCTCAACGGTGTCTTCGGTGAGATCCCGCTGCTCGGCCTGATCATCGTTCTGACCCGCCGGTACTACTTCCTGACACTCACCAACACCCACGTGGTGGTCAACGCGGCCAACCGCTGGACCAACCGCCCCGGCGACGTCGTCGCGGCCTTCCCGCGCAACGCCTTCCCGGTCACCCGGGTCAAGCGGGCCAGCATCTGGAGCTCGATGTACCTCCAGATGCCGGGCAACGCCAAGCCGATGCGTCTGAACATCCACCGCATCTGGCGCGCCGAGATGGACCAGCTCAGCGCGGCCTTCCCGCCCGGGTCGATCGACCCGTCCTCGCAGCCGTTCGACACGCCGCAGGGCCGGCCGTACCCGATGCCGGGTCAGCCGATGGTCGGCCAGCCCATGCCGGGCCAGCCGATGCCGGGTCAGCCGGTGATCCCGCAGCAGCAGGGCTACGCGGCGCCGCAGCAGCCGTACCCGCCGCAGGGCCAGCCCTACCCGCCGCAGCAGCCGTACCCGCAGCCGCCGGCCAACCCCTACCCGGCCCCGCAGGGCTACCCGGCGCCGCAGGGGCAGCCGTACCCGCCGCAGCCGGGCGGCCAGGTGCCGCCGCAGGGCCAGCCCTACCCGCCGCAGGTCCCGAACGTGCCCTACCCGGGCCAGCCGGGCCAGCAGGGCTACCCGGGCCAGCGCTGACCCGGGCCTGAGCCGAACGCGTCGCGGCCCCGATCCCCTCCCCGGGGGTCGGGGCCGCGGCGCTGTGCGGCCGCCACCGGGCTCGACGCGCCGGGAGGGGCGGACTCTGCCAGGCTGAAAGGGCAGCTACCTCGATCGAGGAGGCGCGCACCGATGTCAGCGCAGAACCCGGGGCCGTCCGGACGACGGGCCCGCCTCGCGGCGCTCCGGGCAGCGGAGGTCCGTCGCGAACGGCGCCGGCGATGGCTGGTCGCCGGAGTGATCGTCCTGGTGCTGGCCGTCGTGGTGGGCGGGATCGCCGTCGTGATCGCCACGAACCAGGGCTCGTCCCCGCCCTCCGGGGTCCCGGCGCACCCGCGGACCACCGCCGAGGGCCGGACCACCCCGCCGCCCTGGGACGCCCCCGCCGACGTCGCGGCAGCCGTGAAGGCGGCCGGCCTGCCGATGCTCGGCGCCGAGGGTACGGCCCTGCACATCCATGCGCACCTCGACGTGTACGCCGGCGGCCAGCCCGTGACGGTGCCCGCGCTGGTCGGCATCGACGAGAGCGCGCAGCGGATCAGCCCGCTGCACACCCACGACACCACCGGCGTCATCCACGTCGAATCGCCGGTGAACGCCGACTTCACCCTGGGCCAGTTCCTGACCGAGTGGCAGGTCTCCGCCTCCGCCGACCACCTCGGCGGGCTGCGCACCGACGCCACCCACACGCTGACCGCGTACGTCGACGGCAAGGCGGTGAGCGGCGACCCGGCGGCGATCCAGCTGCACGCCCACGACGAGATCGCCCTGGTGTACGGCACGGCCGCCGAGAACGCCTCCGTCACCGTGCCGGGAAGCTACAACTGGCCGGCCGGTCTCTGAACCACGGCTTCGCAGCCCCTGGATGCGGTGAGGTCCTTGGTCAGGAAGACCCGACTGGTGCCCGGCGGATCGCACGGGACCTCGCCGAGCGTCGTCCACCCGTGCGGCCACGGCCTGCTGGACTGGGGCCCGGAGCCGGGCCTGCCCGCGGCCGGCCGGGCCTGGCTGATCGAGCTCGGCATCACGCTGCCGAGCGGCTCGCGCCGCCCGCCGGTGCGCGCCTGCCTGGACCGGACCGAGCGCCGCCCGCACCTCGGCGGCGCGGTGGGCGCGGCGCTCTGCGACCACGCGCTGACCACCGGTTGGCTCACCCGGATCGGCACCACCCGCGCCCTCGCCGTGACCCCGACCGGCCGGCGGGCCTGGCAGCACCTTTTCGGCCTGCCGCCCGCCGGCCTGTGAGAAGCCCTCCGGACCTCAGACCAGCTCGCGCATCCGGCGGACCGGGCCGGCCAGCAGGACGGCGGGGCTGAGCACGCTGCTCAGCGCGAACAGCAGCAGCGCCGTACGCGGCCCCCAGGCCGCAGCCGTGGCGCCGGCGGCGAGGGCGCCGACCGGGATCGCGCCCCAGGAGACGAAGCGGACCGTGGCCATCACCCGGGACAGCAGCTCCGGCGGGGTCTGGGTTTGGCGGTGGGTGCGGGTCACGATGCTGAAGACCACGACCCCCGCCGAGAACCCGGCGTTGCCGACGGCGAAGACCAGCGCGCCCCAGCCGGATCCGGCCGCCGGGAGCAGCAGGGCGAAGCCGGTGGCGACCGCCGCCGCCCAGCAGACCGCGCGGCCGCTGCCGATCCGGGCGACCAGACGGGGCGTGGCGGCGGCGCCGAGCAGGCTGCCGAGGCCGCCGGTGGCCATCAGGGCGCCGACGGCGGCGGCCGGCGCGCCCAGGGTGCGGACCAGGAACACCGGGGTGAGGGTCATCAACGCGCCGCAGACGAAATTCACCGCGGTGGCGCCGGCGACACAGGGCCTGATCACCGGGTGCCGGGTGACGAATCGCCAGCCCTCGCGGATCTGCTCGCGCATGCCGGCACCGCCCGCCGGTCCGGCGGCCGGCTGTTCGGCTCGCGGCAGGCTGCCCAGCAGTGCCGCCGAGGCCAGGTAGCTGACCGAGTCCAGCAGCATCGACGCGGCGCCGCCGAGCAGCTGCACCAGGACGCCGCCCAGCGAGGGCCCGGCCAGGTCGGTGGCCGCGATGCTGCCGGAGACCAGGCTGTTGCGGGAGGTCAGCTGCTCCTTGGGGACGACGGTGGGCAGGAAGGTGGAGTTGCCCACGTCGAAGACCACGCTCGCGAAGCCGATCACCAGTGCCACCACCACGAGCTGGGGCAGCCCCAGCACCCCGATCGCCGCCGCCACCGGCACCGAGGCCACGGCGACGGCGCGGATCAGGTCCATCGCGACCTGGGTGCCGCGCAGCGGCAGCCGCCGGACCAGCACGCCGGCCGGCAGTCCGATCAGCAGCCAGGCGACATAGGCGGCGCCCGTGATCAGGCCGACCTCGAACGCCGAGGCGTGCAGGGTGACCACGGCGATCAGCGGCAGGGCCACCGTCGTCACCTGGTCCCCGAGCCGGCTGACCGTCGAGGCGGTCCAGTAGCGCCAGAACGCCCCCGCCCCGCCGCCCGGGCGCCGCCCGCCGGGCCGTACCGAGTCCGCTGTTCTCGTCGCGTTCGCCGTCTCCGTCGCCACGTCCGCCCCTTTGCTGCCACCGGTCCACGACCGAGTGAGTTCCTTTTGGGAACTCACTATAATGGGTGATCATGCGGCACACGGAAGCGGCTGACCCCGACTGCGCGATCTCCCAGGCCCTGAGCGTGGTGGGGGACACCTGGACCCTGCTCCTGATCAGGGACGTCGCCGGTGGCACCCACCACTTCGAAGCCCTGCAGAGCGGGCTCGGCATCAGCCGGAAGGTGCTCACCGAGCGGCTCAAGGCGCTGGTCGCCGACGGCGTGCTGGAAAAGCGGCTCTACCACCCGCACCCGCCGCGCTACGAGTACCACCTGACGGACACCGGGCGCGGCCTGCTGCCGGTGCTGGTCGCCCTCCAGGACTGGGGCGGGCGGTACGTCCTGGGCGACGGCTCGCTCTCCGGCACCAGCACCGTCGACTCCGCCGAGACCCGCCGGGTCATGGCGCTCACCGGCCACCGGCTGCCCGCCCTGGAGCTCGCCGCCGCCTCCGGCGGGTGGGTCGACCCGGTCGCCGCGGACCGTGCCTGGACGGTGCTGTACTGCTTCCCCGGGGCCTTCGCACCGGGCGTCATGGGCCACCCGCCCGGCTGGGGCGAGGTCCCGGGCGCGGCCGGCTGCACCCTGGAGTCCTGCACCTACCGGGACCGGATGGGCGAGTTCGCCGCCCGCGACGCCGCCGTCTACGGCGTCAGCACCCAGCGCCCGGACCAGCTGGCGGCGTTCGCCGAGCACGCGCGGATCCCGTTCCCCCTGCTGTCGGACGCCGGGCTGGCGCTGGCCGGCTCCCTCCGGTTGCCCACCTTCCGGGCCTCGGGCGTCGACCGGCTCAAGCGGCTCACCCTGGTCCTGGACGCCACCCGCACCGTGCGGGCCGTGCTCTACCCCGTCACCGACCCGGCCGGGTCGGTCGAGGACGCCCTCGCCCTGCTCGACGGCCTGGCCGCCGAATGACGGCGGGTGCGCCCCCGGCCCGGCCGGCGACGCACCCGATCAGCACTGCTCAGTTCGACGTGGAGCCACGGCTCACCGGCGTGCGGCGACGACGAGGACGGTGGCGACGATGAGGACGACGGCGAGCAGGACGCCCGCCACCTGGGGCGTGATCCAGTCCCGAACCTGCTTGCGCGGCTGGACGCGTTCTGCGCCGGGCGTGCTCGACTCCCACCAGTCGAGCACCCGTTGGACGTTCGTCTGGAACTCCTCGATCGGGTACAGCGTGCTGGTCTGGAGGCCCGGCAGCGAGCGACGGCGCCCGTCCACCAGGAAGATCCGAGCCGCGTAGGAGCGGGTGCCGTTGCCCTTGGACTCCCGGACGCCGATCCATCGGATCTCCTGCCAGGGGTAGGTGCGGCCGCTCCCGATGCCCCAGCAGACGGTGACGCCGTCGGCCCCGGCCCTGCTCCAGGAGCGCCAGGCCACGACGAAGGCCGGGAGGGCCAGCGCGAGGGTGCCGCTGCTTATCCAGTACATCGCCGCCACGCCGAGCTTCAGGACGGTGACGCCTTCCAGGGCGGCCAGCGCGAGGAGCACCACCGACAAATGCGACCAGGAGGGTCGGAACATGTCCTTCCCTCGGAACACCAGTTCGTTCACAGCGTGCACGCTAGCCCCGTGCGCCCGGCCCGAACAGTTCCAGGCATTCTTCACGGCAGTGGTTGGACGGTGGATCGGGCCGTGTGACGGCGGCCCCGGTCGGCCGGGAGTCCGGGCTCCGGCCCGCTACTTGCCGCCCTTGCGTCCGCCCCGGCCACCCCGCGTGCCCTTGCCCCGCAGGGCGCGGTGCGCGGCGCCGAAGGTGAGCGCGGCCCACAGGACGGCGACGACGCCCGTGACGTAGACACCGATGCCGCGGAAGGAGAGGTCCTCGTCCCGGGTGGCCGGCGGGGCCCAGCCGGCCGGGTCGACCAGGACGGTCGCCGTGGTGCCGACGGAGCCGCCCGAGCAGCCGATGCCGCCGATCGTGCCGTGCGGCAGGGGCTGGTGGTCCTCGCGCCGGATGTCACAGGTCCAGCTCACCTTGCCCATCTTGTCCTTGCCGCTGTGGACCGAGGTGACGACCACCCTGGTCTCCACCCCGCGCTGGGCGATCAGCTGCGCGCGGATCGCGGAGGTGGGGATCACCAGCAGCAATACACCCAGCAGAACGGCCGGCCAGACCACCCACCCGGTGCTCCGGATCAGCATCAGCCCCACCACGGAGGCCATCAGGACCAGGACCGCGAGGACGGTGCAGGCGACCTGGTGGTCCGGGTCGGTGGCGAGTGCGAGCAGCCCGATGATCAGCAGCGGTGCGAGCACCCCGACCAGGACCGCCGTCCGGCGCACCGTGCGCGGCGCGAGCGCGGCGTCCTTGCCCGGGCGCTTGCGGACGGGCTTCGCCGGCCGGGAGGCGCCCGCGGCGAGCGGCCTCTTCTGCTTCTTGTTCCGGCCCTTGGTCATGGTGCCCCCGATCGGTGGTGCGTGTTCGTGCCCGCGACAGTGTGACGGCAGCCCCGGACAGCCGGAAGGCCGGGGTGCGGCCGGGCCCGCGACGGCCTGACGCCTTCTGGTCAACTCCCTTGCGTGCTCGGTACATTGATTGGTGTGTGGCTGGTGGACCTGTTCCTCCTGGCCGGGGCGGTGATCCTGGCCTGCCTCTGCGCGCTGTTCGTCTCGGCGGCCCGGACCGACCTGGCGCTGCGCCGGGAGGGTGTGTGCGCGGTCGGCCGAGTGCGGAAGGTGCGGATGTGCACCACCTCCGAGGGCTACGACCGCTGGCGGGCGACGATCGAGTACGGCCTGCCGGACGGGCGGACCGCCGAGCTGGTGCGCTCCGACGAACGCCCCGAGGGCGGCCGCTACCGGGAGGGGGACGAGGTGACCGTCCGGTACCACCCCGCCCGGCCGGGGCGCGGCATGGCCGTCCACCCGGAGCACCGCCTCCCACCGCCCCCGGGGCCGCGGGCGCTGGCGCTGCTCGCGGTGGTCTGTGCGGCGGGGGCGGCGGGTTTGGTCGTGCTGATGTTCTGACACTCGGCCGCCCGCACGCCTGCTCAGTTCCGCCCCAGCGCCGCCTGCTCCAGGTCGAGGTCGCGTTGGAGCGCCCGCAGCGTGGTGTCGCTGATCCGGTGCTCCTCGTAGAGGAGGTGCAGCCGGGTGTTCTGCACCGCGATGACCTCGTGCCGGAGCTGGCGGTAGGCGTCGTCGGCGGTGGTGCCGTCGGGGGCCTCGGGGGTGCGGTCGAGCCGGGCGGTCAGGGCGCGGCGCACCCGGTCGACGGCGGTCTCCGGGACGGCCTCCAGCTCGGCGAGGCCGTCGACGTGGTCGAGGGCGGCGCGGTTGAGCTCGTCGCGGGCGTCCTCCTCCTCGCGCGCGGTGTGCTCGGGTTCGAGGGCGAGTCCGGAGCGGTTGACCACGGCGGCGAGGGTCAGGCCCTGGACGACCAGGGTGAGCACGACGTTGGAGACGGTGAGCACCAGGACCAGCGGCCGTCCGGCGAGCCGGTCGCCGCCCTCGGTGAGCAGCGGGATGGACAGCGCGGCGGCCAGCGGCATGACGCCCCGGGTGCCGGCCCAGGTGACCACCCCGGCGACGCGCCAGGACAACCGTCCCCGGCTGGGTTTGACGGCGCGGGTGAGCGGCAGGGTCCACAGCACACGTACGGCGATCAGCACCGCGGCGATCGCTATCGACTGCAGTGGCCACCAGCCGGTGCCGGCCGGCAGCTCCCGGACCAGGGCGGGCAGTTCCAGGCCGACGACGGAGAAGACGACGCTCTCCAGCAGGAACACCACCACCGCGTACACGGCGTGCAGTTGGAGCCGGATGTTCGCGTCGGTCAGCCGGTGGCCGGAGCGGCCGAGCAGCACCCCGGCGACCACCACCGAGGTGACGCCCGAGGTGTGCGCGGACTCCGCCAGCACGTACGCCGCGTACGGGGTGACCAGCGCTATCACCGTCTCCAGCACCGGGTCGGTGGTGCGGCGGCGCAGCAGCCAGGCCAGTCCGGCGACGGCCGCGCCGAGCAGGCTGCCGCCCCCGCCGAGCAGCAGCAGCTCGCCGCCCGCGGCGGGCAGGTCGACCGTCCCGCCGACCGCCACCGCGACGCCGACGGCGACCTTGAACAGCACCAGCGAGGTGGCGTCGTTGAACAGGCTCTCCGCCTGCACCAGCACCTGGACCCGCCCGGGCAGGGCGAGTCGGCGGCCGAGCGCGGTGACCGCCACCGGGTCGGTGCTGGAGAGCACGGCGCCGAGCACGAAGGCCATCGCGGGCGGCAGCCCGGCGACGGCGACGGCCGCGAAGCCGACGGCGGCGGCGGAGGCGAAGACCAGGCCGAAGGAGAGGATGGTGACCGGTCGCCACACCGTCCGCAGGTCGCGCAGCGACAGTTCCTCGGCGGAGGAGTAGAGCAGCGGCGGCAGGACCACCATGCCGATGACCTGCGGCGGGACGTGCAGCGCGGGCACCCCGGGGATCAACGCGACGCCGAGCCCGGCCAGCACCAGCAGTGAGGGCGCGGGCACCCGCCATCGCCGGGCGAAGGTGGCCACGCTGGTGGCCAGGACGACCAGGACGAGAACGATCCCCACGGCGTGCATCTGCAGAAACGACCCATCGCAACACCGGGGTCGCCGAAGCCCGATCGCCGCGGTCATCCCCCGAGCCGACCAGACTTCCCGGCACACCGGGGGTCATCTTATCGGCTTCTTTGCTCGTCGAGCTCTTCGCGCCGTTCGGGAGGGCGCACGGTGGCGAAGGTCCGCTGACCGGTCGTCACAGGCTGCCCCGAGCCGCGCCGCACCGAGCTCTCCGACCGCCACCCGCTCGCCGCGCGCCGATCCCCCGCATGCCCGAGGGCGCGGCGGTGTGGGGCGCATCACAGCCCCGGGGGCCGTTCGGCCTCTTACGATCGTGATCGCGGACGCCGGAGTCCTGCGGCGCCCGCCCGGCACCCCGCGATCCGCCCGAGGAGAAGCGCACCTTGACCGCCCCCACCGCCGCGCCCGACAGCTACTACCAGCGCACCGGCGAGCACAGCTACAAGCCGACCGTCCACGCGCAGGGGGCCTGGCACCCCGACGAGCAGCACTTCAGCCCGGTGGGCGGCCTGATCGCCCACGCCATCGACCGCTACCGGGCCGACCGCCCCGCCGACGGCCTGGCGCTGGCCCGGATCAGCTACGACATACTCGGCCTGATCGCCCTGGACGAGTTCGAGATCACCGTGGAGACCGTCCGGCCGGGCCGCACCATCGAGCTGGTGGAGGCGGTGGCCAGCGTCGGCGGCCGCGCGGTGGTCCGGGCCCGGGCCTGGTTCCTGGCCGAGCTGGACACCACCGCCGTCGCCGGGACCCACGACGAACGGCTGCCCGCGCCGGAGGAGTTCGAGCCCTGGGCGATGAGCGGGCGGTGGGGCGGCGGCTACATCGCCTCGATCGACGTCCGACGCCGCTCCACCGCCCCCGGCCGCGCGGCCGCCTGGATCTCCACCCCGCTGGAGCTGGTCGCGGGGGAGCCGAGCAGCCCGCACGCCTCCTTCATCGCCCTGGTGGACACCGCCAACGGCATCGCCGTCCGCCAGGAGCCCACCGAGTGGATGTTCCCCAACACCGATCTGACGATCCACTTCCACCGCCGCCCCGAGGGCCGCTGGAGCGGCCTGGACACCAGCGTCACCTTCGGCCCGGCCGGACACGGCGTCACCAGCACCGTGCTGCACGACGTCCACGGCCCGGTCGGCCGCGCCGAGCAGATCCTCACCGTGCGGCCGCTGAACGGCAGTTGACCCGAGAGGCTGCGCCCCTCGGCGGCGCCACCCCCGTCCGAGGGGCGGCGCCGCCGAGGCGTGCGGTCAGCGGTGTGGGCTCGGCGGAGCGGGCTCAGCCCGGCAGCGAGTCCATGAAGGAGCTGACCGAGAAGACCGCCTTGCCGGGACCGGCCGGACCGTAGCCGGGCGGGGAGGAGAGGCCGAACTCCTCCAGGGTGGCCCGGTAGGTCTGCAGCAGCCGGATGTGGTACTCCAGCGGCGCGCCCTGCGGGTTGGCCTTGCCGAGCGGGGTGGTGGGCTCGGGGCACCAGGTGGTGAAGCGCGGGACGACGCCGTGCGACATGAAGAAGCGCAGGCCCTCCCGGGTGGAGGAGATCGCCTCGTCGACGGTGGTGAAGCCGAAGGGTTCGGCCATCTCCACGCCCGCCACGAAGTTGGGGATCACGTTCTCCGCGCCGAACACCTCGGTGGAGTCGAGGATCCGGCGGTGCCACTCGTCCCGGCCGACGTAGCGCTCCTTGCCGGGGCAGTAGAGCTCGAACAGCCGCTTGTCCCACACCTCGAAGTTGGGGTGGTAGATCCGCACGCCGTAGTCGTGGAAGCGCTGGACGTCGTCGCGCGGCAGCGCCTGGGCGACCACCTTGCCGATCCAGCGGCCGGGGAAGCGCTCCTCGATGGCCTTGGCGTACTGCCCGTAGAAGTCGGCCTCGTCCCGGCCGCCGACCTGTGAGGTGATCGCGCCGCCGGTGAGGGTGTAGGCCTGGGAGGCGCGGGCGGTGTCGTACCGGTCGATCAGCTCCAGCGCCTCCAGCACCTCCTCGACCGGCTTGACCCCGGTGTACGGGCGGCCGGCGGCCTTGTGCTGGCGCCAGTTGTGGTTGATGTCGCAGTACTGGCACTCCTCCTTGGCGCCGAAGTACTGGCAGACCCGGAACACCGTGAGGTAGATCAGGTAACCCCACTGGATGGTCGGGGCGACCTCCATCACCGACTTCCCGTTGGCCAGGGTGTGCCGGTAGTAGTCGGGCATGGGCGGCAGGCCGACGTCGGCGATCCGCGCGCCGTCCAGGTAGAGGCCGAGCGTGCCGTCCTCGCCCGCGCCGACCCGGTACGGCGAGTCCGGGTTGACCCGCACCGACACCACCGTGCGGCGCAGCCCGTACGGCCCGCCGGTCAGCACGACCTCCTCCGGCGGCCGGTTCAGCGCGGCCGCGCCGAGCTCGGGCAGGGTGCGGTGGTCGAACGAGAAGATGAAGTACGACTTCGGCTTGACCTCGCCGCCCCCGTCGGCGCCGGAGCTGCCGCTCAGGGCCGACTCGTCGAAGGCCATGCCGCCGCGCAGCAGATCCTCCTTGATCACCGCCTCCCGGGGCACGTCGGGGAAGCGCTCCATGAGGTCCTCGACGAGTTCGGTGCGGCTGCGGGCCTGGCTCTCCATGCGTTGGTCTTCCTTCCTGGCCCCGTTCCTCCACGGCGCCCCGCCCATTCTTCTCCCTCTTACACGCGTGGTCGTGACCGGCCGGGCCGAGGAAGATCGACTCGTCCATGCTGGGGGCCCGGGCGACGCTCCGCCTCGGCCTGCGGTCCCATCGGGCACCGGCCGGGGGACGTAGGACGCCCGCTCGGCGGCCGGGGTCGGCCGCCGAGCGGGCGGATCGGCGGGAAGGGGTCGGATCAGCCGGTCGGGCCGAGCCTGGTCCACGGGTTCTTGGGGTCGGTGGCGTCGGGCGCGGTGCCCTTGGTCCACCACTTGGCCTTCCAGTAGGAGCCGTTGTAGGAGACGACGGTGCGGGTAGCGCCGTCGAGGTCACCGGCGACCACCCGGGTGCCGGGCGCGACGTCGCTGTTGCGCGGCTCGGCGACGAAGCCCGAGTAGGAGCGCATGCCGAAGGGCTTGCCGTCGGCCGGGATCCCGCCGGAGAGGTCGGTGGACTTGCCCTTGTCGTCGACGCTGTACAGCTGCCACCACTGCCCGGCGGAGTTGTCGCAGTCCCGCACGGTGAGGTCGTTCAGCCGGGTGTCCGCGCCCAGGCACTGGTCGTGCCCGCTGGTGCCGCTCTTGAAGCGGTACCAGCCCGGCCCGCCGTCCTCGACCACGGTCCACAGCTGGTTGGCGTTGCCGTCCTGGACGTCGACCAGATGGGCGTGGTCCCAGCCGTTGGGGTGGTCGAGCACGTTGCTGGTCTGGACGGGCTGGGACTTGGCGCTGTTGATGTCCTGGACGCGCCCCTTGTCGAGCGTGAACGGTGCCCACAGCGGGTTGTAGATCCGCTCCGGCGCCCAGGCGTCGGCCTGGCAGCCCGGGCCGGTGCCGGCGGCCTGCGGGGTGACGGTGGTGACGCCCTTGCGGCTGTCGCCAGTCGACCCGTAGGTCTGGTCGCCGATCTTCACGGTGGTGTTGGTCGGTCCGGTGATCGGGAGGTAGTACTTGATGCCGATGTCCCGGGACTTGCCCGGCGGCACGTCCTCGCAGTAGCCGAGTTTGATCGTCACCCGGTGGAAGGCGGCGCCCAGCCCGCCGGGGTTGGCGCCGGTGCGACCCGGCTGCACCGCGCCCTTCATCTCCTGCCAGGCCTCGTTCTTGAGCAGAGGCGGCGTGGAGGTGGGGATGTCGAAGGCGATCTCGGTGCCCGAGGGCAGGGCGACCCCGCTGTTGTTGGTGATCCGCAGCTTCGGCTGGATCGGCCACATCTCCTTGACGTCGGTCGGGAAGTCCGCCAATTCGGCCTTGACGTCCACGACCTGGCTCGGGAGGGTGACGGAGGATCCCGCCGAGAGGCTGTTGCCGTACGGTCCGGCGCCGCGCAGCTGCTGGTCGGCCTGGGTGGTCAGGGTGTAGCCCGGACCGCACTCGCCCTGGTCGGGGCAGGAGTAGTCGCCGGCCAGCTCCCACATCATGACCCCGCCCAGGTCGTTGTCCTTGACGTACTGGGTGAGGGCGCTCATCCCCTGCCCGTCCTCGGTGGACAGGAACGTGCTGGTGGCGGCGTTCCACAGCCAGGAGGACTTGGTGGCGTCGTCCCAGTTCCGCGCGTACCCCGACACCTGGTCGGCCTTCAGGCCGTAGGCGCTCAAGTAGGAGGGGACGACGCCCCGTTCGAGGTTCTTGGCGTGCCACATCGGGTTGGAGCCGGCGCCCAGCTCGGTGCCGTCCGGATTGGTGTCGTGCCACAGGTTGTCGATGCCCTTGGCGCCCGTACCGCAGGGCACGCTGCCGCCGTTGCTGCCGGTGCCCTGCGGGCACTCTCCCTGGCTGGGCAGGGCGGCCGTCCCCCACAGCCCGTTGCCGACGCCGCCGGTCACCCCGGTCCAGCCGCGGGTGTAGTACGGCGCGCCGAGGACGATCCGGCCGGCCGACAGGGCGCCGCGCAGGTAGTGCTGCGCCCAGTCCGTGTTGAAGTAGCCGACGCCCTGGTACTCGGGGTTCTTGGCGGTGTCGTAGATCCCGGCGCCGGCCAGCTCCGCGTCCCTCCCGTCGTCGTACAGCGGGGCGTTGGGGCCGACGAACTGGTTCCACGAGCCGTGGAAGTCGTACGTCATGACGTTGGCGTAGTCCAGGTAGCGCAGCGCCTCGAAGGCGCCCATGCCGCGGACCATGTAGCCGGAGCCGGAGACGGCCGCCGACAGCAGGTAGTAGTGCTGGTCGGCCGCCGCGGCCCGGTCCAGCTTCTCGCGCAGGGTCTTCACCAGGGCGGTGTGCCCGGCGGTGAGGCCCTTGCGGCGGGAGTTGGAGATGCCCCAGTCCAGCGGGTTGCCGGTGTCGGGCAGCGCGGTCGGGTACTCCTGGTCGAGGTCGACGCCGTCGAAGCCGTACCGGCGGAGGAAGTCGACCACGGAGTCGGCGAAGGTGTCGATGGCGCCCTGGTTGACCGAGCCGTCGGCGTTGGTGGTCAGCGAGTAGAACCCGCCAGTGGTGGAGCGGGGGCCGTCAGAGTTGAGGATCCCGCCGGTCTCGGCCCAACCGCCCACCGAGATCAGGGTCTTCACCCGGGGGTGGAGCTTCTTCATCTTGGTCAGCTGGTTGAATTCGCCCCGGTACGGGACGCTCGGGTCGAGCGCGACGCCCGGCCAGGTCTGCCCGGTGGCCGGGTTGGCGGGATCGGTGGTGTCGCCGACGGAGATCCGGCCGTCCGGGCCGACGTGGGCGAAGGCGTAGTTGACGTGTGTGAGTTGGCCCCACGGGATGTTGGCCGGCAGGTACTGGTGCTGCCCGTCGGAGCCGGTGCGCCAGCTGGTGTAGTAACCGACCGCACGGCGCGAGTGGTCGGTGCCGAGTAGCTCGCGGCCCTGGTCGTCGTAGGCCAGGCAGTACGGGGTGTTGACGCCCGGGGTCTGGACCATGCCGTCCGGCCGGCAGCGCGGTTGGTCGCCGGCGGCGGTGCTGAAGGGGGCGGGGGCCTCGGGGTGGGGGTCGAGCGGCGGGGCGGTGGCGGGGCCGATCGTGGTCCTGCCGTCGGCGAGGCGGAAGGAGATCGCCGCGTCGCCGGGGGCGAAGATCGTGCCGCACAGGCTGCGCCAGGTGGCGCAGATCGTGGTCGGCTCCTCGATGAGCTTGTCGTCGAGGGTCCCTGGGACGACGCTGATCTCGGCGAGGTGGTTGCTGCTGAACATGAACCCGGTGCCTGGTTGGGCGTCGCACAGCCGCTTGGCGAGAGGCAGTCCGAGGCTGCCGGCGAGCACGCCGACGAGCACACCCACCTCCGGGTGCCCTGCGGCGACCGATACGACGGCGGCACCGCCGATCGTGACGACGGTCACGAAGCGGAGCCCCGCGCACGTGGCCTGGCTGATCCAGCCGGGCTGGTACTCAGGGATGCCGAAGGCAGCGGTCAGTCCGTCCGTGAAGTGGGCGTCCGGCATCCGCGCGTCCGCGTCCTTGAGGCTGGGCCAGTTGTCGGCGATGCTCTTCGGACCGTTGATCACTTGGTCGACCGAGCCGGGGTTGGCCTTGACCAGCACGTACTGCCCGCCGCGGAAGAAGTAGATCTCGTTGTCCCGGACGGACAGGGCCGTGTCGATGCCCTTCTCGAACAGGGCTTTCAGCTGGGGAGTCGAGCACAGGCTGGTCCAACCGGTGCAGATGTCCCAGGCGTCGTGGGCCCTGGTCGCCTTCCCGGGGCCCTGGTCCACGTTCTGCAGGTAGACGTACTTGTCGCCGCTGAACATGAAGACCTCGCCCTTGCGGTCGGGCAGGGCGACGGCGACGTCGACCCGATCCGCGAACGGGGTGTCCTTCAGGGCCGGCCAGTCGTCGGCGATGTTGCGGATGCCCTTGTCCGCGCCGTCCACGATCTCGTTGGCGGCGGTGTTCGGATCGACCTTCACCTTGGCGTACTTCGAGCCGTGGAAGAAGTAGACCTCGTCCTGGACGACGGATACGGCCGCGTCGACCCCGCGGGGCGGGCGCGCCGTGCCGGGGGCCGGGGCCGGGCCGTCCGAGCATCCGTTCGACTCCAGGCCGACCGGGGAGCCGGGGTCGTCGATGCTGCCCGAGGTCACCCGCCAGCCGCACTGGTTCCACAGCGGGGCCGGGGACGGGCCGGGCGTGATCCCGTGCAGCTCCTTGGTCTCGGGGCCTCCGACGGCGGTGAAGGGCGCCGCGATCACACCCGTGCGGTTCCACAGGTTGCCGCCGTCGTAGCGCCAGAGCAGTTCGTCCGCGGCGCTCTTGCAGGACACCTGCCGCAGCGGGACAGCGGAGCCGTCGGTGCTCGCCTCCGTGCGGACGGTGGGCCCGGCGGCGACTGAGGCCTTGGCGGATGCCGCGGCCAGGCAGAGTCCGGAGAACAGGTTCCTGAGGTGGTAGTACCGGATTCCGTCGCTCACCTCGGTGAAGCCCTCGGGCACCCAGTTCTGCGAGGTGGTCCAGTTCTGCCGGGCGTGGTCGGCGAGCGCGCCGAGGTCCGCAGCGCCCTGCGCGATCTCCAGGAGGTCTCCGTCGTCGCGGTGCGGGTAGCTCATCACGAGGGACCAGTCCGGCCCGCGGGCCACCATGGGCGGAGCGAACACCACCGGACGGTGATCGGACGCCCCCGCGGCGGACCCCGAGGGAATCGCGATGAGGCGTCCCTGGTCGTTGACCTGGTCGGTCACCAGGTAGTCGAGCTCGCCGCCGCTGTCCTGGGTCGGCCGGTGCACCCGGTCGATGCGGTACCCGGCTGCGGGGATGCCGGCGTTGGTGAGCCGGGTCGGCAGGTCGGTGGGTTCCTGGTTGAAGTCGCCGGCGACGGCCCACTGGTACCCACGGGCGGCCGCCCAGTTCCGGGCCTGCGAGACGAGCCACCCGGCGTCGTTGCCACCGCCGGAAGCCGCGTGGACGTCGAAGACGACGTCGTTGCCGAACCGGACCCCCAACAGCGGACGCAGCCGGTCGGCGAGCCGGGAGATGACCACGAGTTCGTCCGGGCGCGACCTGGTGACGATCGCCAGGTTCACCCGGCCGGGCCGCTCGAACACCTGGGCGCCGGCGGCGTTCACCTCGCCCGGGACATTGTTGTAGGAACGCATCCAGTAGATGTAGCGGTAGTCCGGTTCTCGATCGTTACCCCGGTTGTACAGGAACGCTTGGGGGTGAGCCAGGTCGTTGCCCTCGGTCGTGACGGTGATCCCGTCCGCGTTCGGAAGAGGGATGGCGGACCCGGGCCGGTCACCGGCCTCCTGGAGCACCAGGACGTCGTTCTCGCCCATGTTCCGGGCCAGACCGAAGCGGCCGAAGACCCCGGTCGTCCACTTGCTGTCGCCGTCCCTGTCACTCCGGCTGGTGGCCCCCTGCATGTTCCAGGTGGTGATCGTGCGGTCCCTCATGGCGGCGTGGGCGGACGGCGCGGAGAGGAACTCGACGATGGTCAGGCAGGTGGTGAGCAGGGCGATCGTGGTGAGCAGGCCGATCGCCCGGAGGGGAGGTGGGGCAGTCCTCACGTCGCCCCCAGTTCGCGGGCGCGGTCCGGTCGGCGGTGGCCGCGTGTTCTCGGGTTCGGGCGCATGGCGTTCCTTGCTTTGTTCGAGGGACGAGACGGAATGCCGCCAGCTCATCAGCCCGGGGTAGACAAGTGATCAACGCCGTGACCGGGCGGCGGCCGGGACGTTCGGATGTGCGACCAGCGTGTGGCGGGCGAACGCCGATGAGGTGATCTGCATTCGAACGGGCCCTGCCGCGACCGGCTCGATGCCGTCGACGGGTACGGGACGGGAGGTGGGTGCAGTCGGTTGACGCGAGATGAGGGCGGCTGGGGACGGCCGGTTCGGCCAGGGAGGCCGAGGTCTCGGGATGGATTGATGCATGACAGGGCCGGAGTCCAATGCCGTCAGCAAGAACGTTCACTCTATCGGGTGTAGAAGATCGTCCGTTGCGATCCGGAAGGCGCTTTCGCGCCTACGGTTGGGGATCGAGCGAGACGGGGCTCGCGGCGTGGAGTTCCCCTTCGCGGCAGGCGGGATGACGACCCGTCACATCGTGCGATCCCTCTCAGAGGAGGCTCCATGCCCCTGCGCACCAAACCGGATTCACTGCCAGCGGACGCTCTCGTTCCGGTGGTGGGCGCATGAGCAGCACCGCGATCGAGCGGATCCTGCGTGGGCCCAGTGGACTGGGCACCTCCGGGCTGCAGTTGAGGCCGCAGGCCCCGGCTGTGGAGGTCCCGGCGCCCGAGGCCCCGGCGGCGGCCCCGGCGTCCGAGGCAGTGATCCCCGACGTCCAGGCGCCGTCCGTCCCGGCAACCCCCGAGCTCCAGGCGTCGCCCCTGCCCGGGCCGCCGAACCTGGCGCCGGCCGCCGAGGCGCCGAGCGGGGGCAAGCCCAAGAGCGGCGACCCCATCCCCGGCCTCTACCACCACCCCATCGCCGAGCCCGACCCGGCCCGGGTGGAGGCGCTCAGCCTGAAGATCAAGGCCTGGGCGATGGACGAGATCGAGCTCTACCCGCCGGAGTGGGAGAAGGACTTCGACGGGTTCTCCACCGGGCGTTACATGGTGGCCTGCCACCCCGACGCGCCCAGCATCGACCACCTGATGCTCGCGGCCCGCCTGATGGTCGCCGAGAACGCGGTGGACGACTGCTACTGCGAGGACCTCGGCGGCTCGCCGATCGGCCTGGGCAGCCGCCTGCTGCTCGCCCACACCGCGCTGGACCCGCTGCACACCACGCCGGAGTACCACCCGGCCTGGGAGGCCTCGCTCTCCGAGGACGCGCCCCGGCGCTCGTACCGCTCGGCGATGGACTACTTCGTCCGCGCCTCCACGCCCTCGCAGGCGGACCGCTTCCGGCACGACATGGCGCGGCTGCACATGGGGTACCTGGCCGAGGCTGCCTGGGCCGAGACCGGCCACGTGCCGAAGGTGTGGGAGTACCTGGCCATGCGCCAGTTCAACAACTTCCGCCCCTGCCCGACCATCACCGACACCGTCGGCGGCTACGAGCTGCCCGTCGAGCTGCACGCGCTGCCCGCCATGCAGCGGGTGATCGCGCTGGCCGGCAACGCCACCACGATCGTCAACGACCTGTACTCGTACACCAAGGAGCTGTCCAGCCCCGGACTGCACCTGAACCTGCCGGTGGTGATCTCCGAGCGCGAGGGCGTCTCCCGCAAGGAGGGGTACCTGAAGGCGATCGAGGTCCACAACGAGCTGATGCACGCCTTCGAGGCCGAGTCGGCCGCGCTGGCCGTCGCCTGCCCGGTGCCAACTCTCCTACGGTTCCTGCGCGGTGTGGCCGCGTGGCTCGACGGCAACCACTACTGGCACCAGACCAACACCCACCGCTACGCGCTGCCCGATTTCTGGTGACCACCGTTCTCCGGCGACCCCCATTTTTCGGAAACCACCCGTTTCCGGTAACCACCCGTAAGAACACTGGAGTTGACCCATGTCCCTGACCGACGACATCATCACCCCCGGCGCTTCGATCCCCGGCCCGGCGACTCCCTACCAGGGCGACATCGCGCGCTACTGGGACCACGAGGCACGCCCGGTCAACCTGCGCCTGGGCGACGTCGACGGCCTGTACCACCACCACTACGGCATCGGCGCGATCGACCAGGCGGCGATCGGCGACGCGGCCGACAGCGAGCGCGAGAAGAAGGTCATCGCCGAGCTGCACCGCCTGGAGTCCGCCCAGGCCGACGTGCTGCTCGACCACCTCGGCGACATCCGGGCCGAGCACACCCTGCTCGACGCGGGCTGCGGCCGCGGCGGCTCGATGGTCATGGCCCACCAGCGCTTCGGCTGCCGGGTCGAGGGCATGACCCTCTCCACCCAGCAGGCCGACTTCGGCAACAAGCGCGCGAGCGAGCTGGGCATCGGCGAGTTCGTCCGTTCCCGGGTCGCCAACATGCTCGACATGCCCTTCGAGAACGGCTCGGTCGCCGGCTCCTGGAACAACGAGTCCAGCATGTACGTCGACCTGCACGACCTGTTCGCCGAGCACTCCCGGGTGCTGGCGGTCGGCGGCCGTTACGTGACCATCACCGGCTGCTGGAACCCGAAGTACGGCCAGCCGTCGAAGTGGGTCTCGCAGATCAACGCGCACTTCGAGTGCAACATCCACTCCCGCCGCGAGTACCTGCGGGCGATGGCCGACAACCGCCTGGTGCCGCAGGCCGTCATCGACCTGACCCCGGACACCCTGCCCTACTGGGAGCTGCGGAACACCACCTCGCTGGTCACCGGCATCGAGGAGGCGTTCATCGAGTCCTACAAGGACGGCTCCTTCCAGTACGTGCTGATCGCGGCCGATCGGGTCTGATCACTCTCTGATCGGGTCCTGGTCGGGCCCTGAGGCGACGGGCGGCCTCCCCGAGGGCGCGGGGAGGCCGCCCGCTTTCCGGTCAGGCCGTCCGGTCAGGCCGTCCGGCGGGTGAAGGTGAGGTGGGTGACACCGCTCGGGCTGCTCACCGCCTCGGTGTCGAAGCGCTGCTCCAGCCCTTCGAGCCCGGCCCACAGCGACTCGCCCCGGCCGAGTACGACCGGCACCACGACCACGTGCAGGTGGTCGATCAGATCCGCCTCCAGGAACGCCCGGACGGTGCGCGGGCCGCCGCCGATCCGCACGTCCAGGCCGCCGGCCGCCTCCCGGGCCTGCCGCAGCGCCTCCTCCGGGGCGGCGTCGATGAAGTGGAATACCGTGCCGCCCGCCATCTCCAGGCTGGGGCGCGGATGGTGGGTGAGCACGAACACGGGGGTGTGGAACGGCGGGTTCGCGCCCCACCAGCCCTGCCAGTCCTCGTCCTGCCAAGGCCCGCGCTGCGGGCCGAACTTGTTGCGGCCCATGATCTCCGCGCCGATGCCGTCGCCCCAGGTGCGGGCCATCGCGTCGTCCACCCCGGTGTCGCCGCCCTCCTGGCCGTGCATCCGCCGGAAGGTGCGGGTGCCGAAGAACCAGCGGTGCAGCCGGTCGGTGGCGTGCCCGAAGGGATTCTCCAGGCTCTGCCCCTCGCCGGTGCCGTAGCCGTCGAGGGAGATCGAGAAGTTGTGGACCCGGACCAGGGACATGAGGTACCTCCGCTGCTCGGTGTTCTTCGGACGGCTCTTCACACGGCTCTTCGTCGTGCTGCTCGCGAGCCACGCTAGCGCGCGGATACGACGCTCTGACGCTCCGTCACGGCCGGGCGCGGCGTGGTGGGTGCGGCGGGTTCGAGGTCGGGGCGGAAGTGGTGAAGCCGCCACGCTATTGTCGTGCCTTCTTCACGAGGAGCACGCCCTACAGGGCGATGCTTCCTCCGGCGGCCCGCACGGGCGGCCGACACGACCGACTCCCGGGGGAACGATTCCGATGACCGTACGCCGTACCCTGGCCGGCCTCCTGACGGCAGGCCTGCTCGCCGCCGCGGCGGCCGTCGTCCCGATCGGCGCGGCGGATGCCACCGAGTCCGGCACGGGCGACCTGCCGTTCGGCTCGGCGACCACCGTCGGCCTGCACAACACCTACGACCCGGCCGCCTACCCGTACCTCGCCCAGGGGCTGGACACCGGCACCGGGATGATCGAGCTGGACCTCTGGACCGACGTCATCACCAAGGAGTGGAAGGTCAGCCACTCCAACCCGCTCGGCAACTCCAACAACTGCACCGCCGCCGACACCTCCGCCCAGCTCTACACCGGCGGCACCAACAAGAACCTGGAGCACTGCCTCGACGACATCCGGGTCTGGCTCGGCGCCCACCCGGCGGCCGGACCGCTGGTGGTCAAGCTGGAGCTGAAGGGCGGCTTCGCCGCCAACCTGGGGATGGGCCCGGATCAGTTGGACGCGCTGATCGCCGCGCACCTCGGCGACCGGGTGCTGCGCCCGGCCGACGTGCTGGCCAAGCCCGGCGGCGGCTCGTACGCCAGCGTCGACGAGGCGGTGCGGGCCGGCAACTGGCCGACCCGCTCGGCGCTCACCGGGCGGGTGCTGCTCTACGCGATCCCCGGGACGGTGGAGGAGCACAACCCCTTCGACACCCTGCACACCGACGTCGAGTACGGGCGGCACCTGCGCGACCTGGCGGCGGCCGGCCGGATCGGTCAGGCCCAGCTCTTCCCGGCCGTGCACGGCGCGGCGGCCGGCGACCCGCGCGGCAAGTACACCGGCGCGGACGCCGGGATCCGCCCGTGGTTCGTGGTCTTCGACGGTGACGCCGCCGCCTACCTCAACGGCATCGACACCGCGTGGTACGACCGCTCGCACTACCTGCTGGTGATGACGGACGCCCAGAACGTCACCCCGCAGATCAGCGCCACCAGCCCGACCGTCGACCAGGCGTGGGCCCGTACCGGGCAGCTGGCCCGGGCGCACGCCAGCATCGTGTCGAGCGACTGGCGCAAGCTCTCGGCGGTGCAGTCCCAGGTGCTGCCGCGCGGCTGACACGCCGTAGGCTTCGCCCCCGTGGCGAAGACGATCGAGCAACTGGTGGCCGGCCTGGCCGGGTCGTACGAGGTGGGCGAGGTGTGCCGGCTCCTCGATGCGCACCTGGCGGGCGGCGACACGGCGTACCTCGCGGAGTTCGGCGCCGCGCTGAACGCCCGCTTCGGCTCCGGACGGGCCGGCGCCGAGCACCGGTACCTCTTCGACCGGATCCTCTGGGACGTGGTCACCCGGCCCGGGCGCGTGCACGTCGAGCGCGCGCTCGGGCTGGGGCTGGCTACCCGCTCACGCAGCGGGCGCCCGGTGCGCCGGGCCGCCGCCGTGCTGGCCGAGCATCAGCGGCCGTCCGCGCTGGCCGGGGTGTTCGAGGCCGCCCCCGATGACGCGACCGCACCGGAGGAGCTGCGGGCCTGCCTGCTGCACGAGCTGGTGCTGCGCGGCGCGCCGGTCGCGAAGCTGCCCGAGGCGCGGGCCTGGGCGGAGGCCTCGCCGTACTGGGCGGAGCACCCGCTGGCCTGGCTGCCCTGGGCACTCGACCCGCTGGAGGGCACGCCCGGCTTGCCGCACTACTGGCGCGGCGGGGTCAGCTACGGTCGGCCGTACGGGCTGCCGAAAGGTGCCCCGCTCGGCGGCCGCGCCGGTGTCCCGGTCGAGGTGGGGGAGGAGGAGCCGGGGCTGACCGCCGCGGTGGAGCGCTGGGCCCGGCGGCACAACGGGCGGGTCGAGGCGGCGGTGTTCGACGCCGACGGTCCGGTCGCGCCCGAGGCCCTCCCCGGGACGCTCGCCGCGCTGCCGTTGGACTGTGTCGAGGACCCGGTGGTCGTCCCGACCACGGCCGCGGAGGCCTGGCGCCAGCTCTTCGGCGCCGCCTCGACCGGGGGCGGCGGCGAGGCCGGCTGGTGGTACGGCGCCTACGGTCGGCTGGCGGCCTGGCGCTCGCTCGCGGCCCTGGCGGGCGCGGGGCCGGACGCCTCGGCGGCGGAGGTGGCGCGGCGGGCGGCGGACTGCGCCTGGTACGGCTTCACGGCGGGCGGCGAGTGGTTCAACGGGGACGACATGGACCTCGGCTTCGCCGTACTCGATGCCGGGCGCCGTCGGCTGGCGGTGCTGGCCGCCACCGACTACGACGGTGGCTGAGAGTGGTTCGCTGACCTGCTCAAGTCCGCAATGGGTACCACGAGTTGACTGGAGATGAAGACTCTGAACGGGGCTTCCGGAGGGCCCCGGGGCTCGCCGTCCTGGGTGGCATGACCCGAACTCTACGCGCGTGGAAGCGTGCTGCCGCCACCGCCACCGTCGCCCTGGTCACCCTCGCGCCCGTCGCCGTCGCCACCGAGGCGCACGCCGCGGTGAGCGGCAAGGTGTGCCTGTCCGCCCTGCCCTCCCAGGCCCGGACCACGCTCAACCTGATCGCCAAGGGCGGGCCGTTCCCGTACCGCCAGGACGGCGTGGTGTTCAAGAACAAGGAGCACGTGCTGCCGTCCCAGCGCTCCGGCTACTACCACGAGTACACGGTGGTGACCCCCGGTGCGCCCACCCGTGGTGCCCGCCGGATCGTCACCGGCCAGCGCTACCGCGAGGACTACTACACCGGCGACCACTACGCGACCTTCCGTCAGATCGACTTCGGCTGCTGACGCGGCTGTTACGTCACCAGGATCCCGGTCTGCTCGGCCGGGGCCCGCTGCCGCTCCCGGGCCCGGCGGCCGGGCAGGGTAGGGTCGGCGGAGCCCGGCCGCACTCCCCGGGAGGAAACCCGTGCCGCAGATCCTGGTCGACCACTCGGCCGAACTCGCCCTCGACCAGGCGGGCCTGGCCGCGCATTTGCACCAGGCGATCGCCGGGGTGATCGACACCACGGTGGCCGAGTGCAAAACCGTCTTCCGCCCCACCGGGGGCCACACGGTCGGTGACGGCACGAGCGACGAGGCCGTGGTCCTGGTCGAGGTCAAGATCCTGGCCGGCCGCACCACCGAGCAGCGCGCCGAACTGACCGCCCGGGTTCTCGCCGTTCTGCAGGCCGGCATCACCGTACCGGCCGCGATCGGCGTACAGGTCACCGAACTCGACCGCGACACCTACCGCTTCGTCCACCACCCTGGCCGCTGACCGCCCCGGACTCCCGGCCCTCGCGGTCAGCGGCCGGGTTCAGGCGCCGGGTTCAGCGGCCGGGATCGCGACCACCGCGCCGGCGCTGCGGCGGCGACCGTGATTCCGTACCCGCCCGAACGCCCGTCCGGGCCCCGCCCGAAGGCCCGGCCGGGGCCCACCTCGAACACCCGGCCAGGGCCCGCCCGGCACCCGCCCGAACGAGCCCGCCGCACCCGATTCCGCCGCCCGTCGAACGGTGCCATGCTGGCGCCATGGCAGATCGCATCGAAACCGCTCCCGCCCGTGACGCGGCACAAGCCGGGAGCCGACGACGGGAGTTGGCGGCGGCGACGGTGGGGTCCGTGGTCGAGTCCTTCGACTGGAACATCTACGCCGTGCTCGCGCCGTACTTCGCCGCGGACCTCTTCGGCCACGGCAAGGGCGGCGTCAGCGGGGTCCTCGGCGCGTACGCCACCTTCGCGGTGGGCTTCGGGGCCCGGCCGGTCGGCTCGTACCTGATCGGGCGGCTCAGCGACACCCGGGGACGGCGGTTCGCGCTCAGCCTCGGCATGGTGGTGATCGCCGCCGCGAGCCTGGGCATCGCCCTGCTGCCCGGGCAGCGGTCGATCGGCGCCTGGGCGGCGGTGCTGGCGGTCGCCGCGCGGGTGGTGCAGGGGCTCGCGTTCGGGGGAGAGGCGCCCAGCGTCGCCGCGTACGTCACCGAGACCGCCCCGCCGCGGCACCGCTTCGCGTTCAGCTCGGTGTCCTACGGCGGGATCATCCTCGGCTCGCTGCTATCCTTCGGCGTGCTCACCCTGCTGATCCACACCATCGGCAAGTCCGGTCTGGAGCACGGTGGTTGGCGCTGGGGCTTCGTGGTCGCCGCACTGCTCGGCCTGGGCGCGGTGTGGGTGCGGCGGGCGGCGCCGGAGAGCGCCGAATTCCACCGCGCCCGCGCGCGGGCCGAGGTGGACGGGCGCCCGCCGTTCCTGCGGATGCTCGGTGAGCACCGCTGGGCGGTGCTCACCGTCTTCCTCAACACCCTCGGCGGCACGGTCGGTTACTACTTCGCCCTGGTCTACCTGCCGCAGTACGCCGCCGCCTACCACGTGATCGACAAGGAGCAGGCGGCCTCCTTCATGACCGTGGTGCTGGGCGTGGTGCTGGTCACCATGCTGCTCACCGGCGCGGCCGCCGACCGCTTCGGCCTGCTGCCGGTCGCCCGGCTCGGCTTCGGGCTGCCGATCCCGCTGGTCGGGATCCTGCTGGCCGGGCTGCGCGCGGGCTGGCTGCCGTTCCAGGTCGTGGCCGTGCTGCTGGGGATGCTGGTGGCGACGGTGCTCGGCACGCTCAACGTCTTCACCGGCCTGCTGTTCCCGACCGAGGTCAGGGCGGTCGGACTCGGCGTCGTCAACGCGGCCACCATCGCCGCGTTCGGCGGCACCTTCCCGCTGCTCGCCGAGTGGCTGGGCCATCACAACGGGCTCGGAGTGATCCCCGGCTACGTCACGGTCTGCACGGCGGGACCGGCGTTGGCCCTGCTGACGGCCATGCGGGTGCCCTCGTTCGCCTCCGCCGTGAGGGGGGCGGACGCGGATGTTCGGCGCGCACCGGGAACCGCCTGACGGACGATCACGTCGTGTGGTTGAGTGGACCGGACCAACGCCGAACGGGGGGCACAGTGGACAGCTACGAACCGGACAGCTGGCTGACGGAGGCCGAGTTCGACCAGCCGCCGCAGGTCGACCTGCGGACGGACCGGGCGCACTCGGCCCGAGTCTACGACTACCTGCTCGGCGGCAAGACCAACTTCCCGGCGGACCGCGAGGTCGCCGACCGGCTGCTCGCCGACCTGCCCGGCGCCCGCGACGGCGCGGCCGCGGCCCGCGCCGTGATGCACCGGATGGTCCGCCGGCTGGCCGGTGAGCACGGCGTGCGCCAGTTCCTGGACGTCGGCACCGGCATCCCCACCGCGCCCAACCTGCACGAGATCGTCCAGGCGGTCGACCCGTCCTGCCGGGTGGTCTACGTGGACAACGACCCGATCGTGCTGGCCCACTCGCGGGCGCTGCTCACCAGCACCCCGGAGGGCCGCACCGCCTACGTCGAGGGCGACCTGCGGGACCCGGAGAAGTTCCTGGCCGACCCGGGGGTGGCCGCCACCCTTGACCTGGGCGAGCCGGTCGCGCTGACGCTGATCAACATCGTGCACTTCCTCTCCGACGAGGCCGCGCACCCGCCCGTCCGCCGGCTGCTGGACGCCCTGCCCGCCGGCAGCTTCCTCGCGCTGACCGCCGGCACCGCCGACAACGCGCCGGACCAGGTCGCGGTCGGCTCCCGCCGCTACGCGGAGGCCGGGATAGAGGTCCATGTGCGCTCGCGCGCCGGGGTGGAACGATTCTTCGCCGGGCTGGAACTGGACGACCCGGGCGTGGTCCTGATCCACGAGTGGCACCCGGAGCTGGGCGAGCCCTCGACCGTGGCCGCCGACGAGGTCTCGGTGTACGGCGGGCTGGCCCGCAAGCCGTAGGCCGGTCCGGAGCCGCCACGGCCGTCAGGGCCGGAGAGGGCGGCTGTTACGGCTGGGGGGACGGCGCCATGGCGAGCCCCGCCGACCCGGCGCCGCGGCTGAGCACCACCGTACGGATGTGCTCCAGCGCGCGGGCCCAGTCGGCGCGGCCGGGGTTGCGGCGGACGGCCTCGCGCAGGTCGAGTACCCGGTAGGGCGGGCCGAGGTCGGTGATCTGCGGGACGAACTCGGCCCGGCCCACCGTCCAGCGCTGCCCGGGTCCGGCCGGCGGGCTGACGGTGAAGCGGGCGATGGAGCTCCAGTTGCCGCGCGGGTCCTCGGCGCCGTCGTAGGTGAACATGTGCCCGGCGAGCTGGTCGCCGAGGCCGTAGACCGTCCAGGTGTCGTTGATCTTCTCGTAGGCCTGCGGGATGTGGGCGTGGGTGCCGAGGATCAGGTCGATGTCGGGGCGGCCCGCGCCCTGCCCGGCGGCGGACAGCTCGCGGGCCAGGGTGAGCTGCTGGTCGTTCGGGGTGTCCTGCCACTCGGTGCCCCAGTGGATGCTGACCACCACCAGGTCCGCGCCGTTCGCCCGGGCGGCGCGGGCGTCGGCCAGGATCCGGTCCCGGTCGATCAGGTTGACGGCCCAGGGCTGGTCCTTGGGCAGCGGGATGCCGTTGGTGCCGTAGGTGTAGGCGAGTTGGGCCACCGTCGCGCCGCCCGTGCGCAGCAGCGCCGGCCGTCCGGCCTCCTCGGCGGTACGGGCGGAGCCGGTGTGGGCGAGGCCGACGGCGTCCATGGCGTCCAGCGTGCGGCGGATGCCGGCCGGGCCGTCGTCCAGGGTGTGGTTGGACGCGGTGTCGCAGGAGCGGTACCCGGCGTCCTTGAGCGCCTTGGCCACCTGCGGCGGGGACTTGAACGAGGGGTACCCGGTGTACGGGCCGCCGTTGGCGCCGTAGACCGTCTCCATGTGGCAGATCGCCAGGTCCGCGCCGCTGATCAGCGGTTTGACGCCGGCCAGCATGGCGGTGAAGTCGTAGCCGTCGCCGCCGGCGTCCTCCTTGGCCTGCTGGATGATCTCGGTGTGCGGCAGCACGTCGCCGGTGGCCACCAAGGTGAACGCCTTCGGCCCGGTCGGGGTGGGGGTGGCGCCGTCCGTGGTGGGGGCGGGCGGCTCGGGTGACTGCGGGGCGCCGCAGCCCGGGAGGGCGAGCAGCAGGGTGAGGGCCGTGGCGGCGGTCCGCCGGCGGGGCAGGGACATCGTCGGCTCATCTCAAGATCGGACGGTATGACCAACCATCCGACTATGCGGGCCCCCGTCGTCCGGACCGCCGCCCCCACGCCCGCAGGTCACCCGGGGAGCCCCGCCGCCGTGCTCCCGACCGGGACACCCTGGGGTGCCCGGTCCGGGCGTGTCCTGCGGGACACGCAGGACACGCCCTACCGCTCAGGCCGGGATGAGCGCGTCCCACTGGTCCCGGGTCGGCCCGTCGAGCTGCGGCGAGAAGTCCGGACGGGCGTCCAGCCAGGCGGTGACGTGCCGGTCCACCTCCTCGGAGCCATAGGCCTCCTCGGCCGATCGCACGAGGTGGCGGACCTGGGCCCGGGCCCGCATGACGACGGGGTCCTCGAAGGCGCAGGCGGCCGTGGCGGCGGCCCGTCGGTCGGGGGGCGGTGCGTCCTCGGTGAGGCGTCGCTCGGTGGCGCGGTCGGCCGCCACCTGCGCGTCGAACAGCGGGCGGAGGTGCTCGGCGGTCCAGGCGTGGTAACCGGTCGGGTCCGCGGCGACCTCGTCGGCGTGGGCGCCGAGGTACTGGGCGGTGCGCAGGGCGAGCGCCGCGCCGTGGCCCAGGGTGGGGTTGGTGTGCATGAGGCTGTCCCCGACGTTGACCAGACCGGCGACGACGGGTCCGTCCCCGTCGACGAGGGAGGTCCAGCGGTTCTCCAGGCCGGCCATCGCCAGGACGGCGGACCGCGGTTCCGGGTCCAGGTCGAGCCAGGCGGCGCAGGCGGGGAAGCGGCGGGCGACGGCCTCGAACACGTCGGGGTCGGTGAGCGCGCCGCGGGTCGGGTCGCCCGTGGAGAGCACCACGTTCACCGCGAAGGTGTCGTTGTCGGACGGGAAGATCCCGGCGAGCGCGAAGGCCGCGGCCGAGCCGTTCTGCACCTGGCCCGGGTCGCGCGGGCCGTCGGCCCGCAGCCGGTACCAGCGGCTCAGGTAGGCGATCCCGGTGCGGTGGCTGTCGACCACGGCCGGTCGGCAGCCGGCCGCGACCAGCCAGCCGGGAACCGGCGAGCGGCGGCCGGCGGCGTCGACGACGAGGTCCGCGAGCTGCGTCTCCCCGCCCACCCGCACCCCGGTGACCCGGGCGGGGCCGCCCTCCTCGATGACCAGACCGCTCACCCGGACGCCTCGCCGCACCTCGACGGCGGGTTCCCGCCGTACGGCCGCGGTCAGGGCGGCCTCCAGGACGATGCGTCGGGTGCGCAGGGTGACGAGTTCGTCGTCGCCGTCCCGGTGTGGCGGATGCTCACCGAACCAGTCGAAGTCGTGGTACTCCCGGGCTCCGCGGGCCAGCAGGTCCGCGTAGACCTCCGGGGCCTCGGTGTGCAGCACGGTGCGCACGGGGGCGAGGAACGAGTGGGGCTGGACGGCCTGCGGGACCCGGGGTCTTTTCCAGTCGTAGAAGTCCTGGTCCGGATCGTCTCCGACCTGCCGTGCGTCCTGTTCGAACAGCGTGACCGTATGGCCCCGCCGACCGAGCATGAGCGCCGTTCCCAGCCCGCCGATACCCCCGCCGACCACCGCAACCCGCGCCAACTGAAGCTCCCCTTCGCGTCGTGTTGCGGACGGAGCCTAGCGTTTGGTGATCTTCGGCCGCGAATCGGGTCGCCTCGGCGTCCGGCACACCGGCAGGTCGTCGGGGTGTTCGCTGTCGTCGCACCCCCGAGGATTCGGTGACCATGCGTCACCCCCTGTACACGGTGCGCTCGATGTGCTGACATATCCACGTCAATTCCAACGGGGTCGCGCGTGCAGCCCGAACCGGCGCCACGCCGTCCCCGGCTCCGTGGACGATCGAAGGGGAAGCCCATGCTGCTCCGCACACTGGCCGTCGCGACCGCGGTCTCCGCCACGCTGGTCGGCACGTCGACCTTCGGCGGCGACTCGCTCCCGACCCCGCCGGACCGGATCGTCATCGACGTCGCGACGGTCAACGGCTCCGGCTGCCCGGCGGGGACGGCCGCGGTGGCCGTGTCGCCGGACAACACCGCCTTCACCGTGACGTACAGCAGCTACCTCGCCCAGGTGGGAGTGGGCTCGAAGCCGACCGACTTCCGGAGGAACTGTCAGCTCGACCTGCGCGTGCACGTCCCCCAGGGCTTCACCTACGCGATCGCCTCCGCCGACTACCGCGGCTTCGCCCACCTGGAGGCGGGGGCGACCGGCATCCAGCGGGCCGGCTACTACTTCCAGGGCGATCCCGGGACCACCTACCGGAGCCACCGCTTCGACGGTCCGACGGACGACAACTGGCAGGTGACCGACACCGTCGACGTCGCCGCCCTGGTCTTCGCCCCCTGCGGAGAGGAGCGCAACTTCAACGTCAACACCGAACTGCGCGTCGGCGCCGGCACCTCGGACCCGGCGCACACCACCAGCTTCATGACGATGGACTCGACGGACGGCAGCATCAACACCGTCTACCACCTCGCCTGGAAGCAGTGCCCCTGATCCCCGATCCCTGATTCCCCGACCCATGGGCCCGTCCCGGCCCCGGCGGAGCCCCGGCCGCCGGGGCCGGGGCGTGTTCGTATCCGTACTGCCGCGAGGACATGAGCAACCGTCAGAAAATCGATCGCCTTTGCATGCTCATGTCGCTAAAGTGCTGCGGTTCACAGCCCCCACACGGCAGACGGAGCGCCATGACGATCGCACGCAGGTCCATCCTCAAGGGCACGTCGGCGGCCGGAGCCGCGCTGGTCGCGGGCGGCGCGGCCGCCCAGCCGGCCGCGGCGGACGATCCGGCACCGAGCCCCCTGCTGCAGACCACCCCGCACCGGGTCGGGGCGCCCAGCGTGAGCGGAGTGCACCTGCAGTTCGGCACGGACCCCTCTGCCGAGATGACCGTCTCCTGGATCACCCCGCAGTCCGTCCGCCGCCCGCTGGTCCGGCTCGGCTCGCCGGACGGCGGCCACGGCCGGGTCGTCGAGGCCGAGACCCGCACCTACCGCGACGCCCTCGGCAAGGACGAGGTGTACGTCCACCACGCCCGGCTCACCGGACTGCGCCCGGCCACCACCTACCTGTACACCGCGGGCCACGACGGCGCGAGCCCCGAGAGCGGCAGCTTCACCACCGCCCCGCGCGGCCGGGCACCCTTCACCTTCACCAGTTTCGGCGACCAGGCCACCCCCAACCTCCGCCGCCAAATCGTCTTCCCCGACGGCATGCCCTCACCGCTCGGCAAGTACCCGGTGTACACGAGCAGCCAGATCGGCTCCCCGCACGCCGCCGACATCGTCGCCGCCGTCGAACGCGTCGGCCCGCTGTTCAACCTGATCAACGGGGACCTCTGCTACGCCTCCTACAGCGGCCGCCACGGCCAGAGCCGCACCGCCACCTGGGCCGACTGGTTCATCAACAACAGCCGCTCCACCCGGCTGCGCCCGTGGATGCCCTGCGCCGGGAACCACGAGAACGAGAGCGGCAACGGCTCGATCGGCGCCCTCGGCTACCAGACCTTCTTCGCTCTGCCCGACTCCGCCGCCGACCGCGACGAGGAGACCCGGGGCATGTGGTACGCCTTCACCGTCGGCTCGGTGCGCTTCATCAGCCTCGCCAACGACGATGTGGCCATCCAGAACTCCGGCGAGACCTATCTGCGCGGCTACTCGGGCGGCGCCCAACAGCGCTGGCTCGAGCGGGAGTTGCGCACGGCCAGGAGCAACCGGGCGATCGACTGGATCGTGGTCTGCATGCACCACCCGATGATCTCCAGCTCCAAGCACGGCTCCGGCAGCGACCTCGGCGTGCGCGAGGCCTGGGGGCCGCTGTTCGACGCCTACGGGGTCGACCTCGTGGTCAGCGGCCACGAGCACTACTACGAGCGCTCCCACCCCGTCCGCGGCACCCTGCCCAACGACACCCGCACCCCGGTGCCCACCGGCACCGACCCCGGCCTCGCCGACACCGGCCGGGGCACCGTCCACATGGTCATCGGCGCCGGCGGAAACGCGGCCACCACCCAGGACGACCTGTTCGACCGGCCCCAGGGCCGGGTGGTCGTCGGCCTGGAGGACAAGCCCGCCCCGGGCGCCCCCTACCGGGAGTCGATCTGGCTCACCGAGGACGCGCCGTGGGCGGCCTACCAGGACCGCGTCCACACCCACGGCTTCGCCGCCTTCGAGGTCGACCCCGGCGACCGGCGCGGCGGCACCACCACGATGCGGGTCACCTACTACACCTTCGAGGGCCCGCACGGGGACCTCACCCCGGTGGACACCTTCACCCTGCACCGCCGCCGCACCGACGGCGAGAGCGGCGACGAGGACTGAACCCGGGCGGGCGGCGGCAGGGTGACCACCGCCCGCCCGGGTTCAGCGTCGGAAGAAGCCCGTCAGCGCGTCCCACCAGCTGCGTCGCTGCGCCGGAACGGCCGCCGCCGGCGGAGCCGATGCGGCGGCCGCCGCCCGCTCGGCGGCCTGGAGCTCCTCCTCCGCCCGGGCGGCCCGCTCCTCCGCCGCCCGCTCCGCCTCCGCCACCGACTCCGGGTCCGGCTCGATCTCACGCGGGGTGAACTCCACCGGCAGCGCCGTCAGATGGCGGGAGATCCAGGCCGAACTCCAGGTCAACTCCTCCTCGGGGACGGCCAGTCGGAGATCCGGAAGCAGGCTGAGCAGGATGTCGATCCCGGCCTCGGCGACGTGCCGTCCGATGTCCTGCCCGGGGCACTCGTGCGGTCCGGCGCCGAAGGACAGGTGCGAGCGGTTGCCGTACAGCGGGGTGGCCAGATCGGGCCGGACCACCGGGTCGACGTTGCCCGCCGCCAGGCCGAGCAGCAGGAAGTCCCCGGCCTTGATCTGCTGCCCGCCGAGCTCGGTGTCGGCGGTCGCGCAGCGCCCGGCCACCAGCGACATCGGCGGGGAGTCCCAGAGCACCTGGTCCAGCGCCTCGCCCAGGGTCATCTGACCGCCGGACAGGTGGGCGCGGAAGCGCGGGTCGGTGAGCACCATCTTCAGCGAGTCGGCGATCAGGTTGACGGTCGTCTCGTTGGCCGCCAGCAGCACCACCCGCAGGTGTTCCATCACCTCGTCGTCGGTCAGCCCGGCCGGGTGCGCCAGCAGCCGACTGGTCAGGTCGTCGCCGGGGTGGTCGCGCTTGACCGCGATGGTTCGGCGCAGGCTCGCCACCACGTACTCGTTGCTGGCGATCGCCGTCTCGCTGCCCTTCATCAGGTCCCGCGCGGCGTCCACCAGTTGCGGCCCGTACTCGTCCGGCATGCCGATCAGCTTGGTCATCACCAGCATCGGCAGGTGCTCGGCGAACTGGGAGATCAGCTCGGCCCGGCCGGTGGTGCCGACCACCTGGACGAGGTCGGTGGTGAAGCGGCGGACGTGGCGGCGGACGCCGCGTCGGTCGAAGCCGTTCAGGCCGTCCAGGACGGCGCCGCGCAGTCGGCGGTGCTCCTCGCCGTCCGCGAACACGCAGATCGGCTGCCAGGCGACCACCGGCAGCAGCGGGGAGTCGGCCGGGACCTCGCCGTTGCGGAAGGCGCTCCAGAGCCGGGAGTCGCGGGAGAACAGCGAGGGGGTGCGCATCGCGGTGATGTTGGCGCCGTGGCCGAGGATCAGCCAGACCCGGTGGTCGCCGTGCAGCAGCACCGGGGCGACCTCGCCGTACTCGGCGCGCAGCTTCTCGTAGAGGCCCGCCGGGTCGGCCTCGGCTTCCGGGCCGTACAGGCGCCGCAGGCCGCCGGGGCCGATCGGCTCGATGTCCCGGCCGTGGGCCGGGCAGCCGGGCGGCGGGACGGGGGCGGCTGCGTCGTCGGGGAACGGGGTGGTCACAGGATCTCCGGTCACGAGGTACGGAAGGGAGCGGGGGAGTCAGCCCACGCGTGGGGCGGCGAGTTCGTACAGGTACCGCATCAGCGTCATCAGGGTGTCCCGACTGGACTGGCGGCTGCGCGCGTCGCAGGCGACGATCGGCACGTCGGCCGGCAGGTCGAGCGCCTGGCGCAGCTCGTCGAGCGGGTAACTCGGCGCCTCCGGGAAGCCGTTGACGGCCACCACGAAGGGCACGCCGCGGTCCTCCAGCCGCCCGATCACCTCGAAGCTGACCTCCAGCCGGCGGGTGTCCACCAGCACCACGGCGCCGAGCGCCCCTTCGAACAGGCCGTTCCAGAGGAACCAGAACCGCTCCTGCCCGGGGGTGCCGAAGACGTACAGCACGAGCTTGTCGCTGATGCTGATCCGGCCGAAGTCCATGGCCACCGTGGTCGAGGTCTTGCGTTCGACCCCGGTCGGGTCGTCCACGCCGACGCCGGCCTGGGTCATGGTCTCCTCGGTGGTCAGCGGGCGGATCTCGCTGATCGAGCCGACCAGGGTGGTCTTGCCGACGCCGAAGCCGCCGACGATCACCACCTTGACCGCCGTGGTGACGGTGTCCGGCAGCAGGTCCGCGCTCGCCGGGCCGACGACCGTGTCAGAGCCGCTGAAGTCCATGGATCACCGCCTCCAACAGGGCACGGTCGGGGAGTTCCGCCGCCGGGACGGCGGCGCGGGCCTCGATCAGCCCGTCGTCGAGCAGGTCCGCCAGCAGGACGATGACCACGCTCGTGGGCAGTTCGAGGTAGGCGGAGACCTCCGCCACCGAGAGCGGGGAGCGGCACAGCCGCAGGATGGCCGCGTGCTCGGGCTGCATGGCGGGGGTCGGCTCCGCCCGGGAGACGATCAGGGTGACCAGGTCGAAGACGCCCGGCCCGGAGGGGCCGCTGCGGCCCCGGGTGATCACGTAGAGGCGGTCGGGCTCGGGTCCGTCCCAGCCGCCCTGGTCGGCCGTCATGTCACCGCCTCACTGCGCTCGTTCATGTGTCCACCCCACCGCCGTACCGGGCCGGGGGCCGCTTCACGCGACCACCTCGGGGTTGCGCGGCGGCGTGGACAGGTGCTCGCCGATCCGGTCCACCAGGTCGCGCATCTGGTGGCTCACCAGCCCGGCGTCCACGCCCTCGTCGGCGAGCACCGCGAGGAAGGCGCGGTCGCCGGCCGACATCAGGTAGAAGTAGCCGCCGTCCACCTCGATGACGACCAGCCGCATCGAGCCGTTGCCGTGCGGGAACTCGTGCCCGACCGCGGCGGCCAGGCTCTGCAGCCCGGCGCAGGCGGCGGCGAGGCGGTCGGCGGTGTCCGGGTCGGCGCCGTACTGGGCGATCCGCAGGCCGTCGGCGGACAGCACGATGACGTGGCGCACGTACGGGACGCTGTGTGCGAGGTCGTTGAGGATCCAGTCCATGTTGCTGCGGTGCGGAATCACTGCTCGCCTTTCCCTGCCGTCTCTTCACTGGTCTGTCCGGCACTGCTCTGCTCGGCACCGCTCTGTCCGGCCGGACCCGCCGACGCGCCGGTGCCCTTGTAGCCGTCCATGAACGCCTCCAGCCACAGGCCGGGCTCCTTCTTGGCCGGGCGTGGTGCCTGGGCCGCCGGGCCCGCCGCCGGCCCCGCGGTGGGGCCGCTGGGCTGGGTGGTGCGCGGAGGCGTGGCGAAGGGGGCCCGCCCGGTCGGCCGGCTGCGCCGGCGCTGCGGCAGGCCGTTGGCCGTCCGCTCGGTGACGATCACCTCGTCGTCCCCGGCCCCCGGGCCGGAGGGCCCCCACGGGTTGGTCGAGCCGTAGGACGGACCGACACCGGAGGACGGCGCGGCGTTCCGCGCGCCCCAGGGCCGGGAGGGGGCCGCGTGCCGGGGCGGGGTCGCCGGGAGCGGGCGCGGGCCGGAGAAGGCGCCGATGCCGTGCGCCCGCCCGGTCGGGGGAGCGGTGGTGAGCAGCTCCTGCGGTACGACCAGTACCGCGCGCACGCCGCCGTACGCGGAGCGGCGCAGCGACACCTGGAAGCCGTACGCCTGGCAGAGCCGGCCGAGGATGGCGAAGCCCAGCCGGGGGGACTCGGTGAGGTCGTCGAAGTCCTTGGAGACCATCGCCTCGCGCATCGAGCGCTCGGCACGGACCCGGGCCTCGTCGGTGAGTCCGAGGCCGCCGTCCTCGACCTCGATCGCTATCCCGCTCTGCACCTCGGAGGCGCTCAGGTGGACGTGGGTGTGCGGCGGGGAGTAGCGGGTGGCGTTGTCGAGCAGCTCGGCCACCGCGTGGATCAGCGGTTCGACGGCCGGGCCGGTGACGGAGATCTGGGCCACCGGGTGGAGGTCGACCCGCTGGTACTCCAGGATCCGGGACATTCCGCCGCGCAGCACGCTGTAGAGCGCGATCGGCCGGGTCCACTGGCGGCCGGGCCGGGCGCCGGAGAGGACGGCGATGGAGTCGGCGAGGCGGCCGACCAGGGCGTTGCCGTGGTCCAGGCGCAGCAGGTCGTCGAAGACTGCCGGGTCGTTGCCGTGCCGGTCCTCCATCTCCCGCAGGTCCTTGGCCTGGCGGTGGATGATCGCCTGGACCCGGCGGGCCAGGTTGACGAAGGCGCGCTCGGCGGAGTCGCGCCGGCTGACCTCGTCGTCGACGGCCTGGGCGATGCCGCGCACCACCATCTCCATCGACCCGCGGAACTTCCGGGAGAGCAGTGGGTTCGGTCGCTCGAAGGGCTTGAGCAGTACGTCGATGGAGGAGCCGTACCGGGCGCCGCCGACCACCTTGCGTAGCTCGGCCGAGGCCAGCCGCTCGATCTCGTCCTCCTGGCCGGCCAGCTTGCGCTGCAACTCGTCGACCCGTCGGGTGTGTTCGTCGCGCAGTTCGGCGAGGGCCCGGCCCCGGCGGGCGGACTCGGCGGTCACCACGGCCACCAGTACGGTGGCGGTGGCCCCGCACCACAGCACCTCGGCCCGGGCCCCGACGGACACCACCACCGCGGCGGCCGCCACCGCCGCCGCCGTGACGGCGGTGGGCAGCAGCCAGCCGAGCAGAGGCGCGGGGCGCCGTCTGGTGGGTGACGATCCAGCTCGAAGCATTCGGCATCCTCAAACGATCGGAACAGAACGGGGACGGGCGACGACCGGCTCCGGAGGCGTGGTGCTGCAGCATAGCCAAGTTCAGGACAATCCTGACGTAAGCTCAAAAATACTGTCTATCAAGCGACTTGTGGCAACTTGCCGGACATGGCAGACATCTCGCACACCAGTCGCAGTCCGGGTCGACCACCGCCCGGCCACCAGGCTTCTCGCCTCGGCGCGCCCGCACCGGCAACCCGGCCGGGATTCGCTCATGCGAAGGGTTTCCGGCCCAAGTTGCCGCGCGTGGTGGTGAGTTCGTGCTAAGTGTCGCGCGCGGCGGTCTGCCGTCACTCGTGCGGGGGGCCTCGGGCCTGCGTTCGGCGTGGCGCAATACTCGTTGCCTTCGAGGGCAATGGATGTTGACGGATCGCATGCCCGGTGCCTACAGTGCGGGGCCATGAACACGGACGATCTCGGTCAGCGGGTGGCGGACGATGTGGCCGACGGGGGAGGACTGGACGGCCTGCGGCGGCTGTCAGGGGTGATCGCGGCCCTGGAGGAACGGCGCACCGGACTGGTCGAGGAACTGCGGCGCGGAAAGGCGGCGACCTGGGAGGAGATCGGCCGGGCCTGCGGAATGACCCGCCAGGGCGCGACCCGGCGCTGGGCCGGGCGACTGCAGGCCCGATCCTTCGGCGTCGCCGCCGACTCCTACCAGCACGGCCGCCCCGGCTACCCGCAGGCGCTGATCGGCTCGGCGGTGCCGCGCGAGGCCCGCAAGGTGCTCGATCTCGGCGCCGGGACGGGCAAGTTGACCCGGCTGCTGGTCGAAGCCGGCCTGGACGTGGTCGCGGTCGAACCCGACGAGGGCATGCGCGCCCGACTCGCCGCCGCCGTACCCAAGGCGGCCGTCCGGGCCGGCTCGGCCGAACACATCCCGCTGCCGGACGGCAGCGTGGACACGGTGGTGGTCGCCCAGGCCTGGCACTGGTTCGACCAGGCGGCCGCCGTCCCCGAGATCGCCCGGGTACTCGCCCCCGGCGGAACGCTCGCACTGGTGTGGAACGTCCGGGACGAGTCCCAGCCCTGGGCCGCCGAACTCGGCGCCCTGATGCACCGCTCCACCCGCCAGCGGATCGACACCGCGCCGCTGCTCCCGGCCCCGTTCGGCCCGCCCGAACGACTGGAGATCCGCTGGGAGCACCCCACCACCCCCGCCGGGATCATCGACATGGTCGCCTCGCGCAGCTACGTCATCGCCCTGCCCGAGGCCGAGCGCGCCCGCCTGCTGGCCGACGTCGAGCAACTGCTCGCCACCCACCCGGACCTGGCCGGCCGGGAGCGGATCGCCATGCCGTACGTGACGAGGTGCACCCGTGTCCGTCTCGGCTGAGCCCGTGACCGTCCGCCGCCTGGGCCGGGCGGACGCCGAACCGTACCGGGCCTTCCGGCTCACCGCCCTGCGGGAGACGCCCAGCGCCTTCACCTCCAGCCACGCCGAGGAGAGCGCCGAGCCGCCGGCCGCCACGCTCCAGCGCCTGGCCGAGGCCGAGGACGGGCCGGGCGTCCTGCTCGGCGCCTTCAGCGGCGACGGCACCCTGCTCGGCACCGCCGGACTGCGGGTCCACCGGCGCGACCAGGAGCGGCACAAGGCCACCCTGTACGGCATGGCGGTGGCGCGCGCCGCCGGCGGGCGGGGGATCGGCCGCGCCCTGGTCGAGCGGGTGCTCGCGGCGGCCGCCGAGGACGGGCGGCTGCGCCAGGTGCTGCTGACCGTCTCGGAGGGCAACGAACCGGCGCTGCGGCTCTACACCTCCTGCGGGTTCGAGGTGTGGGGTCGGGAGCCGCGGGCCGTCCTGGTGGACGGGCGGGTGGTGGCCAAGCTGCACATGGTGCGTCTGCTGGACTGACGCGGGGTCGGGCCCGGCCATCCGGTTACGCCGGGTGGCCCGCCCGGTTTTGAGCACCCAGCACCGGGTGGGACATTGGGGGACGCTCCCGGTCCCGCCCGCCGACTCCGGGGATCCAGCGGAACATGCCTCCGAACGGAGTCGTGATGTCTCTTCTCGCGTCACTGACGGCGACAGCGTCGTCCTCTCCCTCGGTGTGGGAGACCCTGGGCTGACAATTGTCATGGTGCGACGGTGTGCCGGCACACTGCCGGGCGGGCCGGCCCCGCGGCCACGATGAGGGCATGACCTCAACCGATCTGCACCACCCCGACACCCGTCGGGCCTTCCGCACCGTCCGGCGGTTCGTGACCGCCTACCTCGGCCTCAGCGTCCTGACGCTGGCGGCCGCCTTCGCCCTCCGCTCCCACACCGACGTCGTGACCCCGGCGGTCTGGATCCGCGGCACCCTCGTCGTGGCCAGCGCCGCCGTCACCCTGCTGCTCGCCGTCCGCGCGGCCGGCGGCTCCCGCGGCGCCTTCCGGCGGCTGCGGATCCTCTCGGCCGTGATGATCGCCGCCATCGTCGCGATCATCGCCGTGCCGGGGACCTTCCCGGTCTGGATGAAGATCGAACAGGGCCTGTGCGGCGTCGCGCTGCTGGGTGTGGCCGTGGTGATCAACGGACGGCAGCTGCGTACGCTGTTCGCCACGCTCTGACAGGGGGACACGAGGGTGACCGACCTCGACCATGAGACCGCGCCGAGCCCCGCCCACCAGTGGGCGGAGGGCTGGCGGCGGCTCCTGCTGGGCACCGGGATGCTGGTCTTCCCGGCACTCACCGCCGTGGCCCTGGCCGGCGACGTCTCCGGGGCGGCCGCGGTCGCCGGGTACGTCGTGGTCGCCGCGTTCTGCCTCTGCTACGTGCTCACTGCACTCGCCCTCGGCCGCGGCCAACCGCATTGGATCAAACCGCTGTTGGTGGTGATGACCGTCCTGTTCCTCGCCGCACTGCCGTTCGCCCACGGGGACGCCTTCTACCTGGCCACCGTGATCGTCTCGGAGATCGCGGTGCTCTGGCGGAAGTACGCCGCCCGGGCGGTGACCGTCGGCACACTGGCCGCGCTGCTGCTGCCCTGGGCCGTACCCGCCTGGCACACCGGGCCCGGCGGATTCCAGGCGCTGGCCCTGCTGTTCACCGCGCTCACCTGCGGCGCCTTCGCCGAGATCGCCGCCACCAACCAGGCCCTGGTCGCCGCCCGGGCCGAGGTCGCGCGGCTCGCCTCCGAGGCCGAACGCAACCGGATCGCCCGGGACCTGCACGACCTGCTCGGGCACTCGCTCACCGCGATCACCGTCAAGTCCCGGCTCGCCCAACGCCTGGCGGGCAAGGACCTGGAGCACGCGGTGGCGGAGATGGCGGCCGTCGAGACACTGTCCCGCCAGGCGCTCTCCGACGTGCGCGGCGCCGTCACCGGCTACCGCGAGGTGAGCCTGGCCGGCGAAGTGGCCCGCGGCCGCGAACTGCTGCGCGCCGCCGGGGTGGTGGCCGACCTGCCGCGGGCTGCGGACGCGGTCGGGCCGGAGCACCGCGAGCTGTTCGGCTGGGTGGTGCGCGAGGGCATCACCAACGTGGTCCGGCACGCCCGGGCCGCCCGCTGCTCGGTGGCCCTCACCGCCTCCTCGGTGGAGATCCGTGACGACGGTGCGGGCGGTGGCGGTGGCGGAGCCGGGGTCGGCGTCGGGGGCGGCAAGGGCCTGACTGGCCTGCGGGAACGGGTCGCGACGGCGGGCGGTACGGTCGAGGCCGGCCCGCTCGACCCGCGCGGGTGGCGACTGCTGGTCACCGTCCCGCAGTCCGACACCGACACCGGTTCCGTCTCCGAAGGGACGACATGACGATCCGCCTGCTGCTCGCCGAGGACCAGGAACTCGTCCGCACCGCGCTGCGCGCCCTGCTCGACCTGGAGGACGACTTCGAGGTGGTCGCCGCCGTCGGACGCGGCGACCAGGTCGCGCAGGCGGCCCGCGAGCATCACCCGGACGTCGCCCTGCTGGACATCGAGATGCCCGGACTGGACGGCCTGGCGGCCGCCGCCGTCCTCGCCCAGCAGGCCCCCGGCTGCCGGGTCGTCATCCTCACCACCTTCGGCCGCGCCGGCTACCTGCGCCGCGCCATGGAGGCGGGCGCGCTCGGCTTCGTGGTGAAGGACGCCCCGGCGGAGATGCTCGCCGACGCCATCCGCCGGGTCGCGGTGGGGGAGCGGGTGGTGGACCCGGAACTCGCCGCCGCCACCCTCGCGGCCGGCGCCTCCCCGCTCACCGCCCGCGAGCGCGACGTCCTCGACGCCTCCCGCTCGGGCGCGGGAGTCACCGAGATCGCCGGAAAGCTCTACCTCTCCGAGGGCACGGTCCGCAACTACTCCTCCTCCGCCATCGCCAAGACCGGCACCCGCAACCGCACCGAGGCCCTGCGCGTCGCCGACGAGCGCGGCTGGCTCTAGCAGCCCGGCAGCACTGTCGGGTGCCGGCCGCCGAAATGGCGAATACGGTGACCACCCGCCCGTCGCACCGTTAGCTTGACGGTGTGAAGCATGATGAACAGTTACTCCACGCCTCGTCGTTCGGTGCGGCAGCGGCCGCCTACGCCGAGCACCGTCCGGACTACGCGCAGGACGCGGTGCGCTGGGCGCTCGCACCCGCACCCGGCCCGCGCGTGCTCGACCTCGGCGCCGGAACCGGCAAGCTGACCGCCACGCTGATCGCGATGGGCGCCGAGGTCATCGCGGTCGAGCCCGACCCGGCGATGCTCACCGAGCTGCGCCGTTCGCTGCCGACCGTCCGTGGCCTGTCAGGCAGCGCCGAGTCGATCCCGCTGCCGGACGCCTCGGTCGACGCCGTACTGGTCGGCAACGCGATGCACTGGTTCGACATGGTCGTCGCGGGGCCGGAGATCGCCAGGGTCCTCGCACCCGGCGGCGTCCTGGCCGGCCTGTGGAACCTGATGGACGACCGGGTCGACTGGGTGGCCGGACTGGCGAAGGTCAGCGGGAGCGCGGCCGTCGGCCCGCGTGACACGCCCGCCAGTTGGCGCGTCCAGACGGCCGGAGCGCACCTTCCGAAGAACGGCGGGCCCGCCCGGTTCGGCTCGTCGGAGCAGATCGAGTTCGCGCACGGGCAGCACCGCACCGCCGACTCGCTGGTCGCGACCCTGGCGACCCGCGCGGGGGTACTGGTCCTGCCGGAGCGGGAACGGGACGCCCTGCTGGGCCGGATCCGCGAGTTCCTCGCCGGTCGACCGGAGACCGCCCACGGCGAGTTCACCCTGCCGATGCTGACCGGAGTGCTCCGCACCCGGCGGCTGTGAGGCGTCGCATCGACGGCGGAGTCTGTCAGACTGGCTGCGAAGATCACGCCCATGGATCCCGCCGACGCCCTCGCCAACCTCGACGCCCGCCCCTGGGCCTCCGTCTCGCACGCCTACGGTCCCGCCGAGGACCTGCCCGACCTGCTGCGTGCCCTCGCCGAGGGCGGCGGGGACGCCGAGGAGGCGATCTCCGAGCTGTACTCGTGCATCCTCCACCAGGGCACGGTGTACGCCGCCAGCGCGGACGCCGTCCCGTACCTCGCCCGGATCGCCGCCGCCGCCGAGTACGGGGCGGCCGAAGTCCTCTGCCTGCTGGGCGGACTGGCCGAGAGCGAGGACGAGTGCGAGGTCGCGCCGGGCGCCGTCCGGGCCGCTGTGGCCGCTCAGATCCCCGTGCTGAAACCGCTGTTGGCGCACGAGGAGGCGGACGTCCGGTCGCTCGCCGCCTGGACGGTCGGCCACACCCGGGACACCGAGGCCGCCCCCGCCGCCCTGCGGAGCCGCTGGGTGGCGGAGGCCGACCACGGCGTCCGGGCCGAACTGCTCATCGCCCTCGGCCGCGTGGACCAGGAGCAGCTGCTCACCGCCCCCGAGAAGGCCCCGGCCGCCGTCCTCGCCCTGCTGGACGTCGCCGACCCCGACACCGTCGACCTCGACCGGCTCGTCGAGGCGGCCCTCCACTCCGCCGAGACCGGAGCGGACGTCGCGGGCGCCTGCGAGGCCCTCCAGACCCTCGGCGCCGCCGCCCTGAGCACCCACCAGCGTCTGCGCGTCACCGAACTCGCCGAGGGGGACCGGCGCATCGTCGGCTTCGGCGTCGCGAACAGCATCGTCCGCGAGGACGAGCGGCTGCGCGCCGTCCTGGCCGGCATCTGAGTGACTGCTGGAGGGCTCCTACACCTGCATCCGCCAGTTCGCGCCCAAGGTCCTCGAAGCGGTGCGGTTCGCCGGCGGGACCGAGGCGAAGCCGCTGATCGAGCCAGTCCTCGGGGCACCGTCAACGGGTGTCGCCGGGCGCCCGAACCAGCGTGCGAGGGTCTCCCGCAGCTGCTCCGCGGCTGTGTCCACAGGTGTCGACGGGGCGCCGATCCACGCTGCGTGCCCGTCCGGACGGACGAGGATCGCGTGGGCGCGCTCCAGGGCGTGCGGGTGGGTATGGGCGGTGGTGACCCGGTCCGCCCATGGACGGGCGGCGGTGGAGAGGGCGTGCGAGCCCGTCGCGCCGTTGACCAGCAGTGCGCCGCCGGCCGACCGGGTCAGCAGTGCCGCAAGGGTGTCCTCGCCGTCCTGACCTAGCGAGATGTCCGGCACCATCCGTCCAGCCCACGGGTGTCGGGGGTCTCCGGAGGCGGGGTAACGGGTGCCGACAGCGGTGATCGCCTCGGCCAACGGCCCGGCCGTGTCCCCGGACTCGGCCAGCTCGGCGAGCAGATCGCGGACGGGTGCCAGGCGGTCGTCGTCCCCGTTCGCCTGGGCGAGCACCGCCTGCGCGCGGGTGTTGCGGAGTAGGCGTTCGCCGGCCGCGTGGCGCTCGTCGTGGTAGGTGTCGAGCAGCGTGTCCGGCGCCTGCCCGCGCGCCACCAGGGCGAGCTTCCAGCCCAGGTTGACGGCATCGTCGATCGCCGCGTTGACGCCGATGGCGCCGGCCGGGGGGTGGATGTGCGCGGCGTCCCCGGCGAGTAGTACCCGGCCCGTCCGGAACTGCTCGGCGAGCCGCGCCGCGTCCCCGAACCGGGTCAGCCACAGCGCCTCGGCGATCTCGGCCCGGTGTCCCAGCGCGGCATCGATCGCGCGTTGGAAGGAGTCGAGCGGCACCGGCTCGTGCGGGTCTGCGGGCGGTTCCGGGTCGGCGGTGGCGAGACGGACGTAGCCGGGGCGCGGGATCGCGAACACCGAGCGGCCGCCGGGCCCGCTGTTGGGGCCGAATGAGACGGCCGACGGGTCGGTGAGGACCACGTCCCCGAGCAGGGTGAACTTGCGTGCGGGTGTCCCCGGGAAGCCGATCCCGGCCGTCTTGCGCACCGTGCTGCGGCCCCCGTCGCAGCCGACCAGCCATCGGCAGCGCACGGTTGACGGGCCGTCCACGCCGTCCACCTCCACCGTCACGCCGTCACCGTCCTGCCGCAGCCTGGTGAGGCGCCGGCCGCGGACGAGGCGCGCGCCCAGCCCCACGGCCCACTCGGCGAGCAACTCCTCCACGCGGGTCTGGGGGATGCCGAGGACGTAGGGGTGTTTCGTGCGCATGGCGGCGAGGTCGAGGCGGGAGGGACCGACGAACATCGTGGTCGGGACGGTCGGTCCCTCGGCGAGGAAGCGGGCGGCAAGGCCCCGGCGGTCGAGCAGCTCCAGGCTCCGGGCGTTGAGGTTGAACCCGCGGCAGAAGCCCGGCGGTTCGGGCTCCCGCTCCAGGACCAGTGCCCGTACCCCCGCGCGCCCCAACTCCCCGCCGAGCGCCAGCCCGGCCGGCCCGGCTCCGGCTATCAGGACGTCGACGACCTCGTCCTTCGACGTGCTGTCACTCATCGTCCGCCCCCTTCCGGCCACGTCAGCGTCCCGCGCTCCACCTCGTCGGCGGTGCGCTCCACCCAGGCCAGCTCGGCCTGTGCCATGGCGGCGGCGTACTCGGCCTCGATGACGAACAGGCGCGGCGCGTTGTGCTCCTCGCGGGCCGCGCGGTAGCTCTCGGCGTCCTGCGCGATCCGCTCCCGCAGCGCGGCGGCCCGCTCGCGCAACGCCGCCGCCGCGCGGACGCGGCCCAGCGCGCCGAGGTATCCGACGGCGGAGAGGAACCGCGGGTACTCGGGTGAGGGCTCTCGAATCAGCTCGTCGAGCCAGTCGGTGAAGCCCTCCCGCCCGGCGGGCGTGTGGCGGTAGACGGTGCGGGCCGGGCGGTTGCCGACCTGCTCGGTGCCGTCCGCCTCGATCCACCCGTCCCGCGTGAGCGCGCGGACGGTGTCGTAGAGCGATCCGGTCGTCAGCTTGAACGCGCGGTCCATGCCGCGCTCGCGGAGCGCGCCGGCCATGGCATGGGGGTGCATCGGCTGCTCCAGCAGCAACCCGAGTACGGCAAGGGCGAGGGCGTTGGCGGGGCGTTTCGGGGGCTTCTGGACGGCGGGGGGCTCAGGGGTGGGCATGGAGCTCCAGTGCGTCGGCTCGATGAAATACTTGGTATCGATTACTTGGATCCGAGCATATGGCGCGGGGATGCCGAGTACAAGGGTGTGAGTCCTGGGAGCAGGTGCGACGACGTCGACCGCGTCAGCGGGTGCGGAGTTCCGCCTCGGCCGTGACCGCCAGGGCGACGACGGTCAGCAGGGACAGCAGCGCCAAAGCCGGAGTGAAGCTGCTGGTGAGGTCGACCAGCAGGCCGAGCACGGGCGGCACCGTGACGATGGCGATCTGGTTGACGGACATGGCCAGACCCAGGGCGAAGCCGGTCTTGCCCGGCGGGGCCGCTTCGGTGACGTAGGCGACCCACGGGCCGTACCAGCCGAAGCCGAAGAAGCCGAGCCAGACGAAGACGCCGGAAGCGATGACCGGTGCCCTCCCGGCCGGTGTCATCAGCACGGCCAGCCCGGCGATCGCGGCGGCCATGCAGACCAGCACCACGGCATAGCGCCCGGACCTGCTCCGGTCGCTCCAGGCCGCCAGGCAGATCCGGCCCGCAACGCCCGCACCTTGGGAGGCCACCAGGACCAGAGCCGCCTGCCCGGCGCCGACCGATGACGCCTGGTGGAGGTAGAGCACCGTCAGGATGCCCACGCCGCACTGCACCGAGATCAGGCTGGTTCCAGACAGCGTGATCTTCACCGTGGACGGTTCACGGAGCATTCGCAGCCGGGCGCGGAGCTGTGCCGCGAGCGGGTCCGACGGTTCCTCGTCCTGCGGGGCGGGCAGTGCGGGTGGCCGGCGGTAGCAGCCCATGAAGAGGCCGGCTCCGAGCAGCGCTACGAAGCCGCCGGTCAGCAGTGTCGCCCGCCAACCGAACTCCTCGGCGACGAACGGGAGTACGGCCGAGGCGAGCGCCGCCCCCAGCGGCAGCCCCGCCTGCCGGATGCCCATGGCGAAGCCGCGCTGTGACGCGTCGAACCAAGACGCCACCGACTTGCTCCCACCCGGCTGGACGGTGCTGTATCCCGTGCCGACCACCAACAGCGCGACCAGCAGGACCGTATATCCCGGTGCCAGGCTCCCCGCACACAGAGCCAGCCCGACCATGCCTGCCCCGATCCCCACCACCCAGCGCTCGCTGTAGCGGTCCAGTAGCTCGCCGGCCACCAGCAGCCCGGCCAGCGGTACGAGTTGGGCCGCCGAGACCAGTAGACCCAGTTGCGCGGTGCTCAGGTCCAGGGCGCTCTGAAGGTGAACGCCGAGTGCTCCGATGCCGCCCACGAAGAAGCCGGACGTAGCCTGGGTGAAGGTGGCGATGCCCAGCACGATCCAGCGATAGCGCCACGGGTCGCGGGCCCGGGCTGCGGTGTCTCCGGCGGTTTGCTGTGTCATACCGACCACACTGTTGTAATGGTCTTATGCAGCTCAACCCTTACGGCGAGGATGCGGTGAACCTGGCCGCGGACCTGGCCAACCGCCGGCCGGAGAGCGCGGATGAGCTGGCAGACCGCTGCCGCGCCGCCGGGCTCACGCTGGAGCGCCCGGTAACAGCGGACGATCTCGACCGTGTCCAGGCCGCACTCGACGCCTGGGAGAGGGTTGTCGACGCGGCGGGGGAGCAGGAGCGCGCCGATCTGCTGAACCGGATGCTGGCCGAGGCCGCCGCCTACCCGCGGCTGACCTCCCACTCCGGTGCCGGCTGGCATCTGCACTACCGGGACGCGGAACAGCCGCTCGGTTCCCTGCTGTTCACGCTGTTCGCGGTCGGCACCGCACTGCACCTCGCGGGCCGCGGCATGCACCGGCTGCGGCGCTGCGAGGCGACTCAGTGCGACACAGCCTTCGCCGACACCTCACGCACCGGACGACAGCGCTACTGCTCCCAGCGCTGCGCCAACCGCGACGCCGTCCGCAGACACCGGGCGCGAGCTGCAGCCAGCTGACCAGTTGACGGCCCCGGGCGGCCGTACGGGGATGGCGGCCGCCCGAGGAGGTCCGTCATGCCAGGCGCAGCACCAGCTTGCCGGTGTTCTCGCCGCGGAACAGCATCCCGAGGGTCGCCGGGAAGTCGTCCACGGTGCCCTCGACCACGTGCTCCCTGACCTTGATCCGGCCGTCGCCGATCCAGCCCGCGAGCTCGGCGGCCGCCTCCGCGTAGCGGCGGGCGTAGTCGAAGACCACAAAGCCCTCCATGCGGGCCCGCCGCACCAGCAGTGACAGGTAGTTGGACGGGCCCTGCACGGCGTTCTCGTTGTTGTACTGGCTGATCGCGCCGCAGATCACCACGCGGGCGTGCATCGCCAGCCGGGTCAGCGCGGCGTCCAGGATCGGGCCGCCGACGTTGTCGAAGTAGACGTCGATGCCGTCCGGGGCGTGGGTGCGCAGCGCCTTGCGGACGTCCTCGGCGTGGTAGTCGATCGCCGCGTCGAAGCCGAGCTCGTCGGTCAGCAGCGCGCACTTCTCCGGACCGCCCGCGATCCCGACCACCCGGCAGCCCTTGATCTTGGCGATCTGCCCGACGAGGGTGCCGACGGCCCCGGCGGCGCCGGAGACCACCACGGTCTCGCCCTCCTTGAGCGCCCCGACCTCCAGCAGCCCGAAGTAGGCCGTCATCCCGGGCATCCCGAGCGCCCCGAGGTACGTCGACAGCGGCGCGAGCGCGGGATCCACGGCGAGCGCTCCCTTGCCGTCGGACACCGCGTACTCCTGGACCCCGAAGGTGCCCACCACGTGGTCGCCGACCTGGAACTTCGGGTGGTTGGACGCGATGACCTCGACCACCGACCCGGCCCGCATGACCTCGCCCAGGCCCACCGGCGGCAGGTACGAGGGCCGGTCGTCCAGCCAGCCGCGCATGGCCGGGTCGAGCGAGATGTACCGGGTCCGCCCCAGGAACTCGCCGTCGCCCGGCACGCCCATGGGCTCCTCGCCGTGCGCCCAGTCCTCCGTCCGGACCTCCCCGACCGGTCGGCGGGCGAGGCGGATCTGGCGGTTCACTCCGGTCATGGCATCTCCTGGGGCGTGCTCGGGTTCAGCAGGGCAGGGACATGAGTGTAAGCAAGCGCTTAGTCATCTGACCAGGCCTGGTCAGGGTTCCCCGTCGACCAGCTCCTGGTCGTAGGTGGCGAGGATCGACTCCATCAGTCGGCGGTCCGGGCGCCTGGAGGCGGCGAGGGCGGCCGCCTCGACGAAGAAGTGCTCGAAACCGGCCGGGGTCAGGGTCACCAGGATAGTGGCCGGGGTGTCGCCGATCGCGGTGAAGGAGTGCGGATGGGTGCGTGGGACGTGCATGAACCCGCCCGGGCCCGCCTCGATGACCCGGCCGTCGCAGCGCAGCCGGAACGCGCCGCTGACCACGTGGAAGGTCTCGTCGTGGCCGCGGTGCAGGTGCGGCGGAGCGCCCTCGCCGGGCTGGAAGGTGGACTCCGGCACGGCCAGCGAGCCGCCGGTCTGCTCACCCGCCAGCTTGATCACGTACGGGCCGCCCGGTACGTGGAAGCGGCCGCCGCACCCGGGCGGCAGGATGACCGGTTCGCGGCGCGCCTCAGCCATGGCCGAACTCCTTCCGGTGGCGCCCGGCCCAGGCCCGGAACGTCGCCGCCGGACGGCCGGTCAGCTGTTCCACCGTCGGGGTGACGGTCGCGGTGAACGGCTCCAGCGAGGCGGCGCGCAGCGCCGTGATCGCGTCCGCCATCTCGGGGGAGACGGCGACCGGGCGGCGGGTGGCGGCGCGCACGGGAGCGCCGAGGGCGGTCAGCTGGTCGGCGAGGGCGCGGCCGACCGTGCCGGTCGCGCCGGTGACGAGTATCGACGAAGAACGCGGCGGCGGCCCCGACCAGGGCGAACACGCCCAGGGTGAGCGGAATGCGTCCGGGCTGCCGGTTCGGGGCGGGGGCCAGCGCCCGGGCGAGGTCACTGACGACCACGCGGGTCTCGGTGCGCCGGTCGTCCCGCAGGGACCGGACGGTCTCGGTGGTCCGCCCGGCTCGGTAGACGGCCGGGATGCTGCGGACCTGGTCGGCGAGCCCGCAGTGCGGGCAGGGCTGCAGCGGTGGCTGCGGTGGTGGTGGCGGTGGTGTGGGTGTGGCGTCGTGCGGTCCCATCGTGTCGTCCCCCCGGGTCGGCGCCCGGCCGGTCGGCCGTTCGTACCGGCTTGGGACGTCGCCCGGCTGGGTCTGGTTGCAGATCAACTCGCCGAGATCACACAGGTGTTGGTGGGGACGGTGGGGTGCATGTCCGCGACGGGTCGGCCGCTCAGCCCTGCCCGGGAGTCGACGGCGTCCACCCGAGGGCGGGCCCGAGCCGGGTGGCGAGGTCGGTGAGGATCTGCACGTAGTCCTCGTGCTCGAAGCTGAACGGTAGTGCGACGGCCATCTCGTCCACCTCGCGGAATCCGGCGTGGGCGTGCAGTCGTTCGACGAGCTCCGCGGAGCTGCCGACCAGGTCGGGTGCGAAGAGCAGCCGGTTGGGACCCTGTGGAGTGAGGGTGCGCGGGGTGCGGTCGAGGGCGTAGGCCTCGTACTTGGCGCGCTGTTCGGGGGTCGCGCTGTCGGTGGGGATGATCACCAGGCCCTGGGAGACCCGGGCCCGCTCGCGGTCGGGGTGCAGGGCGCGGAAGGTGCGGATCTGCTCGGCCTGGATCTCGGCGAAGTCCGGTACGGAATCCGTCTGTTCGGGCTTGACCACGCTGCTGGTGAGCAGGTTGAGCCCGTGTTCGCCGGCCCACCGCGCCGAGCGCAGACTGCCGGCGCCGTACCAGAGCCGGTCGGCCAGGCCGGGGGAGTGCGGCTGGACGCGGCGCGAGTACACCTCGATGCCCTCGGTGCCGGCGAAGTCGGAGGCGTCCTCGCCGCGGACCAGGGCGAGCAGCCGTTCGGCCCGGCGGTAGCCGAAGTCCTCGTCCTCGCCGGTGTCGGGGTAGAGCGCGCCGCGCACCTGTTCGTAGTGGACGGGCGGGCCGACACTGAAGCCGGGGTTGAGCCGGCCGCCGCCGAGCAGATCGACGGTGGCGAGGTCCTCGGCGAGCCGCAGCGGATTCTCCCAGCCGAGCGGGGTGACGGCGGTGCCGAGCTGGATGCGGCTGGTGCGCTGGGTGGCGGCGGCGAGGACGGCGACGGGGGAGGAGATCCCGTACTGGAGGTGGCGGTGGCGCAGCCAGGCGCTGTCGAGGCCGAGCTGCTCGCCGAGGGTGATCATTTCCAGGGTGGTCTCGTGGCCGCGGCGCGGGTCGGCCTCGTCGAAGAGCCCGATGGTCAGGAAGCCGAGTTTCCGCAGCGGGCGGGGGGAGGGCGGCATGGTGGCGGCTCCGCGTGGGATCGGGCGGCCCCGGGAGGGCCGGTCGGGGGTGGTGCCCGTCGACGGTACGCAGACGGCGCGCGGTGCCACAAGATCGACGCGCGATCCGGCCACGGGACCGCAATGGTCCGCAATCGACCGCAACGGGGCGTAACAGTCGGCCGGTCGCGCACACGGCGGGCCCCCGCCCGGTGGAGCGGGGCCCGCTGTGACCGCCTCGGGTTCAGCAGCTGCGCAGCTCCGGGCTCTGGTTGCGGATCTGGTTGTGCAGCGAGGTGAACTCGCGGTACGCCTCGCTGTCCTCGGCGCCGGGCCGGAAGGCGCCGACGCGGTGGCAGTTGACGAAGGCGAGCTTCACGCCGAAGTGGCCCTCCAGGCTGCCCCGGATGGCGTTGCTGGCCAGCGCGCGCAGCAGCTGGGCGCGCTGCTCGTCGCTGGGGGTGGTGTTGTCGGAGGTGAACTCGGCGTCGGTGGCGGAGAGTTCGGTGCTCAGCCCGGCGACGACCTGGTAGGCGTACGGGAGCGAGCTGCGGACGGTGTCGAGGAAGTCGGCCTCGTCCACGCGGCCGTTGCGGGCCTGGTCGAGGAGGGCGGGGGAGACGTCGAGTGACATGGGTGTCCTCTTTCGCGGGGCGCGCGGGTACGCGGTCGGGGATGGTTAGCGAAGATGAAAACCATTTGCGTAAAGGACTGTCCTGGACACCCCGACGATCTGTCAAGTACCGCCCCCCCCGAAGGGCTGACGTGCGGCGGCTCCGGCAGCCGGCGGACCTTGATGACGAACACCGCGATCACCACCACGAGCGCCACGAACACCAGCCCCATCTGGAAGGCGCCGGCGATGCGGTGCACCAGTACCCGTGAGGAGTGCGGTGCCGGCCCTGCACTGGTGGCAGGAGCCAGACCTGGCGGCTGAAGGAAGCCCCCGACACCCAGTAGGACCGTAGGACACGCAGAACCGTAGGACGTCGGCGGCCCCGGCACGCGACCCGTGCCGGGGCCGCCGGCATGCCGATGCTATGGCCATGGGCAGCTCATTGATATGTCACACCGTATTGATGACGGCAGGCCGCGCGTGACACCGTGCGGGAGACGCCTCGAACTCCTCACGCTTCGGGGCTCCTCCGCCCTCCCCCACGAAGGAGTGACGATGAGTCAGCGTATGTGGCTGCCCAGAGTCATAGCCCTGTTGGCCGCCGCGACCACCGCGGTCGCCGGCTTCGCGGCCACCCCGAGCTTCGCCGCCCCCACGGCGCAGCCCGGTCAGCAGGTGAGCCAGGCCCTCCGTGCCGCGCACCGCGACGGCACAGCCCCCACCGGCAGCGCCTTCGGCGTCCGCACCGACGCGCAGGCCCGGTCCGGCCGCCTCGCGCCCGCGCAGATCCCCCCGCACTCCCCGCGGTCTGCCGCCCCCCAGGCCCCCGCGCCCAAGCTCGCCAAGTCCCAGCTCCGGGCCGCGGCCGCCACCTCCTGCACCCCGGCCGACTTCAGCAGCCGGACCGGCTCGGACCTGGTCTCCTACATCCAGGGCTCGACCGTCGACTGCATCAGCTCGCTCTTCCCCCTCACCGGCGGCAACGCCAACGGGGTGTTCAAGCAGAGCCAGATGATCGCCGTGGCCAACGGCCTGCGCAGCGCCGCGGCCTCCTACACCGGCGACAACTCGACCGGCATCTACCAGCTGATCTACTTCCTGCAGGCCGGCTACTACGTGCAGTACTACCACCCGAGCGACGTCGGCACCTACGACTCCACGCTGACTGGCGCGGTGCAGGCCGCACTCGACGCGTTCGTGGCGAGCCCGCACTTCCTGGACGTCAGCGACGGCAACGGCCAGGTCGCCGGCCAGGCGGTGATCCTCACCGACAGCGCCAACCTCCAGGCCCACTACCTCAACACCTACAAGCAGGTGCTGAACGCCTACGGCAGCGCCTGGGACCCCTCCTGGTACATGGTGAACTTCGCGAACAACGTGTTCACCCCGATCTTCCGTGGCCACCAGAACGCCGACTACGTAGCGGCCGTCACCGCCGACCCGAGCATCATCAACACCCTCGACAGCTTCGCGCTGAACCACAAGGGCATGCTCGGCGGCACCAACTCCTTCCTGGACTCCAACGCCGGTCTGGAGACCGCGCGGTTCATCGAGCACCCGGCGCTGGTGAACACCGTCCGGCCGCTGATCAAGGGCCTGATGGACGTCTCGGCGATCACCGGCCCGACCGCCCCGCTCTGGGTCGGCGTCGCCAACATGGCCGCGCACTACGACCAGTCGAACTGCTCGTACTACGGCGTCTGCGACCTGCCCGCGAAGCTCAAGGCCGCGGCCCTGCCGATCAGCCACACCTGCGACTCGACGCACAGCATCCTGGCGCAGAGCCTGACCGACGCCGACCTGGCCGCCGTCTGCGCCAGCCTCCAGAACCAGGACCCGTTCTTCCACAACCTGGTCAAGGACAACGGCCCGATCCCCGGCCAGTACGAGAACTCGCTCCAGATGGTCGTCTTCGCCTCCCCGCAGGACTACCAGACCTACGCGGGCGGGATCTATGGCGTCAGCACCAACAACGGCGGCATCACGCTGATCGGCGACCCGACCGCTGCCGGGAACCGGCCGATCTCGCTGACCTACCAGAACGGCAACGACGGCTTCACCGCGGGCATCTGGAACCTCAACCACGAGTACACCCACGCGCTCGACGGCCGGCTCGACATGAAGGGCGACTTCACCCAGCAGATCTCCGTCCCGGACGTCTGGTGGATCGAGGGCGTCGCCGAGTACGTCTCCTACAGCTACCGGAACGTGACCGACACCGGCGCGGTGGCCGAGGCGCCCAAGCACACCTACGCGCTCAGCACGCTCTTCCAGAACACGTACGACAACAGCGACACCACCCGCACCTACCCGTGGGGCTACCTGGCCGTCCGCTTCATGGTCGAACGACACCCGGACGTCATCCAGAACATGCTGAGCCACTTCCGCACCGGTGACTACACCGGCGGCTACGCGACCTACAACTCGATCGGCACCGCGTACGACGCCGAGTTCAACACCTGGCTGGACGCCTGCGCCGCCGGTGCCTGCGTGGTGGGTGGGGCCCCGACCGCCGCCTTCACCGCCGTCCCGTCCGGCCTGACCGCGCAGTTCACCGACCAGTCCACCGAGTCCGGAGGCGGCAGCATCGCCTCCTGGGCCTGGAACTTCGGCGACGGCGCCACCTCCACCACCCAGAGCCCCTCGCACACCTACGCCGCCGCCGGCAGCTACAACGTCAGCCTCACCGTGACCGACGGCAGCGGGAAGACCAACAGCATCACCCAGTCCGTCACGGTCGGCGGCTCCGGCACCGGCACCACCGCCTGCACCGCGGCCGACACCCGCGTGCTGGACAAGAACTGCTTCCGGGCCGGCCAGTCCGCGACCGCCGGCAACCTGGACTACTACTACATCTACCTGCCGGCCGGCACCACCACCCTGAAGGTCAGCAGCTCCGGCGGCACCGGCACCGCGTACCTGCTCTACAACCCCGACACCTGGGCCACGCCGAGCGCCTACACCACCGGCTCGACCACCAACGGCACCACCACCCAGAGCCTGACCGTCACCAACACCACGGCCGGCTACCGCTACATCAGCCTCTACGCCCAGACCGACTTCAGCGGCGTGACCGTCACCACCCAGTACTGACCCGGCCCAACCCCGCACGGCGGCCCGGAGCAACCGCTCCGGGCCGCCACCGTTCCCGCAGGGCCGGACCTCTGTCACAGGGCTGTGAGGCTCTGGCTCGCTTCCGGTGGTGACGTGCGGTAGTGCCCGCAGGTGGGAGGAGGTGTGGCGGATCCAGTGGTGCTCGGAGGTGAAGCCGAGCATGGCCTGCATCACCGCGAGGGAGTCCAGGTCAGGCAGGCGTCACAACCGACCTCTAGACTCCCGCGCCGCGTCACCGGCGTCCGCACCGGGTTCACCACGCTGTGGGCGAACCCGGACGGCACGCTGACCTCGGACCGCTCGACCGGTCCGATTCGGATGAAGGTCGGCGAGGCGTGGGTGCCCGTCGACACGACGCCGGTGCAGACGCCCGACGGCAAGGACGCGCCGAAGGCGCACCCCCGAGGGGTGTCCTGGCGAGGTGGCGCCACCCGCTATGACGGGACTCCCGCGAGCCACCTCGCCTTCACGGCGCAATGATCTGGATCAGAGACCTCACCGGAGCCACCGCTTGATCACGACCGAATACGTGCCCTGATGCCACGTAGATCCTGCCCGGCTGCGAGTCACCGGGCGCCACGGCTACCGCACCACGGCGGAACGAGTCAGACCGGTGTACGCCTTGGACAACATCGTGGTGACGCTGCCGAGCTCGAAGGAATGACCGTCTACGGCACGTACCGGCTGCACTTCGTAGGCCGTGCCGGTGAGAAAGACCTCGTCGGCCTGTTGCAGTTCCTCGGGCTGGATGTGCCTTTCGTGGACGGAAATCCCCAGCTCCTGGGCCAGGGCCAGGACCGTCTGCCGGGTGATGCCGTTGAGGAAGGTGTCCGGGGTCGGCGTGTGCAGGGCTCCGTCGATCACCAGGAAGAGATTGGCTCCGGTGGCCTCTGCCAGGTATCCGCGGAAGTCCAGGAGGAGGGCGTCGTCGCAGCCGGCCGCCTCCGCCTCGTCGCGGGCGAGGGTGCAGATGTTGTACAGCGACGCCGCTTTCGCCCGTACCGGCGCAGTGTCAGGAGAAGGACGCCGCCATCGGGACGTGTGCAGCCGAATACCACGGCTGTGCGCGTCGTCGGAGAACACGTGAGGCCACTCCCACGCGGCGATCGCGACGTGGACGGATGTCCCCGCCCCGGACACGCTGATCTGCTCGCTGCCCCGCCAGGCCACGGGCCTGACGTATCCGTCGACGATTCCCTGGTGCCGGATGGTCTCCCGCATGGCGGCGTCCAGTTCCGTGGGACCGAAAGGGATGCGGAAATTCAGTTCCCGTGCCGAGGTGTGGAGACGCTGGAAGTGCTCGACGGCCTTGAACGGCCGGCCGTCGTACACGCGAATGCCCTCGAAGATGCCGCCGCCGTAGTGCAGGCCGTGGGAGAGGACGTGCAGGTGGGCGTCGCGCCACGGCACGAACGCTCCGTCCAGCCAGATCACGCCGTCACGGTCGTCGAACGGAACGGAGGTCACGCCTGCCCCTTGTGGTCGGTGTCGTCTGCGTAGTCGATGCGGATGGACTGTTCGAGGAACCGGTGGAACTCCTCGGCCTCGGCGATGTTTGCGTGACGGGACAGGACGAACGCCGGATAACCGGTGAAGTCCGGATAGGGCCGCACGACGTCTCCGGGGAAGAGCATCTGCACGACGTGATCGACCCTGGGGTCGTCGCCCAGTTCGGCCAGGCCGTGGATCGTGGTGATCCGTCCGGAACCGCCGCAGGGGACGATGTAGTTGGCTGCGGCCGCCAAGGGCGTCGGCAACGGGCCGGAGCCCAGGGATTCGGTGGCGGCCCCGGCTGCGATCCGCAGTGCCTGCGCGGCGAAGTCGATACCGGTCACCCCGGAGGCGATGTAGTGGGACACCCCGGAGCCCCCGATCCGGGCCCCCATCTCCAGCAGGTACGGCGTCACGCCACCGCGCAGGCGCAGTTCCGTGTGGGTGGGCCCGTCCGTGATGCCGAGGGCTCGGTGCGCGGCAACTACCTCGCGCCGGATGTCCTCCTGAACAGCCTCGGGCAGAGCGGCCGGTGCGCGGTAGACGCCCTCCTCGAAGTGGGGCCCCTGGGGGTCGCCCTTGTAGCCGATGGCCAGGACCCGGACGTCGCCGCCGTGGGCGAGGGACTCGACGGCGAACTCGGGGCCGTCCAGGTACTCCTCGACCACCAGGCCGTCCGTGCGGCCGAGCTTGCTCGCAGAGGTCTGCCACACCTCGTCCACGACGCTCTTCAGGTTCTGCGGGGACTCCGCTTTGGTGACGCCGAGGCTGGAGAAACCGTGTGCCGGCTTCACCACGACGGGAAAGGCCAGGCGCGCCGCCTTCTCCCAGTCGGCCGGGTCGTCCAGCCGGACGAACCCCGGCACGTTGAGGCCCGCCTCGGCCAGACGCTCCCTCATGACGCGCTTGTCCTGCGCGCCGAGCGCCACGTCGCGGCCGATACCGGGAAGTCCGAGCAGCTCGGCGACCTCGGCGACGAACGGCACGGCAGGGTCGTAGAGGGTGACGATGCCCTGGAAGGCGTTCTCCTCGTACCGTCGCCGCAGGGCGTCCAGCGCGCCGGCCCGGTCGGCTTCGACGTCCAGCCGCAGTACGTCCACCACGGCGGGCGGCAACCGGTCCTCGGACACCGCTTCGTCGGGCCGGGGCACCAGCACGAGGTCGATCCCGGCTCGTTCGGCACTCTCGAAGACCCAGGGGAGCGAGGTGCGCTGGTAGACCAGTACGAGGGTGGGTTTGGGGCTGTTCGCTGTCATCACGAGGTCCTTTGCCGTCACGATGTTCCTTGCTGGGTGTGAACTTCGGGTCCCTTCCTGGTGTGCCTCTCGTCCGAAGCCGCCTCGACCGCGGCGCGCCCGGCAGGGCGGGCACCGCCGATGGTGAGCCACACACCGACCCCGCACAGCAGGAGCAGCAGGAGCACGAGCGGTCGAGGCACGGCCTCCCGGCCCATGGCCCACTCTCCCAGGCGCACCAGGAACGGCACCACGAGTGCGAGCGCGGAGGTGAACAACGGCCCCTTGCGCAGGATGAGTTCGTGCGAGATGAGGAAGACCGGGGCGGTGAGGACCGCGCCGAGAACCGCGATGCCGCCCCAGTCGGCCAGGGAGACGCCGCCGAGCGGGACGAACAGGACGACCGTCAGCCCCAGCATGACCGTGCCCGCCCCGGTGACGGCGGGCAGCGCCGCGACCGGAGTCAGGTCAGCCATGCGTCGCCGGTAGACGTAGCCGTACACCGCGTACGTGAAGGTGCCGCCGAGTGCCAGCAGCCCTCCGCCCACCAGGGCGCCCCCACCGGCCCCGGAGCCCGCGCCGCCGACCGCGGAGGCGTCGGCCAGGGCGTACCCGCAGGCCGCGACCACGGCCAGCACCGTGCCCAGGACCTTGCGAAGTGTGGAGGGCTCGCGGAAGGCGGCGACTCCGATCACGAAGGTGATACAGGGCAGCAGGGAGACGATCAGGCCGACCCGGGAGGCTCCGATGAAGCCGGTCCCGAGCAGCGTTCCTGAGTAGTACGCGAAGAAGCCGAGGAAGGCCAGCAGCGCGACACTTCCGCCGCGGGCGGTCGCGGCCCGGACGTCGGACCGCGACCGCGGGTACAGCAGGGCGATGACGGTGATGACCACGAAACTGGCCGCTGTCCGCCCGGCCGCCACCGCCAGCGGGGGAACGCCGTCGACCAGATGCCCGGCGAGCAGCCAGCCGGCGGCCAGCAGGGCGATCATCAGTGCCGAGAGGGCGGGCACCACGAGGTGCCCGCCCCGGCGGGGGCGCAGGGGCGCGTCCCTCACCATTCCGCCCGCTCGAACTCCAACGCGGGCATCCGGTCCAGCCCCTGCTTGGCGCGCAGCAGGACCCGCTGGTCCTCGGTGAAGGCGTACCGCTGCCGTGCCGTACCGGCAGCGGCGGGCTCGGGAGCCGGAAGGTACCTGCGGACCAGTTCCTTGGCCGCCGAGCGGTACTCGTCGTCGGTTGTGACCTCGGTCTCCAGCTTCTCGACCGTGGCGACGAACTCCCGTAGCGCGTCGAGAGCCTTGTCCCGGTCGAAGCGCAGCAGTTCGCCGTCGGCCGGGGAGCCGGCCAGCGCACCGTGCTCGCGCAGCCAGGAGTAGAGGAGGACCCCGGTGCCCGAGTCGAAGTTGCGGGTGGCGTCATCCGCCTGCGGGTAGCGGAAGACCCGCTCCAGCAGGATCATGTCGACCTGTTCCGCCGCGAACGGGACGACACCGCTGTCCGCACAGGCCAGAACGGTCTTGGCGTCGACCTTGATCTCTTCCAGCAGGCCGACGAACCAGTTCATCTTCAGCGAGATGTGCTGGTCGAACGGCCAGAGCCCCTGGTAGTGCATCGAGTCGTGCAGATAGCCCCAGATGGCGCGGGCCTCGAAGCACACGTCGGCGTCCAGGCCCGTGGACGCACGGGGCAGGGACTCCGGAGTCAGGACGGCCGCCGCACCGGGAAGCGCGTAGGTCTCGTGGATCTTCCGCATCTTGTTGTAGAAGAACATGGCGTACGGCTGCTCGGTGATCTTGTCGTGAGCGGCCACGTTCTCCGGGAAGAACACCAGGCAGTTGCCCTGCCTGAAACCTGCGCTGCCGGTGATCAGAACGAGCGACTGGCAGTTGTTCTTGGGATGCGGGTACGACACGGCCAGCTCCGGCAGCGCGGCAGGCTCCTTGCGCAGCGCGAAGAAGCAGTCCAGTCGCTTGCCGACGGGCGGCGCGCTGTTCGTGCTCTGCAGCGGTGCGAGGAAGAAGACGGCCGAGCCGTCCTCGGGTACGCGCAGGGCGTCTCGCGAGCGTGCGAAGTGCGGCAGTGTGTCGAGGCCGGCCGCGAGCCAGCCGTCGACATCGGCGGCCAGCGCGGCCGCCTGGCCGTCCCGTCCGTGCCGCGCGTACCAGGCACACGCCTCGTCGCGGATACGGCCGAGCAGCGCCCGGTCCTCTTCGGTCGCTCCGGGAACGGTGCCGTCGTCTGCCTGACGCTCCCGGAAGCGGTCAACCTTCGGGATGAGAGACCCGGCCAGTTCGTCGGCATCGGAGAGCAGGTCTGCGTGGACCGGAGCGGTCGCGATGGTCACAGGGCCGCTCCCACCGGGAGCAGCTGCTCGTCCTCGGCGCCGACCGCCAGAACCTGATGGACGGTGAACACCATGGGCACGGCGCCGAAGTCCCGTACCACGCGCAGTCCGTGGTTCTCGGCCGCGACGATGGTGGTGATGCAGCCCTCGACGCGACCTTCGGCACACTCGATGGCCGCCCGGGAGTTGCTCAGGACCTCCTGGATCTCCGTGCCGACGGGCACAAGACCCGTGGGCGCCGGGTGCGAGGCGACCGCGGCGGGCACGTCCACCCCATTGGTGGCGAGCACCATGTTGTGCGTCGGCATGATGAAACTGTCGACCATGTGCAGGCGGTGCAGGTTCCCGAACACTAAGGTGTGCAGCTCCGGATAGACCGCGCAGGCGACCAGCGCATGCTGTCCGTCGTCCGGAACGGCGTCGAGCGCGGACTCGATGGAGGAGTGCAGCTCCACCGTTCCCCGGACTCCCCGCCGGCGCAGCCATTCGTGGGACGCGGCTTCCAGATTGGTGCCGCGCGGGCCAAGCGTGTGCAGGTGCCGGACGCCGTCCGCCCCGATTTTCGTATGCCTCATCGGCTCTCCCTCCCCCAATGAAAGATCAAAGCGACCGTGCCAGGTGGTTCCTGGAGGTCTTGGACAGGAGAACATGCCCGATGAAAGTGATCAAGTGAGTGCAGACGTGATCTCGGATGATGGTCCCGGGCGATAGGGAACACAATCGCTCATTACGGATGTGCAGGTGCTTCCCGGGGCATGATCGTCAATCAGCGCGAAATCATGCCATCGGGGCCGGGTGCCGTGGTGGGTGTTGCGAAGCTCGCTCGCCCGCATCGCTGTCGCCGGAGCGACGACCTGCCCGCGGACGGGGGCGTTCAGGGGCGGCGTGCGTCGGAAGTCTCGCAAATTCCTTAGCCTCACCTCTGGTTCGCTGGCCGTGCCGAGAGCGCTCCGCGAGCAGTGGCTGAAGGGGAACGGATGTCCAAGCGTGCACTGATCACCGGGGTGACCGGTCAGGACGGGTCGTACCTGGCCGAGCACCTGATCTCCCTGGGATACGAGGTCTGGGGCCTGACCAGGGGGCAGGCCAACCCGAGGAAGGACCGGGTCAGCAGGCTGATCCCGGACCTGCGGTTCGTCGACGGCGACCTGATGGACCAGAGCAGTCTGGTCTCCGCGGTCGACACCATCCAGCCGGACGAGGTGTACAACCTCGGGGCGATCTCCTTCGTGCCGATGTCCTGGCGCCAGCCGGAACTCGTCACCGAGGTCAACGGCACCGGCGTGCTGCGGGTGCTGGAGGCGATCCGGATGGTCAGCGGGATCAACAAGCCGGCCGGTGCCGCCGGCGGTCCCGGGCGGATCCGGTTCTACCAGGCCTCCAGCTCCGAGATGTTCGGCATGGTGGCGGAGACCCCGCAGAACGAGCGGACCACCTTCCATCCGCGCAGCCCGTACGGCGTGGTGAAGACCTACGGTCACTACATCACCCGCAACTACCGTGAGTCCTACGGGATGTACGGTGTCTCGGGGATCCTGTTCAACCACGAGTCGCCGCGCCGCGGGGCCGAGTTCGTGACCCGGAAGATCTCCCTCGCGGTCGCGCAGATCAAGCTCGGCCTGCAGGACCGGCTGCTGCTCGGCAACCTCGACGCCGTCCGCGACTGGGGCTTCGCCGGGGACTACGTCCGGGCGATGCACCTGATGCTCCAGCAGGACGAGCCGGGCGACTACGTCATCGGCACCGGGCGGATGCACTCGGTGCGGGACGCGGCCCGGATCGCCTTCGAGTGCGTCGGGCTCGACTGGGAGCGGTACGTCGAGGTCGACCCGGGGCTCGTGCGGCCCGCCGAGGTGGAGACGCTCTGCGCCGACGCCGGCAACGCGCGGGAGACGCTGGGCTGGGAGCCGAAGGTCGACTTCCCCGAGCTCATGCGGATGATGGTCGAGTCCGACCTGCAACAGGCGCGCGTGGCCCGCGACTACGACGAGGTGCTGGCCGGCGCCCGCTGGTGACACCGGCCGGGCACAACGGAAGGGCGGTGGGGACGCGAAATCCCCACCGCCCTACCGCTGTTCGACGGCCCGCCCGCTCGGCGGCCGGGAGAGTTCCAGGATCGCCAGCGCGATCCCGGCGCCCTGGTCGCCGAGCCGGGAGGCGTAACGGCGCAGCATCGCGTTCTCCTGTGCGAGGCTGGTGGTCGGCAATCCGGCGGCGCGGCGGCTGAGTTGGTGGCCGCGGGCCAGCCGGATGCGGTGGACCAACTGGGCGATCAGCTGCTCGTCGAGCTCGCTCAGCTCGGCCGCGGCCGGGTCCGTGGAGCCCTCGGTGGAGGGCAGCGGCACTCTCGGTGCGTCGCCGTGCGGGAAGGGTTCGGGCATGGCGGTGATCCTCGTCGACGTCGGGGCGCTCGGCCCGGTCGGGCCGCACCCATGGCTCGCGCAACTGACGATCCAGCCGAACGGCCCGGCAAATCCCTAGAGTCCGGCGGCCGTTCGGACATGATCGACAGACCCTAGGGAAATTCGGCGCGGCCCCGATCGAGACTGGGCGCTGGAGTGCGGGAATGCGAGCGCCGCGCGTGCCGGGCACGCGGGCCGTCCTCAAGCGGATCCCTGCCGTTCGCCGGTCTTCCAGATGGGTTGCGTCGATGATGGACAAGGAACAGAAGCTCCGGGACTACCTCAAGCGGGCCAGCGCGGACCTCCAGCGCTCCCGGCAGCGGGTGGACGAGCTGGAGGCGGCCGCCCGGGAGCCGATCGCCATCGTGGGGATGAGCTGCCGCTTCCCCGGCGGGGTCGCGGCTCCCGAGGACCTCTGGGCGATGCTCGTCGCCGGCGAGGACGGCATCACCGGCCTGCCCGCCGACCGCGGCTGGGAGCTCGACCCGGCGGACGGGCCGGTCGACGTCCGGGGCGGGTTCCTGCAGGGCGCCGCCGACTTCGACCCGGGCTTCTTCGGCATCTCGCCGCGCGAGGCGCTGTCCATGGACCCGCAGCAACGCGTCCTGCTGGAGGCGTCCTGGGAGGCCATCGAGCGCGCGGGCATCGACCCGAGCAGCGTCCGCGGCACCCGCACCGGCGTCTTCGTCGGCGCGATGCCGCAGGACTACCGCACCGGGCCGGACGACGACGTCCAGGGCTTCGTGCTGACCGGCAACGCGACCAGCGTGATCTCCGGCCGCCTCTCCTACGTCCTCGGCGCCGTCGGCCCGGCCGTCACCGTCGACACCGCGTGCTCGTCGTCGCTCGTCGCGCTCCACCTGGCCGCGCAGTCGCTGCGCGCGGGGGAGTGCGGCATGGCGCTCGCCGCGGGCGTCACCGTCATGTCGACCCCCACCACCTTCGTCGAGTTCGCCCGCCAGGGCGGCCTGGCCTCGGACGGCCGCTGCCGCTCCTTCGCCGACTCCGCGGACGGCACCGGGTGGGCCGAGGGCGTCGGCGTGCTCGTCCTGGAGCGGCTGTCGGTGGCCCGGCGCAACGGGCACCGGGTGCTGGCCGTCGTGCGCGGCACCGCCGTCAACCAGGACGGCGCCTCCAACGGGCTCACCGCGCCCAACGGGCCGTCCCAGCAGCGCGTCATCGAGCAGGCGCTGCGCAACGCGCGGCTCTCCGCCGACCAGGTGGACGCGGTCGAGGCGCACGGCACCGGTACCGTCCTCGGCGACCCGGTCGAGGCCCAGGCGCTGCTCGCCACCTACGGGCGCGGGCGGGACCCGCAGCGCCCGCTGCTGCTCGGCTCGGTGAAGTCGAACCTGAGCCACACCCAGGCCGCGGCGGGCATGGCCGGGGTGATCAAGACGGTGCTGGCGCTGCGGCACGAGCTGCTGCCGCGCACCCTGCACGTGGACGAGCCGTCGACGCACGTCGACTGGGAGTCCGGCGCCGTCCGGCTGCTGACCGAGGCGACGCCGTGGCCGCAGGGCGCCGAGCCGCGCCGCGCGGGCATCTCGTCCTTCGGCCTCAGCGGCACCAACGCGCACGCCATCATCGAGGAGGCGCCGGCGGCGGAGGAGGCGCCCGCGTCCGAGACGGTCGAGGCCGGGATGCTGCCCTGGCTGGTCTCCGGCCGCACCCCCGAGGCGCTGCGCGCCCAGGCCCAGCGGCTGGTCGCGTTCCTGGCGACGGACGCCCAGGGCTCCGACGCCGACCTCGCCCACGCGCTCGCCACCACCCGCGCCGCCCTGGAGCACCGCGCCGTCGTCACCGCGGCCGGCCGCGCCGAGGCCGTCGCGGCGCTCACCGCGCTCGTGGAGGGCGAGGGCGACAGCCGGGCGGTGCTCGGCACCACCCAGGGCCGGGGCAAGCTCGCCTTCCTGTTCGCCGGCCAGGGCTCGCAGCGCATCGGCATGGGCCGCGAACTGGCCGCCCGCTTCCCGGTGTTCGCCGCCGCGCTGGACGAGGTGCTCGCCGGGCTCGACGTCCAGCTCGAAGGCCGGCCGGGCGCGCCGCTGCGCGAGGTGATCTGGGGTGCCGACGAGGACGCCCTGAACCGCACCGGTCACGCCCAGCCCGCGTTGTTCGCCGTCGAGGTCGCGCTGTACCGGCTGCTGGAGTCCTGGGGCGTGCGCCCGGACTTCCTGGCCGGCCACTCCGTCGGCGAGATCGCCGCCGCGCACGTCGCCGGGGTGTTCACCCTCACCGACGCGTGCGTCCTGGTCGCCGCCCGGGCCCGCCTGATGCAGGCCCTGCCGGCCGGCGGCGCCATGGTCGCGGTGCAGGCGAGCGAGGACGAGGTCCTCCCGCTGCTCGGCGACGGCGTGTCGCTGGCCGCCGTCAACGGGCCGCAGAGCGTGGTCGTCGCGGGCGAGACCGCGGCGGCCGAGGCCGTCGGTGCGCACTTCGCCGAACTAGGCCGCAAGGTAAGGAGGTTGCGCGTCTCGCACGCCTTCCACTCGCCGCTCATGGACCCGATGCTCGACGAGTTCCGTGCCGTCGTCGCCGGGCTGGACCCGCAGGCGCCCGCGATCCCGGTCGTCTCGACGCTCACCGGCACGCTCGCCACCGTCCAGCAGCTCACCTCCGCCGACTACTGGGCCGACCAGGCCCGCCAGGCCGTCCGATTCGCCGACGCCGTCGGCTGGCTCGGCGGCCACGGCACCGGGCAGTTCCTCGAACTCGGCCCGGACGGCGCCCTCGCCGCGCTCGCCCAGGGCGTCCTGGACGAACCGGCCGGCGAAGGCTGCACCGCCCTCGCCGCGCTGCGCCCCGGCCGCGACGAGACCGAGGCGCTCACCGAGGCCCTCGCCGGGCTGCACGTGCGTGGTGTCCCGGTGCGCTGGGATGCCTACTTCGAGGGCATCGGCGCCCGCCGCGCCGACCTGCCCACCTACGCCTTCCAGCACAAGCGCTACTGGCCGAAGAGCGCGCTCTCGCGCACCGGCGACGTCCGCGCCGCCGGGCTCGGCTCGGCCAACCACCCGCTGCTCGCCGCCGCCGTCTCGCTCGCCAACACCGACGGCCTGCTGCTGACCGGCCGGCTCTCGCTGCGCACCCATCCGTGGCTGGCCGACCACGCCGTCGACGGCACCGTCCTGCTGCCCGGTACGGCCTTCCTGGAGCTCGCCGTGCGCGCGGGCGACGAGGTCGGCTGCGAGCGCGTCGAGGAGCTGACGCTCACCGCGCCGCTGCCGCTGCCCGACCAGGGCGGCGTGCAGGTGCAGGTGTGGGCCGGACGGGCCGACGCGAGCGGGCGGCGCACCGTCGGCGTCTACGCCCGCCCCGAGGGCGATGAGGACGCCCCGTGGACCCAGCACGCCGACGGCATCCTCGCGCCGGGCGACTCGGCGGGTGAACAGCGCGCCATCGCGGAGGAGTTCACGCAGTGGCCGCCAGCCGGCGCCGAGGCCCTGGACCTGGAGGGCCTGGACGAGCGCCTCGCCGGTGCGGGCTTCCGCTACGGCCCGGCCTTCCGCGGGCTGCGCGCGGCCTGGCGGCGCGGCGAGGACGTGTTCGCCGAGGTCGCCCTGGACGAGGGCGCGAGCGGTGAGGCCGGCGCGTTCGGGATCCACCCGGCGCTGCTGGACGCGGCGCTGCACGCGACGGCGTTCCTGGGGCTCGGCGGGGTGCCGTTCTCCTGGCAGGACGTCAGCCTGCACGCCGCGGGCGCCTCGGTGGTGCGGGTGCGGCTGTCCGCGACCGGGGACGACTCGGTCGCCGTCGAGGTCGCCGACGCGGCGGGCGGCCCGGTCGTCTCGGTCGGCTCGCTGCTGCTGCGGGCGCTTCCGGCGCTGGCCGGTGCGGGCGCCGGGCCGGTCCAGGACGCGATGTTCGAGCTGCGCTGGTCCCGGCCGCGCGGCGGCGCGCAGGCGCCCGCCTCGGTGGCCGTCCCGGACGCGGACCCGCTCGGCCTCGGCGTGCTGCCGACGGCGGGCGAGGCCCCGGCCGAGGTGGTGCTCGTGCCGCTCGCGGGCGACCCGGCGGACCCGGTCGGCTCGGCCCACGCGTTGACGGCCCTGGCGCTGGCCCGGCTCCAGCAGTGGCTCGCGGAGGACACGGCCGGCCGGCTGGTCTTCGTGACCCGCGGCGCCGTCGCCACCACGGCGGACGAGGAGGTCACCGACCCGGCCGCGGCCGCCGTGTGGGGCCTGGTGCGCTCCGCGCAGGCCGAGCACCCGGGCCGCTTCGGCCTCGTCGACCTGGACCCGGCCGGCGGCCCGTTGCCCGAGCGCGCCCTCGGCGGCGACGAGCCGCAGCTGGCCGTGCGCGGCGGCGCCGTGCTCGCGGCCCGGCTGGCCCGCGCGGGCGCGGCGGCCGTGACCGGCGCCGCGTGGAACCCGGACGGGACCGTCCTGATCACCGGCGGCACCGGCGGCCTCGGCGCCGTCCTCGCGCGGCACCTGGTGGCCGAGCACGGCGTCCGTCGCCTGGTGCTCGCGAGCCGCCGGGGAGCCGCGGCCGAAGGCGCCGCCGACCTGGCCGCGCGGCTCACCGAGGCGGGCGCCGAGGTCGCCGTCGAGGCGTGCGACCTCACCGACCGCGCCGCCGTCGAGCGCCTGATCGCGGGCGTGCCCGCCGGACACCCGCTGACCGCCGTGGTGCACGCCGCCGGCGTGCTCGACGACGGCGTCGTCGAGCAGCTCACCCCCGAGCGGCTCGCCGCCGTCCTGCGGCCCAAGGCCGACGCCCTGTGGCACCTCCACGAAGCCACCCGCGCCCTGGACCTCGCCGCGTTCGTCGTCTTCTCGTCCTTCTCCGGCACCGTCGGCGCGGCCGGGCAGGCCAACTACGCCGCGGGCAACGCCTTCGCGGACGCGCTCGTGCGCACCCGCCGGGCCGCCGGACTGCCCGGACTCTCGCTCGGCTGGGGCCCCTGGGCCCCCGTCGGCGGAATGACCGGAGGGCTCACCGACGCGGACCTCGACCGGCTCGCCAGGCTCGGCACCCCGGCGCTCTCCGAGGCCGACGGCACCGCGCTGTTCGACGCCGCCCTCGTCCGCCCCGAGGCCGTCCTGCTGCCCGTCCGCCTCGACCTCCCGGCGCTGCGCGCGCGGGGCGAGGTGCCGCCGCTCCTGCGCGGCCTGATCCGCACCCCCGCACGGCGCGCGGCCGTGACCGCCACCGAGGCGGCCGGTGCCCTCACCCGCCGGCTCGCCGGGCTGGACGAGCGCGCCCGCACCGAGGCCGTCGTCGACCTGGTCCGTGCCCAGGTGGCGGCCGTGCTGCGGCACGCCGACGCGTCCGAGGTCGACCCGCACCGCCCGTTCCAGGACCTCGGCTTCGACTCGCTGACCGCCGTCGAGCTGCGCAACCGCCTGAGCGCCGCCACCGGCCTGCGCACCTCTGCGACCGTCGTCTTCGACTACCCGACCGTCACCGCCCTCGCCGGGCACGTCCTGGACGGCCTGACGGGCGCCCAGGCGCCCGCCGCCGCGGCCCCCGTGCGCGCGGCGGCCGACGACGACCCGATCGTCATCGTCGGCATGAGCTGCCGCTACCCCGGCGGCGTCGCCTCGCCCGAGGACCTGTGGCGCCTGCTGCGCGAGGGCACCGACGCGATCTCCGGCCTGCCCACCGACCGCGGCTGGGACGTCGATTCGCTCTACCACCCGGACCCGGACCACCTCGGCACCAGCTACACCCGCTTCGGCGGCTTCCTGCACGAGGCGGCCGACTTCGATCCGGGCTTCTTCGGCATGAGCCCGCGCGAGGCGCTGGCCACCGACGCCCAGCAGCGGCTGCTGCTGGAGGCCTGCTGGGAGGCGGTCGAGCGGGCCGGGATCGACCCGGTGTCGCTGCGCGGCAGCCGCACCGGCGTGTTCGCCGGCGTGATGTACAACGACTACTCCGCGCTGCTCGCGGGCGGCCGCTTCGAGGGCCACCAGGGCAGCGGCACGTCGCCCAGCATCGCCTCCGGCCGCGTCTCCTACACGCTCGGCCTGGAGGGTCCGGCCGTCACCGTCGACACCGCGTGCTCGTCGTCGCTCGTCGCCATGCACTGGGCCATGCAGGCCCTGCGCGCCGGCGAGTGCACGCTGGCCCTGGCCGGCGGCGTCACCGTGATGTCCACCCCGACCTCGCTGATCGAGTTCTCCCGCCAGCGCGGCCTCGCCCCGGACGGGCGCTGCAAGGCGTTCTCCGACCGGGCCGACGGCGTCGGCTGGTCCGAGGGTGTCGGCGTGATCGCCCTGGAGCGCCTGTCCGACGCGCGCCGCAACGGGCACCCCGTCCTCGCCGTCGTGCGCGGCTCCGCCGTCAACCAGGACGGCGCCTCCAACGGGCTCACCGCCCCGAACGGGCCCTCCCAGCAGCGCGTGATCCGGCAGGCCCTGGCCACCGCCGGGCTCGCCACGGCCGACGTCGACGTCGTCGAGGCGCACGGCACCGGCACCTCCCTGGGCGACCCGATCGAGGCCCAGGCGCTGCTGGCCACCTACGGCCAGGACCGCGAACTCCCGCTGCTCCTCGGCTCGGTGAAGTCCAACCTCGGCCACACCCAGGCCGCCGCGGGCGTCGCGGGCGTGATCAAGATGGTGCTGGCGATGCGACACGGCGTCGTGCCCCGCACCCTGCACGCCGCCGAGCCGTCCTCCCACGTGGACTGGGACGAGGGCGCGGTGGAGCTGCTGACCGAGGAGGCGGACTGGCCGGAGACCGGCCGCCCGCGCCGGGCCGGCGTGTCCTCCTTCGGCTTCAGCGGCACCAACGCCCACGTCATCCTCGAACAGGCCCCCGTCGTCGTCCCGCGGGATGCCACTCCGGCCGTCGCGGAGCCCGTCCTGCTGTGGCCGCTGGCCGGCCGCAGCCTGGCCGCGCTGCGCGACCAGGCCGCCCGCCTGCGTGCCTTCGCCACCGCGGACCCGGCCGCGAGCCCGGCCGACCTCGGCCTCTCGCTCGCCACCACCCGCTCCGGCTTCGACCACCGCGCCGTCGCCGTCGGCGGCGACCGCGACGAACTGCTCGCCGCCCTGACCGCCCTCGCCGCGGGCGAGTCCGCCGCCGGGCTGGTCGCGGGCGAGAGCGGCGCCGGCAAACTCGCCGTGCTGTTCGCCGGCCAGGGCGCACAACGCCTCGGCGCCGGACGCGAACTCGCCGGACGCTTCCCGGTGTTCGCCAAGGCGCTGGACGAGGTGCTGCGCGAGTTCGGCCCCCGGCTGGAGCGCCCGCTGCGCGACGTGCTGTGGGGCGAGGACGAGGAGTTGCTGAACCGCACCGGCTGGGCCCAGCCCGCGATCTTCGCCGTCGAGGTCGCGCTGTACCGCCTGGTCGCCTCGCTCGGCGTGCGGCCCGACGTGCTGCTCGGCCACTCCGTCGGCGAGATCGCCGCCGCGCACTGCGCCGGGGTGCTCCCGCTCGCCGACGCGTGCGCGCTCGTCGCCGCGCGGGCCCGGCTGATGGGCGCGCTGCCCGAAGGCGGCGCCATGGTCTCCGTCGAGGCCGCCGAGGACGAGGTGCTGCCGCGCCTGGTGCCCGGCGTCTCCGTCGCGGCCGTCAATGGGCCGCGGGCCGTGGTGATCTCCGGCCTGGAGGACGAAGTCCTGCGCATCGCCGGGGAGTTCGCGGCCGAGGGCCGCCGCACCAAGCGGCTGCGCGTCTCGCACGCCTTCCACTCGCCGCTGATGGAGCCGATGCTGGAGGAGTTCCGGCGCACCGTCGCGGAGCTGGACTTCCGCGCGCCGGCCATCCCGCTGGTCTCCGACACCACCGGCGAGCTCGCCACCGAGGCGCAGCTGTGCTCGCCCGAGTACTGGGTCGAGCACGTCCGCCGGGCCGTCCGCTTCGCCGACGGCGTCCGCGCCGCCCGCGCGGCCGGCGCCGCCACCTTCCTTGAACTCGGCCCGGACGGCGTGCTGTCCGCGCTCACCGAGGAGATCCTGGCCGACACTGTTCCGGCCGGTCATGGCGCAGTGACGGCCGTCCCGCTGCTGCGCGCCGGGCGCCCCGAGGAGCGGACCGCCGCCCTCGCCCTGTCCGCGCTCCATGTGCGCGGCCACGCCCTGGACTGGGCCGCGCTGTACGCGGGCACCGGCGCCCGCCGCACCGACCTGCCCACCTACGCGTTCCAGCACGAGCGCTACTGGCCCGAGGCCGAGCCCGGCATCGCCGCCCCGACCGCCGACCCCGCCGACTCCGCCTTGTGGGGCGCCGTCGAGCGCGGCAGCGCCGCCGAACTCGCCGGCCTGCTCGGCCTGCGCGACGAACAGCACGCCGGCCTCTACGCCCTCCTGCCCGCCCTCGCCGACTGGCGCCGCACCCGGCACGAGAAGGCCCAGCTCGACGCCGCCCGCTACCGCGTCCACTGGCGGCCGGTCCGCCCGGCGGCCGCGCCCGTGCTGGACGGCACCTGGCTGGTCGTCACCACCGACGCCGTCGACGACGCCGAACTCCTCGACGCGCTGCGCGGCCACGGCGCCCGTCTCGAACGGCTGGTGCTCGACGAGGACTGCCGCGACCGCGCCGAACTCGGCCGCCGGATAGCGGACTTCGGCGAGCCGAGCGGCATCCTGTCGCTCGTTGCGCTGGCCGACCGGCCCACCCCCGGGCCCGGCCTGCCGGAGGGTGTCGCGCTCGGCGTCGTCCTCGCCCAGGCCCTGGGCGACCTGCGCTCCGCCGCGCCGCTGTGGACCGTCACCCGCGGCGCCGTCTCCACCGGTCCCGCCGACCCGCTCACCAACCCCGTCCAGGCCGCCGCGTGGGGCCTCGGCAGGGTCGCCGCCCTGGAGCGCCCGCAGGCGCCGGGCGGGCTGGTCGACCTGCCGCCGGTGCTCGACGCGCCGACCGTGCAGGGCCTGGTCGGCGTCCTCGCGGGCAGTCAAGAGGTGCAGCGCGAAGCGCTTCCCAAGAAGGGTGGTGGCGGGCGAGGGGCAGGCCGCGGGGGAGAGGACCAGATCGCGCTGCGCGGCAGCGCCGCCTACGGCCGCCGCCTGGTGCGGCACGCCGTCGACGAGCTGCCCCGCGCCGAGGAGTTCACCGCCGACGGCACCGTCCTCGTCACCGGCGGCACCGGCGCGCTCGGTGCCGAGGTCGCCCGCTGGCTGGCCCGCAGCGGCGCCCGGCACCTCGTGCTCACCGGCCGACGCGGCCCGGACGCCCCCGGCGCCGCCGAACTCGTCGCCGAACTCGCCGAACTCGGTGCCACCGCGGCCGTCGTCGCCTGCGACGTCGCCGACCGCGACGCGCTCGCCGCCGTCCTCGCCGCGGTTGCGGCCGAGCACCCGCTGACCGGCGTCGTGCACGCCGCCGGCATCGGCCAGGCCGCCCCGCTCTCGGACACCCCGGTCGCCGAGGTCGCCGCGCTCACCGCCGCCAAGCTCCACGGCGCCGCCCACCTCGACGCCCTCCTCGCCGACCACGAACTGGACTTCTTCGTCCTGTTCTCCTCCGTCGCCGGCATCTGGGGCAGCGCCGGGCAGAGCGCCTACGCCGCCGCCAACGCCTACCTCGACGCCCTCGCGGAGAACCGCCGCGCCCGCGGCCTGACCGCCACCTCGATCGCCTGGGGCCCGTGGGCCGGCGCCGGCATGGCCGCCCACGAGGCCGTCTCCGACGGCCTGCGCCGCCAGGGCCTGCGCTTCCTCACCCCGGAGACCGCGCTCACCGAGCTGCGCCGCGCGATCGTGCACGAGGACGTCGCCGTGACCGTCGCGGACGTCGACTGGGAGCGCTACGCCCCCGTCTTCACCGCCGCCCGGCCGAGTGTCCTGTTCGACGAGCTGCCCGAAGTCCGCGCCCTCGCCCGCGCCGCCGCAGCCGATACCGGGGCCGCCTCCGACCTCGTCCGCCGCCTGCGCGGCCTGTCCGAGGCCGAGCGCGACCGCCTGCTCGTCGACCTGGTGCGCCGCGAGGCCGCCGCCGTCCTCGGCCACGGCTCCGTCGACGGCGTGCCCGGGAAGCGAGCCTTCCGCGACGCCGGCTTCGACTCGCTGACCGCCGTCGAGCTGCGCAAGCGCCTCGCCGCGCTCACCGGGCTGCCACTGCCCAGCACGATGGCCTTCGACCACCCGACGCCGGTCGCGCTCGCCGCGTTCCTGCGCGGCGAACTGCTCGACGGAGCGCAGGACGTGGCGGCGCCGCCGGTCGCCGCCGCCGCCGACCCGGACGAGCCGATCGCCATCGTCGGCATGGGCTGCCGATTCCCCGGCGGCGCCGGAAGCCCCGACCGGCTGTGGCGGCTCGTTGCCGAGGGCACCGACGCCATCTCCGAGTTCCCGGAGAACCGCGGCTGGGACACCGGCCTCTACGACCCCGACCCGGACACCCCCGGCCGGACCTACTCCACCCAGGGCGGCTTCCTGCACGAGGCCGGCGAGTTCGACGCCGCGTTCTTCGGCATCTCCCCGCGCGAGGCCCTCGCCATGGACCCCCAGCAGCGCCTGCTGCTGGAGACCACCTGGGAGGCCCTCGAATCCGCGGGCATCGACCCGACCTCCGTGCACGGCAGTGCGACCGGCACCTTCATCGGGTCCACGTACCAGGAGTACGGGCTCGGCATGGACGACAGCTCCGCCGGGCACGCCGTCACCGGCACCAGCCCGAGCGTGCTCTCCGGCCGCCTCGCCTACCTGTTCGGCCTGGAGGGCCCGGCCGTCACCGTCGACACCGCGTGCTCCTCCTCGCTCGTCGCGCTGCACCTGGCCTGCCAGTCGCTGCGCGGTGGCGAGAGCTCCCTCGCGCTCGCCGGCGGCGCCACCGTCATGACCAACCCGAACGCCTTCATCGCCTTCAGCCGCCAGCGCGCGCTCGCCGCCGACGGCCGCTGCAAGGCCTTCTCCGAGGCCGCCGACGGCATGACCCTCGCCGAGGGCGTCGGCGTCGTCGTCCTGGAGCGGCTCTCCGACGCCGAGCGCAACGGGCACGAGGTGCTCGCCGTCATCCGCGGCTCCGCGATCAACCAGGACGGCGCCTCCAACGGGCTCACCGCGCCCAACGGGCCGTCCCAGCAGCGCGTCATCCGCCAGGCCCTGCACAACGCGGGCCTCACCCCGGGCGACGTCGACGCCGTCGAGGCGCACGGCACCGGCACCGCCCTCGGTGACCCGATCGAGGCCCAGGCCCTCCAGGCCGCGTACGGGCGCGACCGGGACCCGCAGCGCCCGCTGCTGCTCGGCTCGGTGAAGTCCAACATCGGCCACACCCAGTCGGCGGCCGGCGTCGCGGGCGTGATCAAGATGGTCCAGGCGCTGCGCCACGGCGTGCTGCCGGCCACCCTGCACGCCGACGAGCCGTCCTCGCACATCGACTGGACGCCGGGCACCGTCACCCTGCTCAACGAGGCCGTGCCGTGGTCGGCCGGCGAGCGGACCCGCCGCTGCGCGGTCTCCTCCTTCGGTATCAGCGGCACCAACGCGCACGTCGTGCTGGAGGAGGCGCCCGCCGCCCGTCCGGCCGAGCGCGCCGAGGTGCCCGACGTCGTCGTGCCGTGGGTGCTCTCCGCCCGCACCCCCGCCGCCCTGCGCGCCCAGGCCGCGCGCCTGGCCGACCACCTCGACGTCGAGCCGGACCTGCGCCCGCACGACGTCGCCCACACCCTGCTGACCACCCGCGCCCTCTTCGAGCACCGCGCCGTCGTGCTCGGCGCCGACACCGCCGAACTGCGCGAGGGCCTCGCCGCGCTCGCCGCCGGGGCCTCCACACCGAACGCCGTCCGCGGCCTCGCCGAGGACGGCGGCCGCACGGTCTTCGTCTTCCCCGGCCAGGGCTCCCAGTGGGCCGGCATGGGCGCCCGGCTGCTGGACGAGTCGCCGGTGTTCGCCGAGCGGATCGCCGAGTGCGCGGCGGCCCTGTCCGCGCACGTCGACTGGTCGCTGCTCGACGTGCTGCGCCAGGCCGAGGGCGCGCCCGCGCTGGACCGCGTCGACGTGGTCCAGCCGGCGACCTTCGCCGTCATGGTGGCCCTCGCCGAACTGTGGCGCGCCCACGGCATCCACCCGGACGCCGTGGTGGGCCACTCCCAGGGCGAGATCGCCGCCGCCGTCGTCGCCGGGGCGCTCTCCCTGGAGGACGGCGCCCGGGTGGCCGCGCTGCGCAGCCGGCTGATCGGCCGCGTCCTGGCGGGCTCCGGCGGGATGGTCTCCGTGCCGCTGCCGGCCGACGAGGCCGAGGAGCGGCTGCGCTCGCGCGGCGGTGGGCTCGCCGTCGCCGCCGTGAACGGGCCGCAGACCGTCGTCGTCGCCGGCCCGGTCGGCGAACTCGACGAGCTGATGGCCGAGTTCGAGGCCGAGGGCCTGCGCGCCCGGCGGATCAGCGTCGACTACGGCTCGCACTCCGCCCAGGTGGAACTCCTCCGGGACGACCTGCTGACGGACCTCGCCCCCGTGCGCCCGCGCGCCGCCGAGGTGCCGTTCTTCTCCACCGTCACCGGCGACTGGCTCGACACCACCGCCATGGACGCCGGCTACTGGTACCGCAACCTGCGCAACCCGGTGCGCTTCGACCCGGCCGTGCGGGAGCTGATGGCCCAGGGCCACGGCCTGTTCGTCGAGGTCAGCCCGCACACCGTGCTCACCATGGCGATCGAGGCCACCGCCGAGGACCTTGGCGACCGCGCCACCGCCGTCGGCACCCTGCGCCGCGACAAGGGCGGCACGGACCGCTTCCTCGCCTCGCTCGCCGAGGCCTTCGTCCGCGGCGGACGGGCCGACTGGTCCGCCCGCACGGCCGGCGGGCGCCGCGTGCCGCTGCCCACCTACGCCTTCCAGCACGAGCACCTGTGGGCCGTCGCGCCGCGCCCCGGCGGGGAGCCGGAGGACGGCGAGTTCTGGAGCGCCGTCGAGGAGGCCGACGTCGAGGCGCTGGCCGCCCGGCTGCGCGTCGACAGCGGCGCGCTCGCGCCGGTGCTGCCCGCGCTGACCGACTGGCACCGCCGCCGGCGTGAGCGCTCGACGCTCGACTCCTGGCGCTACCGGGCGACGTGGAAGCCGCTGACGGTCGCGTCCGCCCGCCTGGACGGCACCTGGCTGCTCGCCACCGCCCAGGAAGGCGAGGGCGAGGACGTCGCCGAGGCGCTGGCCGCGCACGGCGCGACCGTCGAGCGGCTCGTCCTGGACGACACCTGCACCGACCGGCAGCGGCTCGCCACGCTCCTGGAGCCCGCCGATCTCACCGGCATCGTCTCCCTGCTCGCCACCGCCGAGCGGCCGAGCGAGCGCCACCCCGCCCTGCCCGAGGGCGTCGCGCTCACCCTCGCCCTGATCCAGGTCCTCGGCGACGCCGGGCAGGACGCGCCGCTGTGGTGCCTCACCCGCGGCGCCGTCTCCGCCGGGCGCACCGACACGGTCGCCAACCCGGTGCAGGCACAGGTCCACGGCCTCGGCTGGACGGCCGCCCTGGAGCACCCGCAGCGCTTCGGCGGCGTCGTCGACCTGCCCGACGCGCTCGACCGGCGCGGTGGCGAGCGGCTGGCCGCCGTACTGGCCGCCCGCGACGAGGACCAGGTGGCGATCCGCCCCTCCGGCGCCTACGCCCGCCGCATCGTGCGCGCCGAGGCCGCCGCCCGCCGGGAGGCCCGGCCGCTGCGCGGCACCGTCCTGATCACCGGCGGCACCGGCACCCTCGCCCCGCACCTGGCGCGCCGGCTCGCCGCGGAGGGCGCCGAGCGGATCGTGCTCACCAGCCGCCGCGGCGCCACCGCGCCGGGCGCCGCCGAGCTGCTCGCCGAACTCGCCGCCGCGGGCTGCGCGGCCGAGATGGCGGCCTGCGACCTCACCGACCGCGACGCCGTCGCGGCGATGCTCGCCGACCTCGCCGCCGCCGGCCACGAGGTGCGCACCGTCGTGCACACCGCCGCCGTCATCGAGCTGCTGTCGATCGAGGAGACCACCCACGAGGCCTTCGCCAAGGTCCTGCACGCCAAGACCGCCGGCGCCCGCCACCTCGACGAGCTCCTGCCCGACGACCAGCTCGACGCCTTCGTGCTGTACTCCTCCACCGCCGGCATGTGGGGCAGCGGCCGGCACGCCGCCTACGTCGCGGGCAACGCCTACCTCAACGCGCTCGCCGAGCACCGCCGCGCCCGTGGCGGCCGGGCCACCGCGATCTCCTGGGGCATCTGGGCCGACGACCTGAAGCTCGGCCGCGTCGACCCCGGCCAGATCCGGCGCAGCGGCCTGGTCTTCATGGACCCCTCGCTCGCCCTGGACGGGCTGCGCCAGGCCCTGGACACCGACGAGCAGGTGCTCGCGATCGCCGACGTCGACTGGGAGCGCTACCACCCGGTCTTCACCTCCGGCCGCCCGACCGCCCTGTTCGAGGACGTCCCCGAGGTGCGCCGGCTCACCGAGGCCACCGAACGTCCGGCCGGGGACGGTGAGTTCGCCGCCAAGCTGCGCGCCCTGCCGGCCGCCGAGCAGGAGCGCCGGCTGCTGGACCTGGTCCGCGCCGAGGCGGCGACCACGCTCGGCCACGCCTCGCCCGACGTGCTGTCCGAGCAGCGGGCCTTCCGTGACGTCGGCTTCGACTCGCTGACCGCCGTCGACCTGCGCAACCGCCTGGCCGCCGCGACCGGGCTCACGCTGCCCAGCACCCTCGTGTTCGACCACCCGAACCCGCTCGCCCTGGTGCGCTTCCTGCGCGAGAAGATCGCCGGCGCCGCCGCCGACGGCCCCGCCGCCACGGTGGCGGGCGCCGCGTTGGACGAGCCGATCGCCATCATCGGCATGAGCTGCCGCTACCCCGGCGGGATCGCCTCGCCCGAGGACCTGTGGCGGCTCGTCACCTCGGGCGGCGACGCCATCACCGAGTTCCCGGCCGACCGCGGCTGGGACACCGAGGGGCTGTACGACCCGGACCCGGACACGCCCGGCCGCACCTACTCGGTGCGCGGCGGCTTCCTGCAGGACGTCGCCGACTTCGACGCCGCGTTCTTCGGCATCTCCCCGCGCGAGGCCCTCGCCATGGACCCGCAGCAGCGCCTCCTCCTGGAGACGGCCTGGGAGGCCATGGAGCGCGCCGGCCTCGACCCGTCCGCCCTGCGCGGCAGTCTCACCGGTACCTTCATCGGCGCCAGCTACCAGGACTACAGCCCCGGCGACTCCGCCCAGGACGGCGCCGAGGGCCATCTCGTCACCGGCACCATCCCGAGCGTCCTGTCCGGCCGGCTCTCCTACACCTTCGGCTTCGAGGGCCCGGCCGTCACGCTCGACACCGCGTGCTCGTCCTCGCTCGTCGCCCTGCACCTGGCCTGCCAGTCGCTGCGCAACGGGGAGAGCTCCCTCGCCCTCGCCGGCGGCGTCAGCGTGATGGCCACGCCCAACGCGTTCGTCGGCTTCAGCCGCCAGCGCGCGATGGCCGTGGACGGCCGCTGCAAGGCCTACGCCGAGGCCGCCGACGGCATGAGCCTCGCCGAGGGCGTCGGCCTCGTCCTGGTCGAGCGCCTCTCCGACGCCGAGCGGCTCGGCCACCCGGTGCTCGCCGTCCTGCGCGGCTCCGCCGTCAACCAGGACGGCGCCTCCAACGGCCTCACCGCGCCCAACGGGCCCGCCCAGCAGCGCGTGATCCGTGCCGCGCTCGCCGGCGCACGGCTCGCCCCGGGCGAGGTCGACGCGGTCGAGGGCCACGGCACCGGCACCAGGCTCGGCGACCCGATCGAGGCCCAGGCGCTCCTCGCCACCTACGGCCAGGACCGCGAACTGCCGCTGCTGCTCGGCTCGGTGAAGTCCAACATCGGCCACACCCAGATGGCCTCCGGCGTGGCCGGCGTCATCAAGACCGTGCTCGCGCTGCGCAGCGGCGTGCTCCCGGCGAGCCTGCACATCGACCGACCGTCCACGCACGTCGACTGGACGGAGGGCGCCATCGAGCTCCTCGCCGAGGCGCGTGACTGGCCGGAGACCGGGCGTCCGCGCCGGGCCGCCGTCTCCTCCTTCGGGCTGAGCGGCACCAACGCGCACGTGATCCTCGAACAGGCACCGGCCGCCGTCGTGGCGGCTGCGCCGGCGGACGGCGACACCGTGCCCTTCACATTGTCCGCCCGTACCGACGAGGCGCTGCGCGCCCAGGCCGGGCAGGTGCTCACCGCGCTCGACGAGCAGCCCGAACTGCCGCTCGCCGACCTGGCGTTCTCCCTCGCCACCACCCGCACCGCGCTCGACCGCCGGGCCGCCGTCACCACCGGCGACCGCGCCGAACTCCGGCGCGCGCTCGCCGCCCTGCGCGACGGCCTGCCGGACACCGCCCTCGTCACCGGCCGGGCGGCCGCCGGCGGCCTGGCGTTCCTGTTCACCGGCCAGGGCAGCCAGTACCCGGCCATGGGCAGGGAGCTGTACGACCGGTACCCGGTGTACGCGGAGGCGCTGGACGCCGTCCTCGCCCGCTTCGACCTCGCCTACGAACGGCCCGTCCGGGACGTCCTGTTCGCGGCGGAGGGTTCGGCGGAGGCTGAGCTGCTGGACGACACGGGGTATGCGCAGCCGGCGTTGTTCGCGCTGGAGGTGGCGCTGTTCCGGCTGGTGGAGTCGTGGGGTCTGCGGCCCGATTTCGTGGTGGGGCACTCGATCGGTGAGATCGCGGCGGCGCATGTGGCGGGGGTGTTCTCGTTGGAGGACGCCTGCACGCTGGTCGCGGCTCGGGCCCGGTTGATGTCCGAACTCCCCGGTGGGGGAGCGATGGTGTCGGTCGAGGCGACGGAGGAGGAGGTGCTGCCGCTGCTGACGGACGGCGTCTCGATCGCCGCCGTCAACGGGCCCAGGTCGGTGGTGCTCGCGGGCGACGAGGACGAAGTCCTCCGTGTCGCGGGCGAGTTCGTCGGGCGGCGCACCAAGCGCCTGCGCGTCTCGCACGCCTTCCACTCCCCGTACATGGAGCCGATGCTCGACGCCTACACCCGCGTCGCCGCCACGCTCACCTACGACGCCCCGGCGATCCCGCTGATCTCCACCGTCACGGGCGCACCCGCCGCCGCCGACGAGCTCGCCGCCCCCGCGTACTGGGCCCGGCAGGTGCGCGGCACCGTCCGCTTCGCCGACGCCGTCCAGGCCCTCGCGAGCCACGGCGCCGCCGCCTTCCTCGAACTCGGCCCGGACGGCGTCCTCACCGCCGCCGCCCGCGACACCCTCGGCGACGGCGCCCGCCTCACCGGCGTGCCCGCGCTGCGCCGCGGCCGGCCCGGCGTCCCGGCCCTCACGGCCGCGCTCGCCCGGCTTGCCGTCGGCGGCCTGCGCCCGGACTGGGCGGCCGTCTTCGCCGGCACCGGCGCCCGCCGCGCCGACCTGCCCACCTACCCGTTCCAGCGGGAGCGCTACTGGCCGGAGGGCCGGTCCGTCCCGGCGGTGGGATCCGACCCCGTGGACGCCGAGTTCTGGGCCGCCGTCGACCGCGGCGACCTCGGGGCGCTCGGCACCGGCCTGGACCTCGACCGCGACACCGTGACCGCCCTCTCCACCTGGCGCCGCGCCCGGCGCGAGCGCTCCACCGTCGACGCCTGGCGCTACCGCGCCTCCTGGACGCCGCTCGATGCCACGGGCGCCGCGGCCCGGCCGTCCGGCCGCTGGCTGGTGCTCGCATCGGACGACGCGCCGTGGGTGGACGGGCTCGTCGACGGGGTGACCCTCCGGGTCTCCGGCGACCGGGCCGCGCTCGCCTCCCAGCTGCGCGAGGCCACCGTCGGGGAGATCACCGGCGTCCTGTCCCTGCTCGCCCTCGGCGACGACGCGCTCGCGGCCACCGTCACCGCCGTCCAGGCCCTCGGCGACGCGGACCTCACCGCCCCGCTGTGGTGCCTCACCCGCGGCGCCGTCGCCACCGGCCGCTCCGACCGCCCCGCCGACCCCCGGCAGGCCGCCGTCTGGGGCCTCGGCCGCTCCGCCGCCCTCGAACTGCCCACCCGCTGGGGCGGGCTGATCGACCTGCCCGAGCAGCTCGACGACACCGCGCTGCGCCGTCTGGCCGCCGCGCTCGCCCGCACCGACGGCGAGGACCAACTCGCCGTCCGCGCCTCCGGTACCTTCGCCCGGCGCCTCGTGCGCCACCCGCTGCGTCAGCCGCTGGGCGAGCGCCCGGCCGACCGGCCGTACGCGCCCGCCGGCACCGTCCTGATCACCGGCGGCACCGGCGGCCTCGGCGGGCAGCTCGCCCGCCGCCTCGCCGCCCAGGGCGCCGAGCACCTGCTGCTGGTCAGCCGTCGCGGCCCGGACGCCCCCGGCGCCGAGCAGCTGCGCGCCGACCTCGCCGCCCTCGGCGCCGACGTCACCCTGGCCGCCTGCGACGCCGCCGACCGGGAGGCCCTCGCGGCCGTCCTCGCCGCCGTCCCCGCCGACCGGCCGCTCACCGCCGTCTTCCACACCGCCGGCATCGTCGCCGACGGCACCCTCGACACCCTGACGGCCGAACACTTCGCTGAGGTGTACCGCCCCAAGGTCGACGCCGCGCACCACCTCGACGAGCTGACCCGCGACACCGACCTCGCCGCCTTCGTCCTGTTCACCTCCACCGCCGGCACCATCGGAGCCGCCGGACAGGCCAACTACGCCGCCGCCAACGCCCACCTCGACGCCCTCGCCGAGCAGCGGCGCGCCGACGGCCGCCCGGCCACCGCGATCGCGTGGGGCCCGTGGTCCGGCGACGGCATGGCCGGGGCCGGCGTCGAACAGCGGGTGCGCCGCGGCGGCTACGGCCCGATGGCGCCCGAGCGTGCCCTGACCGCCCTCGGACACGCCCTCGACCACGACGACACCGCGCTCACCGTCGCCGACATCGACTGGCAGCGCTTCGCGGCGGTCTTCACCGCGCAGCGGCCCGTCCCGCTGATCGCCACGCTGATCGCCACGCTGGTCGGACCGGCCGGCCGCCCGGCCGCCGCCGCCCAGGAATCCGGGCTGCGACAGCGCCTCGCCGAGCTGTCCGAGCAGGCCAGGGAGCGGTTCGTCCTCGACTTCGTGCGCACCCGCGTCGCGGCCGTCCTCGGCCACGCGGGCGGCGAGCGCGTCGGCGCGGACCAGCCCTTCACCGACCTCGGCATGGACTCCCTCACCACCGTCGAACTGCGCAACGCCCTCACCGCCGCCACCGGCCTGACCCTGCCCGCCACCCTGGTCTACGACCACCCGACCCCGGCGGACCTGGCCGCCCACCTGCTCGCCGAACTCCTCGGCACCCTGCCCGAACCCGCCCGGGCCCCGGTCCTGCGGGACGTCACGGACGACCCGGTCGTGATCGTCGGCATGGCCTGCCGCTTCCCCGGCGGCATCGAGTCGCCGGAGGACCTCTGGCGGCTGCTCGGCGACGGCGCCGACGCCGTCCGCCCGTTCCCCACCGACCGCGGCTGGGACCTCGACGCCCTCGGGCGCGGCGGCTCCGCCACCCTCCACGGCGGCTTCCTCGACGGCGTCGGCCGCTTCGATGCCCGCTTCTTCGGCATCTCGCCACGCGAAGCCCTCGCCATGGACCCCCAGCAGCGCCTCCTCCTGGAGACCTCCTGGGAGGCCCTGGAGCGCTCCGGCATCGCCCCCGACCGCCTGCGCGGCAGCGACACCGGCGTTTTCGTCGGCACCAACGGCCAGGACTACCTCACCGTGCTGCGCCGCGGCACCGCCGACGTCCGAGGCCACGCCGCCACTGGCAACACCGCGAGCGTCCTGTCCGGCCGGCTCTCCTACACCCTCGGGCTGGAGGGCCCGGCCGTCACCGTCGACACCGCGTGCTCCTCCGCCCTCGTTTCGCTCCACCTGGCCGCCCGCGCGCTGCGCGCCGGGGAGTGCTCGCTGGCCCTGGCCGGCGGCGCCTCGGTGATGTCCAGCCCGGACGCCTTCGTCGAGTTCACCGCGCAGGGCGGATTGGCCTCGGACGGCCGCTGCAAGCCCTTCGCCGACGCCGCCGACGGCACCGCGTGGTCCGAGGGCGCGGGCGTGCTCGTCCTGGAACGGCTCTCCGACGCGCGGCGCAACGGGCACCCGGTGCTCGCGGTCGTGCGCGGCTCCGCCGTCAACCAGGACGGCGCCTCGAACGGGCTGACGGCCCCCAACGGCCGGGCCCAGCAGCGGGTGATCCGCGCGGCCCTCGCCGACGCGGGCCTGACCGCCGCCGAGGTCGACGCCGTCGAGGCGCACGGCACCGGCACCGCCCTCGGCGACCCGATCGAGGCGCACGCCCTGCTGGCGGCCTACGGGCGGGAGCGCGAACTGCCGCTCCTGCTCGGCTCGGTGAAGTCCAACCTCGGCCACACCCAGGCCGCCGCCGGCGCCGCCGGTGTGATCAAGACGGTGCTCGCGATGCGGCACGGCCTGCTGCCGAAGTCGCTGCACGTCGACGCGCCCTCCCGGCACGTCGACTGGACGGCCGGCGCCGTGGAGCTCCTGACGGAGGCCCGGGACTGGCCGGAGACCGGCCGCCCGCGCCGGGCCGGCGTCTCCGCCTTCGGCGTCAGCGGCACCAACGCGCACGTCCTGCTGGAGCAGGCGCCTTCCACTGTGGAGCCGGCCGGTCCGGTGGTGACCGCGGGCGCGGCGCCGTGGGCGGTCTCCGCCAAGTCGGAGGCCGCGCTGGACGCTTCGCTCGCGCGCCTCGCCGAGGTGGACGGGCCGTCCGCGCTGGACGTCGCCCACTCGCTGGCCGTCGGCCGGGCCTCGCTCGGGCACCGGGCGGTGCTGCTGGACGGCGCCGAGGTCGCCCGCGGCGTCGCCGCCGAGCGCTCGACGGCGTTCCTGTTCTCCGGGCAGGGATCGCAACGGATCGGCATGGGGCGGGAGTTGTACGCCCGCTTCCCGGTGTTCGCCGAGGCCTTCGACGGCGTCTGCGCACGGCTGGACCAGCTCCTGGACCGGCCGCTGCGGGACGTGGTGTGGGGCGAGGATGCGGAGCCGCTGAACCGGACGGAGTACGCCCAGGCCGGGCTGTTCGCGGTCGAGGTGGCGCTGTTCCGGCTCGTCGAATCCCTGGGCGTGCGACCGGAGTTCGTGGCCGGGCACTCGATCGGCGAGGTGGCGGCCGCTCACGTGGCCGGGGTGTTCTCCCTGGAGGACGCGTGCACGCTGGTGGCGGCGCGCGGCCGGCTGATGCAGGCGCTCCCGGAGGGCGGCGCGATGCTCGCCGTCGAGGCTTCGGAGGACGAAGTCCTGCCGCTGCTGGACGAGTCGGTGTCGATCGCCGCCGTGAACGGGGCGACGTCCGTGGTCGTTTCGGGGGCGGAGGAGGCCGTCGAGGCGATCGAGGCGCACTTCGCCGACCGGCGGACCACGCGGCTCCAGGTTTCGCACGCCTTCCACTCGCCGCTGATGGAGCCGATGCTCGACGAGTTCCGGGCCGTCCTCGACGGGCTCGCGTACGAGGCTCCTTCGATCCCGCTGGTCTCCAACCTGACCGGCGACACGAGCGCGGATCCGTGCACCCCCGAGTACTGGGTGCGCCACGTCCGCGAGACCGTCCGCTTCGCCGACGGCGTCCGGGCGCTGGAGGAGGCGGGAGCCACCGCCTTCCTGGAGCTGGGCCCGGACGGCGTCCTCGCCGCCCTCGCCGAGCGGGGGCTCGGCGCGGAGAGCGTGACCGCCGCCACCCTCCGCCGTGACCGGCCGGAGGAACACACCCTGGTCACCGCCCTCGCCCGCCTGCACGTCGCGGGCGTGCCGGTCGACTGGAGCGCCCTGCTCGCCGGCACCGGCGCCCGCCGGGTCGACCTGCCCACCTACCCGTTCCAGCGCGAGCTGTACTGGCCCGAGCGTGCACCCGAGGCCGTCGCCGCTGCCGACCCGGGGGACGCCGCGTTCTGGTCCGCCGTCGAGCGTGCCGACACCGCGGCCCTCGGCACGACCCTCGGCCTCGACGACGACACGTCGCTCAGCGCGCTGCTCCCCGCCCTCTCGGCGTGGCGCCGCCGCCGGAGCGAGCGGACGGACGCCGACCGGCTGCGCTACCGCGCGGTCTGGAAGCCCTGCACCGCCCCCACCGGCCCGGACGCCCTGCCGGGCACCTGGCTGGCCCTCGTCCCGGCCGACCGGGACGACGACGCCTGGACGTCCGCGGTGCTCGCGGCCCTCGGCGCGGACGTCGTGCGGGTGGCGGTCGACGGGGACAACGTTGTGGACCCGGCCCCGCTCGCCGGGCCGATCACCGGCGTGGTGTCCCTGCTCGCCGCCTCCGGCGGCGTGCCCACCGGGCTCGCCCGGCCGGACGCCCTGCTCGCCGCCCTCGGCGAGGCGGGCGTCGAGGCTCCGCTGTGGTGCCTCACCCGGGGCGCCGTCGCCGTCGGCGACACCGAGGCCCCGCAGGACGCCGCGCAGGCGGCCGCCTGGGGCATCGGCCGGGTGGCCGCCCTCGAACACCCGCAGCGCTGGGGCGGGTTGATCGATCTCCCCGGGGCCCCCGACGCCCGCACGGCGGCCCGCCTGCGCGCCCTGCTGACGGCCGGGGACGGCGAGGACCAGCTGGCGCTGCGCCCCGCCGGAGCCTTCGCCCGCCGCCTCGTGCGCGCCACGACGTCCGACTCGGCGCGCCCGTGGACCCCGCGCGGCACCGTCCTGGTGGTCGGCGACCCGGAAGGCCACGCGGCCCCCGCCGCCCGCTGGCTCGCCCATGCGGGCGCCCGGCAGGTGGTACTGCTCGCCGCGGACACCGCCGACGCCGACGAGGCCGTCGACCGGCTGTGCGCCGAACTCGCCGAGTACGGTGCCGAGCTGACGCTCGTCACCGGCACGCCCGGCGACCCGGAGGCCGTCGCCGCCGTCCTCGGGCTGCCGGACCTCTCGGCCGTCCTCTACACGGGCCGGACCGGAGAGCCCGCCGACCAGCTCGCCGGGCTGCTCGCCGATCTCGACGCGCTCGACCAGGCGTTCGCGGACCGGGAGCTCGACGCCTACGTGCTGTTCGGGTCGATCACCGGCACCTGGGGTGTGAAGGGCCGGGCCGACGAGGCCGCCGCCAGCGCCCTCCTCGACGCCGTCGCCCAGGGACGCCGCGCCGCCGGGCGGCCCGCCACCGCCGTCGCGTGGGGCGCCTGGGCGGGCAGCACACCCGACTCCCTGGCCGCGCACCTGCGGGCCAACGGGTTGCCGCCCGTCGCTCCCGACCGCGCCCTGACGGCCCTCGCCGCCGCCCTCGACGGCCCCGCCGTCACCGTCGCCGACGTGGCGTGGGAGCGCTTCGCGCCCGCCTTCGCCGAGGCCCGGCCGACGCGGCTCTTCGCCGACCTGCCCGAGGCCCGCGTCGCCGTGGAGCCGGCGGAGGCAAGCGCCTCCTCCGGCAAGGCCGACGCGCTGCGCGCCGGGCTGCGCGAGCGGTCGGCGGCCGAGCGCACCGAGGCGCTGCTGGCGATCGTCCGGGCCGAGTCGGCCGCCGTGCTCGGCCACGCCGACGCCGACGACGTGCCGTCCGGGCACCCGTTCAAGGACCTCGGCTTCGACTCGCTGACCGCCGTCGACCTGCGCAACCGGCTCAACACCGCGACCGGCCTGCGCCTGCCGGCGACCCTCGTGTTCGACTACCCGACCCCGGCGGCCCTCGCCGCCTACCTCCGCTCCGAACTCTTCGACGAGGCGCAGGAGGTGGAGCGCTCGGCCGTCGCCGCCGACACCGACGACCCGATCGTGATCGTCGGCATGGGCTGCCGCTACCCGGGCGGCGTCCGGTCGCCCGAGGACCTGTGGCGGCTGCTGCGGGAGGGCGCCGACGCGATCGGCCCGTTCCCGGCGGACCGCGGCTGGGACCTCGACCGGCTCGCCCACGGCGACCGCGACGGGCGCGGGCGCAGCGTCACCCAGCAGGGCGGGTTCCTGTACGACGCGGCCGAGTTCGACGCCGCCTTCTTCGGGGTCTCCCCGCGCGAGGCGATGGTCGTCGACCCCCAGCAGCGGCTCGTCCTGGAGACCGCGTGGGAGGCACTGGAGCGCGCCGGGATCGACCCGGCGGGCCTGCGCGGCGGCGACACCGGCGTCTTCATCGGCGGCGGCAGCGGCGACTACCGGCCGGCCATCGGCCAGCTCGGCCACGTCGAGACCGCGCAGTCCGCGAGCCTGCTCTCCGGCCGGCTCTCCTACACCCTCGGGCTGGAGGGGCCCTCGGTCAGCGTGGACACCGCGTGCTCGTCCTCGCTGGTGGCCCTGCACCTGGCCGCCCAGGCCCTGCGGTCCGGCGAGTGCTCGCTGGCCCTGGCGGGCGGTGTGACGGTGATGTCGAGCCCGGTCGGTTTCGTCGAGTTCGGCGAGATGGGGGCGCTCTCCCCGGACGGGCGCTGCCGCACCTTCTCCGACGCCGCCGAGGGCACCGCGTGGTCCGAGGGCGTCGGCGTCCTGGTGGTCGAGCGGCTCTCGGACGCCGAGCGCCGGGGCCACCGCGTGCTGGCCGTCCTGCGCGGCTCCGCGATCAACCAGGACGGCGCGTCGAACGGCATCACCGCGCCCAACGGCCCGTCCCAGCAGCGCGTCATCCGGCGCGCCCTGGCCAACGCGGGCCTGGCGCCCGCGGAGGTCGACGCCGTCGAGGCACACGGCACCGGCACCAGGCTCGGCGACCCGATCGAGGCGCAGGCGCTCCTCGCCACCTACGGCCAGGACCGCGAACGGCCCGTCCTGATCGGCGCGCTGAAGTCGAACCTGGGCCACACCCAGGCCGCCTCCGGCGTGGCCGGCGTGATCAAGATGGTGCTGGCCATGCAGCACGGCCTGCTGCCGCGCACGCTGCACGTCGGTACACCGTCCTCGCACGTCGACTGGACGGCCGGCGCCGCCGAGCTCCTCACCGAGGAGACCGCGTGGCCGGCCACCGGCCACCCGCGCCGGGCGGGCGTCTCCGCCTTCGGCGCGAGCGGCACCAACGCCCACGTGATCGTCGAGGCGCCGCCCGCGGCCGAGCCGGCCGAGGAGCGCCCGGACGACCGGCCGCTGCCCGTACCGCTCTCCGCCGCGACGCCCGCCGCGCTGCGCGAGCAGGCCGCCCTGCTGCTCGGCCGCCTCGCCACGCACCCGGAGCTGACCGTCCGCGACCTCGGCCACTCGCTCGCCACCACCCGCACGCTGCTCGACCACCGGGCCGCCGTGCTCGCCGCCGGCCGCGCCGAGCTGACGCAGGGCCTGCACGCCCTCGTCGACGGCCAGGCCGCGACGCAGCTCGTCCAGGGCTCGGCCCTGGGCGGGAAGACCGCCTTCCTCTTCCCCGGCCAGGGCTCGCAGCGCCCCGGCGCCGGGCGGGAGCTGTACGCCGCCCACCCGGTGTTCGCCGACGCGCTGGACGCCGTCCTCGCCGGCTTCGAGGGACGGCTGGCCGGGCCACTGCGCCCGGTGCTGTTCGCGGCGGAGGGTTCGGCGGAGGCTGAGCTGCTGGACGACACGGGGTATGCGCAGCCGGCGTTGTTCGCGCTGGAGGTGGCGCTGTTCCGGCTGGTGGAGTCGTGGGGTCTGCGGCCCGATTTCGTGGTGGGGCACTCGATCGGTGAGATCGCGGCGGCGCATGTGGCGGGGGTGTTCTCGTTGGAGGACGCCTGCACGCTGGTCGCGGCTCGGGCCCGGTTGATGTCCGAACTCCCCGGTGGGGGAGCGATGGTGTCGGTCGAGGCGACGGAGGAGGAGGTGCTGCCGCTGCTGACGGACGGCGTCTCGATCGCCGCCGTCAACGGGCCCACGTCGGTGGTGCTGTCCGGAGACGCGGACGCCGTCGAACGCATCGCCGCCGGATTCGCCGCCGACGGACGCAGGACTAGGCGTTTGCGGGTGAGTCATGCGTTTCACTCCGTACACATGGACGCCATGCTCGACGACTTCGAACGGACCGCCCGGGGCATCGCCTACGCCGCCCCGCGCATCCCGCTCGTGTCCAACCTGACCGGCGACGTCGTGACCGGCGACACCGGGGCGGCGTACTGGGTGCGCCACGTCCGCGAGGCCGTCCGCTTCGCCGACGGCGTCGCCGCCCTGACCGCCCGCGGCGTGCGCCGCCACCTCGAACTCGGCCCGGACGGCGTGCTGTCCGCCCTCGTCCAGGCCAACACGGCGGCGGACGCCGACCCGGCCCGCCCGGTGGTCACCGCCACCGCGCTGCGCCACGGCCGCGACGAGCGCACGACCCTGCTCACCGCCGTCGCCCGCCTGCACACCGACGGGCTCGCGCCGAACTGGTCCGCGCTCTTCGCCGGCACCGGCGCCCGCCGGGTCGACCTGCCCACCTACCCCTTCCAGCGGCAGCGCTACTGGCCCGAGCAGTCGTTCGCCCCGGCGGCGTCCCCGACCGCGTCCCCGGACGGGGAGTTCTGGACGGTGCTGCGCACCGCGTCCTTGGACGCGCTCGCCGGCACCCTGGACGTCGACGGCGACGCCCTCGCCCAGGTGCTCCCGGCGCTGCGCGACTGGCACGACCGGCGCGAGGAGCAGGCCGCCGTGGACGCCCGCCGCCGGCGGATCGTCTGGAAGCCGCTCGACCGGCCGCGCGCCGCGGCCCCGGCCGGCACCTGGCTCGCCGTCGTGCCCGCCGGCCACGGCGACCCGGCCTGGACGGACGCCGTCCTCGCCGCACTCGGCGCGGACGCGGTCCGGCTGACCGTCGAGGCCGACGCCGACCGCGCCGGACTCGCCAAGCAGCTCGCCGAACTCCCTTACGCGGCCGAGGAGATCACCGCCGTGGTGTCCCTCCTGGCGCTCGACGAGTCCGTGCTCGACGAGTCGGCGGACGGCGGCGTCCCCGCCGGGCTCGTGCGCACCGCCGCCCTGGTGCAGGCCCTCGGTGACGCCCGGATCAGCGCACCCCTGTGGTGCCTCACCCGGGACGCCGTCGCGGCCGCCCCCGGCGACCGCGTCACCGGCCTGGCCCAGGCCGCCGTCTGGGGCCTCGGCCGGGTCGCCGCGCTCGAACTCCCGCAGCGCTGGGGCGGCCTGATCGACCTGCCCGCGAGCCTCGACCGGCGCACCGGCGCCCTGCTGGCCGCCGTCCTCGCCGACCCGGACGGGGAGGACCAGCTGGCCGTCCGGCCCACCGAGGTCCTCGGCCGGCGTCTGGCCGCCACGCCGGGCGGGTCCGTGAGTGATCCGGCGGACTGGGACCCGACCGGCACCGTCCTGATCACCGGCGGCACCGGCGCGCTCGGGGCCGAGGTCGCCCGCGGCCTCGCCGCCGCCGGGGCCCGGCACCTCGTGCTGCTCAGCCGCCGCGGCCCGGACGCCCCCGGCGCGGCCGAGCTCCGCGAGGAACTCGCCGCCACCGGCGCCGCCGTCACCGTCGCGGCCTGCGACGCGGCCGACCGGGAGGCGCTCGCCGCCGTCCTGGCCGCCGTGCCCGCGGAGCACCCGCTCACCGCCGTCGTCCACGCCGCCGGCGTGCTCGACGACGGCGTCATCGACGGCCTCACCCCCGACCGGTTCAAGGACGTCTACCGCGCCAAGGCCACCTCGGCCCTCCTGCTCGACGAGCTGACCAGGGACCACGACCTCGCCGTCTTCGCCCTGTTCTCCTCCGCCTCCGCGGCCGTCGGCAACCCCGGCCAGGGCAACTACGCGGCGGCCAACGCCGTCCTCGACGCCCTCGCCGAACGCCGCCGCGCCGACGGCCTCGCCGCCACCTCCCTCTCCTGGGGCGCCTGGGCCGGCGGCGGCATGGCCGCCGACGCCCGGGCCGGCGAGGCCGCCCGCCGCACCGGCATCCGGCCGCTCGATCCGGCCGTCGCGGTCGCCGCGCTGCGCCGGGCCGTCCTCGACACCGCGCCGACCACGCTGGTCGCCGACGTCGACCCGGAGCACTTCGTCCGCGCCTTCACCGCCGTCCGCCCGAGCCGGCTGCTCGCCGAACTCCCCGGCTACGCGGACCCGCAGGGCCCCGGCGGGGACAACGCCGACGGCCGCGAGCTGCGCGCCGAACTGGCCGCGCTCAGCCCGGCCCGCCGCTCCGCCGCCCTCCTCGGGCTGGTGCGCGGCCGCGCGGCCGAGGTGCTCGGACTGCCCGGCATCGAGGCCGTCGGCCCCGAGAAGGCCTTCCGCGACCTCGGGTTCGACTCGCTCGGCGCGATCGAGCTGCGCAACCGGCTCGGTGCCGCCACCGGCCTGGACCTGTCCCCGACGCTGGTCTTCGACCACCCGAGTCCGACCGAACTCGCCGAGCACCTGCTCGGCCTGCTCTTCGAGGGCGACGGCGGGGCCGGAACGGACGGCGCGGACCCCGAGCGCGCCCGCCTGCGGGCGCTCGTCGAGTCCGTCCCGCTGGACCGCCTGCGGCGCAGCGGCGTCCTGGACGCACTGCTGAGGCTCGCCGACGACGCGCCCGCCCAGGAGACCGAGGACACCGACGCGATCGACGCGATGGACCTGGACGACCTGGTGCAGGCCGCCCTGCGCAACGACCCCGACCACGCCCAGGACTGACGGAGCAGCCATGACCACGCCCCACGACAAGGTAGTCGCCGCTCTCCGGTCCTCGATGAAGGAGACCGAACGGCTGCGCACGCAGAACCGCCGGCTCCTGGCCGCGGCCGCCGAACCCGTCGCCGTCATCGGCATGGGCTGCCGCTACCCCGGCGGCGTCGCCTCGCCCGAGGACCTCTGGGACCTCGTGGCGGGCGGCACCGATGCCACCGGCGGCTACCCGGACGACCGCGGCTGGGACCTCGGCGCGCTGCAGGACGCCGGCGTCGACGAGCGCGGCACCCGCGTCTCGCGGCGCGGCGGCTTCCTCGACTCGGTGTCCGGCTTCGACGCCGACTTCTTCGGCATCTCGCCGCGCGAGGCCGTCTCCACCGACCCCCAGCAGCGCCTGCTGCTGGAGACCTCGTGGGAGGCCTTCGAGCGGGCGGGCATCGACCCGAGCGGCCTGCGCGGCAGCCGCACCGGCGTCTTCCTCGGCACCAATGGCCAGGACTACGCGTACCTGCTGGTGCGCTCCCTGGCCGATGCCACCGGCGACATCGGCACCGGCATCGCAGCCTCGGCCCTCTCCGGCCGCCTCTCCTACACCCTCGGGCTGGAGGGCCCGGCGGTGACGGTCGACACCGCCTGCTCGTCCTCGCTGGTCGCCCTGCACTGGGCGGTCCAGGCACTGCGGGCCGGCGAGTGCACGCTGGCCGTCGCGGGCGGCGTCAACGTGATGGCGACGCCCGGCTCGCTGATGGAGTTCTCCCGGCAGGGCGGACTGGCCTCGGACGGGCGCTGCAAGGCGTTCGCCGACGGGGCCGACGGGACGGGCTGGGCCGAGGGCGTCGGCGTGCTGGTGCTGGAGCGGCTCTCGGACGCCCGCCGCAACGGGCACCGCGTCCTCGCGGTCGTGCGGGGCTCGGCGGTGAACCAGGACGGCGCGTCCAACGGCTTCACCGCGCCCAACGGCCCCTCGCAGCAGCGGGTGATCCGCCAGGCGCTCGCCAATGCCGGGCTGGCGGCCGCCGACGTCGACGCCGTCGAGGGCCACGGGACGGGCACCCCGCTCGGCGACCCGATCGAGGCCCAGGCCCTGCTCGCCACCTACGGGCAGGGACGGGAGGACGGCCGGCCGCTGTGGTTGGGCTCGGTCAAGTCCAACTTCGGCCACGCCCAGGCGGCCGCCGGGGTTGCGGGCGTGATCAAGATGGTGCAGGCGATGCGGGCGGGCGTGCTGCCGAAGACGCTGCACGCTGACACGCCGTCCTCGCGCGTGGACTGGTCGGCGGGCGCGGTGCGGCTGCTGGCGGAGGCGCGCGAGTGGCCGGGGGGCGAGCGGCCGCGACGGGCCGGGGTGTCCTCGTTCGGGATCAGCGGGACGAACGCGCACGTGATCGTCGAGGAGGCGCCGGCGGAGGATGCGCCGGAGGCGGCTTCGTCGGTCGTGCCCGGCGTGGTGCCGTGGGTGGTTTCGGCGAAGTCGGAGAAGGCGCTCGACGCGCAGCTGGAGCGGCTCGCCGGGGTCGGCGGC
>NZ_JBIWPN010000019.1:0-135808 GCF_044768305.1 Kitasatospora sp. NPDC101155 | reverse complement strand
GCGGGCACTGCGCCACCTCCTTCGTCGGCGGCTTGGCCCTTCTCCCTTTCGGCACCGGCGCGCCCCTTCGGCTCGGGGCGGGGCTCGCCCGCTCGGCTGTGAGGCGCTGGCTCGGGGTGGGTGTTCCAGGCTTCAACTATCAGTAGAATTTTGCAAAATGCAAAGATTGCCTTATAACTGAGGCATGATCGAGGCCCGCCATCTGCGCGTCCTGCGTGCCGTCGCCCGCACCGGCTCCTTCTCCGCCGCCGCCCGTGAGCTGGGGTGTACGCAGCCTGCCATCAGCCAGCAGATGAAGGCCCTGGAGAAGTCGGTCGACACCCCGCTGGTGGTCCGCTCGGGCCGCGGGATGCAGCTCAGCGAGGCCGGGCGGGTCCTGCTCAAGCATGCCACCGGAATCCTGGCCGGGCTCTCCGCCGCCGAGGAGGAGGTGGCGGCGATCGCCGGGCTGCGGGCCGGGCGGGTGCGGCTGGTCTCCTTCCCGACCGCGAGTTCCACCCTGGTGCCGCCCGCGGTCGCCCGGCTGCGGGACAGCCATCCGGGGGTGCGCGTGTCGCTGGTCGAGGCGGAACCGCCGGAGTCGCTGGCAATGCTGCGCGGCGGCGAGTGCGAGATCGCCCTGGCCTTCCGCTACCCGCAGTCCGACGGCGCCGCCGCACTGCCGTCCGCCGCGCACGGCACCCCGCGCGAGGCGCGGGCCGAGGCCAACCTGGAGGCGCAGCAGCTGTCGGCCGGTAGCGACTGGTCCGACCTGGTGGTCACCCCGCTGCTGGACGACCCGCTGGTGGGCCTGCTGCCTGCCGCCCACCCGCTGGCCGGGCGGGGAGGGCCGGTGGGGCTGGCCGAGCTGGCGGGGGAGCAGTGGATCGCCGGCTGCCCGCAGTGTCGGGGGCACCTGGTGGAGCTGTGCACCGGCGCGGGCTTCGAGCCCCGGATCGACTTCGCGACCGACGACTACCCGGCGGTGGTCGGCCTGGTGGCGGCCGGTCTGGGAGTGGCGGTGCTGCCCCGGCTGGCGTTGCAGTCGGTGCGTCCTGACGGCGTGTCGACGGTGCCGGTGCGGACGGCCACCGGTGCGCCGGCGGTGCGCCAGGTGGTGGCGCTGACCCTGCCGGACCTGGCCGAGGTGCCGGCCGTCGCGCTGATGCTGGAGCGGCTGGCGGGTGCGGCCGCCGATCGCTGACGGTCGGTGGCCGGGGTACCGCTGAGCGGGTACCGACTGTGAGCAGCCCAAGTCGCCGCGAAGAAACGTTTCTTCACGGCGCACCATGGAGGCGGGTCTAGTGCCGCGCGATCGCCGGCGGGGTCAGCGGGACCTCCACCAGGCGGTGCCGCGAGCGGCCCAGCATCTCCTCGCGTTCGTCCTCCGTCATCCCGCCCCAGACGCCGTACGGTTCACGGACCGCCAGGGCGTGCGCGGCGCACTCGGCGATCACCGGACAGCGCATGCAGACCTCCTTGGCGCTGGCCTCGCGCGAACTGCGCGCCGCCCCGCGCTCGCCCTCGGGGTGGAAGAAGAGCGAGCTGTCCACGCCGCGGCAGGCTGCCGAGAGCTGCCAGTCCCAGAGGTCCGCGTTGGGCCCGGGGAGGCGGGAGAAATCTGCCATGGCTCATTCCCTTCGGATGCGATCGGCCGTCGGTCGGGCGTGCTCGGCGGGCTGCGGCCGAGCGGTGCCCGGCGGGGCGACCCGCGTTGGTATGGACACCTGGAAATATGACTTAAGGCAACTCTATGGACAAGTCACCCACACGCGAGCACAACAGTCAATGACCATGAGAAAGCTATAAAAGCGGGCAAAGTGGGCAATAGGTTTCGACGGGCGTAGGTGCGGCAATCGGGTGGCCGACGGGCGCATGACACGCCGCACCGGTGTGCGGGTCGTACGCCGACCGCGCGCGAGCTGCGCAAAAGTGCGGCGTGTGCACCGCGATGCGGCTGATCGGTAACGGGTTGGCCACGTACAGTGGTGGAGATGGCCTGAAGGCCGTAACTCATTCGAGTGACGGTCGTTGGAAGTGCGGAGGCGGTTAGCGGGCGCCGGACGTCGGGAACGATCGCGGGCAAGTCGGGGCGATCAGGACGAAGTCCGTCGCCGATCGGCCGTGTCGGAGAGGTTCGTACCAGCCAGGAGGCTCAACGTGACGCGGATCAGCTGCGGAGGACGACGATCATGACTTCCGTTCTCGTTTGCGACGATTCCCCGCTCGCCCGCGAGGCGCTTCGCCGCGCCGTCGCGACCGTACCCGGCGTGGACCGGGTCACCACCGCGACGAACGGGGAGGAGGTCCTCCGCCGCTGGGTGGCCGACCGCTCCGATCTCGTCCTGATGGACGTCCGGATGCCCGGCCTGGGCGGGGTCGAGACGGTCCGGCGGCTGCTGTCCGCCGATCCGGGCGCCCGGATCATCATGCTCACCGTCGCGGAGGACCTCGACGGTGTCGCCCTCGCGGTGGCCGCGGGTGCCCGCGGGTACCTGCACAAGGACGCTTCTCGCGCCGAACTGCGGGCCACCGTCACCCAGGCCCTCGCCGACCCGACCTGGCGGCTCGCCCCGCGTCGGCTGCGCAGCCCCGACATGGGGGCGGCGCCGACCTTGACGGCGCGTGAGATCCAGGTGCTGGAGGGCATGAGCCACGGCCGCAGCAACGCCGAGATCGGCCGTGAGCTGTTCCTGTCCGAGGACACCGTGAAGACCCACGCCCGACGGCTGTTCAAGAAGCTCGGGGCCTCCGACCGCGCGCACGCGGTGGCGCTGGGTTTCCGCTGGGGCCTGGTCCGCTGACCACCGTCGGCGCCGCCGGCCCAGGCGCGCCGCCGTCGATTCCCGGAGCGGGTGTCGCACGGGCGTGTGACGTTACGGTCCCGAGGTTGCACCATGGAGGAGTGGAGCACCTCGGGGACCAGCGGACAGGCACTGCGGCGAACCACGCAGCCGCAGGACACTCGGCGGACGGCGCGACGGACGGGACCACCCACGGCGGCGGGGCGGGAGGCGGCACGGTGCAGGAGGGGCCGGTGATGCGCGGCACGCCGCGCGGTGCCGCAGCGCATAACGTTCCGGTGCACAACTCCGGACGCGGTGCCGCGTTTTCCCGATCGACCAGGCACCATGGACCGATGCGCGACGACGTCGCCGGTGCGGCCGGCCAGGCGGACCCGGGTGAGGCCCAGCCCTCCGGCCCGGGGCACGATCCGTCGTACGCCGACTCCGGCGGCCCCGGTACCGGGGCCGGACCGGGCCGCCCGCCGGTGCTCGGTACGGGCGGCTCGCCCCTGGTGGGCGAACTGGTCGCGGCCGCCGTCCGCGGCGAGGGCCCGGCCATCGACGCCCTGCTCGCCTACGTCCACCCGCTCGCGCTGCGTTACTGCCGCGCCAAGCTGGTCCGACTGCCCGGCGGGGCCCGGCACCACGTGGACGACGTGGCCCAGGAGGTCTGCGTCGCGGTGCTGTGCGCGCTGCCCAGGTACAAGGACCAGGGGCGGCCGTTCGAGGCCTTCGTCTACGGGATCGCCGCGCACAAGATCGCCGATCTGCAGCGGGCCGCGATGCGCGGGCCCGGTTCGACGGTCGTGCCGCAGGACGACCTGCCGGAGGTGCCGGACGAGGCGCTCGGCCCGGAGGAGCAGGCGCTGCTCAGCAGCGACGCGGCCTGGGCCAAGGAACTGCTCTCCAACCTGCCGGCCCGTCAGCGCGAGCTGGTGCTGCTGCGGGTGGCCGCCGGGCTGTCGGCGGAGGAGACCGGCGAGGTGCTCGGGATGTCGCCGGGCGCCGTCCGGGTGGCCCAGCACCGGGCGCTCAGCCGGCTGCGGGCGCTCGCCGAGGAATCGTCCTAGGGCGCGTCCGGCGATTCGCGTCGGACACTCGGCGGGAGTCGTCGGGCATGCCCCAGGTCAGTCGCCGGGCACGCCCCAGGTCAGTCGTCGGGCAAGCCCCACGTCGACCGGGCGGAATGACTCACGGTGCGGGGTTGTTGTCAAGGGCACACGAGGCACATTCGCGGTGCCAGTACCATGGGGTATCGGCGCCTGGGCAGGTTGCCAAAGTTTCGCGGGTGCGCACGGGGTTCCCTTGGAGGTTCCTCCGAACCCACCCGGCTTTCGGCGGTCTGCGCGAGTGAGCGATGAACGCGCCCCCTCCCTCAGGGCGTGAGCGGATAAGGCCGGCCACGGAAGGTACCCCCCAAATGTCTTACAACGCCGCAGGCGTACCCGAGAAGTTCGCCATGCTCGGGCTCACGTTCGATGACGTCCTGCTGCTGCCCGGGGCCTCCGAGGTGCTGCCGAACCAGGTCGACACCTCCTCGCGGGTCTCCCGGAACGTCCGCGTCAACATCCCGCTGCTGTCCGCAGCGATGGACAAGGTCACCGAGTCGCGGATGGCCATCGCGATGGCCCGCCAGGGCGGCGTCGGCGTGCTGCACCGCAACCTGTCGGTCGAGGACCAGGCCAACCAGGTCGACCTGGTGAAGCGCTCCGAGTCCGGCATGGTCACCGACCCGATCACGGTCGGCCCGGACACCACGCTGGCCGAGGCCGACGCGCTGTGCGCCAAGTTCCGCATCTCCGGCGTGCCGATCGCCGACGAGTCCGGCAGGCTGCTGGGCATCGTCACCAACCGTGACATGGCCTTCGAGTCGGACCGCAGCCGCCAGGTCCGCGAGATCATGACCCCGATGCCGCTGATCACCGGCAAGGTCGGCATCTCCGGCGTGGACGCGATGGCGCTGCTGCGCCGCCACAAGATCGAGAAGCTTCCGCTGGTCGACGACGAGGGCCGGATCAAGGGCCTGATCACCGTCAAGGACTTCGTCAAGGCCGAGCAGTACCCGAACGCCGCCAAGGACGCCGAGGGCCGTCTGCTGGTCGGTGCCGCGGTCGGCGCCAGCGCCGAGGCCTTCGACCGGGCCCAGGCCCTGGTCGAGGCGGGTGTGGACTTCCTGGTCGTCGACACCTCGCACGGCCACAGCCACAACGCGCTGGCCTGGATCGCGAAGATCAAGTCGGCCGTCAAGGTCGACGTGGTCGGCGGCAACGTCGCCACCCGGGACGGCGCCCAGGCGCTGATCGACGCCGGCGTGGATGGCGTCAAGGTCGGCGTCGGCCCCGGCTCCATCTGCACCACCCGTGTGGTCGCCGGCATCGGCGTCCCGCAGATCACCGCCATCTACGAGGCCGCCCAGGCCTGCCGGGCGGCCGGCGTGCCGGTCATCGGCGACGGCGGCCTGCAGTACTCCGGCGACATCGGCAAGGCGCTGGCCGCCGGTGCCGACACCGTGATGCTGGGCTCGCTGCTGGCCGGCTGCGAGGAGTCCCCGGGCGAGCTGCTGTTCATCAACGGCAAGCAGTTCAAGTCCTACCGCGGCATGGGCTCGCTGGGCGCCATGCAGTCCCGCGGGCAGGGCCGCTCCTACTCCAAGGACCGCTACTTCCAGGCCGAGGTGGCCTCGGACGACAAGCTCGTCCCCGAGGGCATCGAGGGCCAGGTGCAGTACCGCGGCCCGCTGTCGGCCGTGCTGCACCAGCTGGTCGGCGGCCTGCGCCAGACCATGGGCTACGTCGGCGCCGCCACCATCGCCGAGATGGAGAGCAAGGGCCGCTTCGTCCGGATCACCTCGGCGGGCCTCAAGGAGAGCCACCCGCACGACATCCAGATGACCGTCGAGGCGCCGAACTACTCGTCCCGCTGAACGGCCTGGACGGCCTGAACGGCTGAGGGACCAGGGCCGGACCACCGAGGGGCCCGCCGTCGCACCCGCGACGGCGGGCCCCTCGCCGTGTCCGGCGGCCGGGCCGTCGGGGCGGGACCAGCTCCGGTACGGGATACTGGGGGCGGCCGGGGTGACCCGGCGGGCATGAGCAACAAAGCAGAAGGGCTCGAAGTGACTGAGATCGAGATCGGGCGAGGCAAGCGCGGCCGCCGGGCGTACGCCTTCGACGACATCGCCGTCGTCCCCAGCCGCCGTACGCGTGACCCGAAGGAGGTCTCGATCGCCTGGCAGATCGACGCCTACCGCTTCGAGCTGCCGTTCCTGGCCGCCCCGATGGACAGCGTGGTCTCGCCCGAGCAGGCCATCAAGATCGGCCGCCTGGGCGGTCTGGGCGTGCTGAACCTGGAAGGCCTCTGGACCCGCTACGAGGACCCGCAGCCGCTGCTGGACGAGATCGCCTCGATCACCGACGCGGCCGCCGCGACCCGCCGCATGCAGGAGATCTACGCCGCGCCGATCCGCGCCGAGCTGATCAAGCAGCGGATCCAGGAGGTCCGCGACTCCGGCGTGGTCACCGCCGCCGCGCTCTCGCCGCAGCGCACCGCCGAGTTCTCCAAGGCCGTCGTGGACGCCGGCGTCGACGTCTTCGTCATCCGCGGCACCACCGTCTCGGCCGAGCACGTCTCCAGCGCCGCCGAGCCGCTCAACCTCAAGCAGTTCATCTACGAGCTGGACGTCCCGGTGATCGTCGGCGGCTGTGCCACCTACACCGCCGCGCTGCACCTGATGCGGACCGGCGCGGCCGGCGTGCTGGTCGGCTTCGGCGGCGGCGCCGCCCACACCACCCGCAACGTGCTCGGCATCCAGGTGCCGATGGCCACCGCCGTCGCAGACGTGGCGGCCGCCCGCCGCGACTACATGGACGAGTCCGGCGGCCGCTACGTGCACGTGATCGCGGACGGTGGCGTCGGCTACAGCGGCGACATCCCGAAGGCGGTCGCCTGCGGCGCCGACGCGGTGATGATCGGTGCCGCGCTGGCCCGTGCCACCGACGCCCCGGGCAAGGGCTTCCACTGGGGCATGGAGGCCGTCCACGAGGAGCTGCCGCGCGGCAAGCGGGTGGACCTCGGTACGGTCGGCACCACCGAGGAGATCCTGACCGGTCCTTCGCACACGCCGGACGGGACCATGAACCTGTTCGGTGCGCTGCGGCGGGCGATGGCCACCACGGGGTACACGGAGCTGAAGGAGTTCCAGCGGGTCGAGGTGACGGTCAACCCGGCGCTGGATCACCGCTGAGTGGTGTCCTGACGGAGTGGCGGAGGCCCCTGCCCGGGTTGTCGGGTGGGGGTTTCTGTGTTGGTGGGGGTCAGGTGCGGTTGGCGGTGCGGCGGGTGAGGAGGAAGCCGCCGATCAGGGCGATCGTGTAGAAGGCGAGGTCGAGGGGGCGCAGGTCGCCGCGCCAGGAGGTGAGGGTGTCGGGGAGGAGGCCGCGGGGGCCGGGGCCGGTGGCGTGGACCAGGCGGAGCTGCTGGGCGAGCTGGCCGAGTAGCAGGGCGGCGGCCGCGAGGAGGGCGCCGAGGGGTGGGAGTAACCGGTTCCGGCCGCCGAGGAGGCCGAGGGGGAGTGCGACCAGGCCGGCCTGGGCGATGGCCAGCCAGCCGAGGCTGTCGGCGGCCCGCAGTGGGGCGCAGCCGTAGGCCAGGCCGCCGAGCAGGGTGGCGAGCAGGGCGAGGGTGAGGGCGAGGGCGGTGCGGCGGCGGCGTGGGGTTCTTCGGTGGGCGGCGGGGGTGAGGGGGGCGTAGCCGGTGACCGGGACGCCGGGCATGCCGGGGGCGACGTACCCGTCGGGGGTGTCGAGGGCAGGTGCGACCGAGTAGTGCTGGGCGGTGTGCGGCCGGGTAGATGGGCCGTCAGCGCCCGGTGCGGGTGCGGTCATGGGCGTCGAGTTCCCCCCGGAAAGACGATGAGCTGCCGAACGGTAGCAGCGCTTCGGACAGATCATGGCGAGTTTTCGATCACAGATCGGGCACGGAGCGCCGCACCCGTTCCGGTTCGTCCCGGCTTGGGATGGGGGGTGGGTGGTCGTGGCCCCCGGGGACAGGGGATGATGGAGGCTTGGGCGTTCGGGCCTGGGGCCGGGCCGACGCGCCGTCACCACGACCGCCGGCAGCACATGGGGGAACGTTCCGAATGACCCAGGCGCAGGGTTCCACCGGCCGCCTCCTGGCCGGCCGCTACCGGCTGAACGGCGTGCTCGGGCGCGGTGGCATGGGCACCGTCTGGCGCGCCGAGGACGAGATACTGGGCCGGACCGTCGCGGTCAAGGAACTGCGGATGAACGCCAGCGTCGAGGAGGAGGAGAAGCACCGGCTGATCGTCCGGACGCTGCGCGAGGCGAAGGCGACCGCGCGGATCCGGCACAACTCGGCGGTGACCGTCTTCGACGTGGTCGACGAGGACGACCGGCCGTGGATCGTCATGGAGCTGGTCGAGTCCCGCTCGCTGGCCGACGTGGTCCGGGAGGACGGGCCGCTGTCGCCCGGCCGGGCGGCGGAGATCGCGCTGGACGTGCTGGGCGTGCTGATCGCGGCGCACGCGCTGGGCATCCTGCACCGGGACGTCAAGCCGTCCAACGTGCTGATCGGCGAGGACGGCCGGGTCGTGCTCACCGACTTCGGCATCGCCAGCGTGGAGGGCGACGCCTCGGTCACCTCCACCGGCATGCTGGTCGGCGCGCCCTCGTACATATCCCCGGAGCGGGCGCGCGGGCAGAAGCCCGGGCCGCCGGCCGACCTGTGGTCGCTGGGTGGGACGCTGTACGCGATGGTCGAGGGGCGGCCGCCGTACGACCGGGGTTCGGCGCTGGCCACCCTGACCGCGGTGATGACCGAGGAGCTGGCCCCGCCGGCGAACGCCGGGTCGCTGCTGCCGGTGATCGAGGGACTGCTGGAGAAGGACCCGGCCAAGCGCCTGGACGCCTCGCAGACCCGGTCGATGCTCAAGCGGGTGGTCGCCGAGGCGACCGTGAAGGCCGAGTCGACCACCGAGCACGCGATGCCGGTCGAGAAGCCGGCCGGGAAGGCCGGGAAGCCGGCCGAGGAGCAGGCGGAGAAGCCGGCCGAGAAGCCGGCGGAGGAGCAGGCGGAGAAGCCGGCCGAGAAGCCGGCGGAGGAGCAGGCGGAGAAGCCGGCTGCAGAGCCCGCCTCGAAGCGGACCGTGGGCGGGCTGCTGGGGACGGTCCGGGTGGGCAGCCGGGCCCGGGACGAGGAGCCGTCGGCGGAGCCCGCCGTGAAGGCCGCCGCCGGCGAGCCGGAGCCCGCTCCGGACGGTGAGCCGATCCGGCCGGTGACCAGCGAGTGGACCAGGGGCGCGACCCAGGCGGCCGGGGCGAACCCGCGCACGGGCCGGCGTCGGCTGGCCATCGCGACCGTGGTGGTCGTGCTGCTGCTGATCGCCGGGGTGGTCGCGGTGGTCCAGGCCGTGGGCGGCGGGGACAGCGGTTCGAAGGGTGCGAGCACCCACAGCACGGGCGCCACCTCGCCGGCGGCGGCGACCTCCGAGGCCGTGCCGAGCCAGGCTCCGGCGGTCCCGTCCGGCGAGCCCGCGCCCGCCGGGACGCCCGCCGAGCCGGCCACCACGGCCGCCTCCTCGGCCGCCGCGCCGCCGCCGGCCGCCGGCACTCCGGCTCCGACTCCGGCGGCCACGCCCACCCCGACCCCGACGCCGACGCCGACTCCAACCCAGCCCGCGCCGGGCGGGGCGGCGCCGGCCGGGTATCACGAGTACAAGGACCCGAGCGGCTTCTCGGTCTTCCTGCCGGACGGGCTGCAGCCGGCCGGGTCGGACCCCAACCGGCGGATCTTCAAGAACGCGGACGGCAGCCAGCTGCGGATCGAGTGGAGCACCTCGCCGCACGCGAGCGCCGTCGCCGACTGGCAGGACGCCGAGCCCGACCTGCGGGCGCAGGTGACCAACTACCAGCGGCTGAACCTGTCGGCGATCAACTACCGGCAGTGGACCAACGCGGCGGACTGGGAGTGGACCAGCGGCACGCCCAAGACGCACTCGCTCAACCGCGGCTTCGTGACCGGTACTCCGGCCAAGTACGGGTACTCGATCTACTGGATCGTCCCGGACGACAAATGGGCCGCGCAGGCACCGGTCCGGGACGTGGTGTTCAACAGCTTCCAGCCGGCGCCGTAGGCCCCGTCCTCGGGTGGGTTCAGCCGGGCAGGCGGGAGTCGCTCAGTAGGCTGCTCGGTGAGCGAGAGGAACTGGCATGCGAGGCGGCCCTGGGCAGTTGCTGGCGGGGCGGTACCGGCTGACGGACCGCCCGGAACCGCTGCGCGCCTTCGCGGTGGACGAGGGGACCGGCGAGTCGGTGCTGCTGCGCGCCGTGGAGCTGCCCGCGCTGCTGACCGCCGGTCAGGACCCGGACGAGCCGAACCCCGCGCACGGGGAGCGGCTGGTGCGGCGGGTGGCGGCGGTCGGCTCGGCCGCGCCGTCCTGGCACCCGCGGCTGCTGCGCGGGGTCGGGGCCTTCGTCGAGGGCGAGCTGCTGTGGACGGTGGAGGAGCGGCCGGCCGGGCAGACGCTGGCCGAGTTGCTCGCCGGCGGGCCGGTGTCGCCGTACCGGGCGGCCGAGTTGGCGGCGGACCTGGCCGGCGCGCTGCGGGTGCTGCACGAGGCCGGGCTCGCCCACGGCAATCTGACCGCCGATTCGGTGCTGGTCTGCGAGGACGGTGCGGCGATGCTCGGCGGGCTGCTCTCCGGGACGGCGCAGGAGGCGCTGGCCGAGGACCTCGGCGGGCCGGGGGGCCGCCGCCGTTACGAGGTGCGGGCCACCCTGGTCGGCTCGGTGGCCGAGCGCTGGCCGCTGGACGGCGGTCCGGCGGGCGACTGCTGGGCGCTCGGGGTGCTGATGCAACGGATGCTCACCGGCCGTGCGCCGTACCCGGAGGGCGGTGTGGCGGAGCTGGTGACGGCGGTTCGGGACGGGCGGCGCGAGCCCTCGGTGGTCTGCGGGCCGCTGGCGCCGCTGGCCGAGCGGCTGCTGCAGCCGGATCCGACCCTGCGGCCGACCGCGGAGGCGGCGCGGCGGGAGCTGGCCGCGCTGCTGGTGGGCGCGCCGGAGCCGGCCGACGGGGAGCGGGCGGCGCGGGCGGTGGAGCTGAAGCCGGACGCGCCGCTGGTGCGGCAGCGGCCGCGTCGGCGGGGCGGGGGCGGTCGGCCGGAGGTCAGTGGGGAATTCAACGGGGCGGAGTTCAACGAGGCGGGTACGGGCGGCGGTAGAGCCCCCCGGATACCCCCCTCCCTGTTGGGGCCGCTGCTGGTCGGGGGCGTGTTCCTGCTGCTGGTGGTGGGAATGGTCGCCGTGGTGCTGTTCGCAGGCTGACGGCCTCGGTGCGCACCGGTTCCCTGGTCCGGTGGGCGGGCGTGATTACCGGGGTGCGCGAGGTGCGCCTAATGTGTGCGTGGGATCAGTTCGAACAGCGGTCCGCACCAGGCGATCCGCCGAGGTGACGGTAGGTGGAAACCCGAGAGGGGGAGCGGTCGCCGATGGGCGTGCAGGACCGGCCGGAGGCGGCTGAGGCGGAGCGGTTGTTGGCCGGGCGGTACGAGCTCGGTGAGCGGCTCGGCCGGGGCGGGATGGGCACGGTCTGGCGGGCCTGGGACCGGATGCTGGACCGCGAGGTCGCGGTCAAGGAGCTGACCGTCAACCACCTCCCCGAGGAGGACCTGCAGATCCTGCACGCGCGGATGAAGCGCGAGGCCAGCGCGGCCGCCCGGATCAAGCACCCCGGTGTGATCACCGTGCACGACGTGCTGGAGCAGGACGGTCGGCCCTGGATCGTGATGGAGCTGGTCGACGGCCGCTCGCTGGCCGACGTGATCAGCCAGGACGGCACCCTCCAGCCGCGCGCCGCCGCCGAGGTCGGCAGCCAGGTGCTGGCCGCGCTGCACCGCGGCCACCAGCTCGGCGTGCTGCACCGGGACGTCAAGCCGGCCAACGTCCTGCTGGAGCGCGGCACCGGGCGAGTGGTGCTGCTGGACTTCGGCATCGCGACCTACGAGGGCTCGACCGAGCTGACCCGGCCGGGTGACCTGGTCGGCTCGCCGGACTACCTGGCGCCCGAGCGTGCCCAGGGCGAGCGGCCCGGTCCGGCCTCCGACCTGTGGGGCCTGGGGGCCACGCTGTACGCGGCGGTCGAGGGGCAGTCGCCGTTCCGCCGGGACTCGCCGATCACCACGCTGGCCGCGGTGGTCGACGAGCCGTTGCCGGAGTCGCGCCGGGCCGGGCCGCTGGGGCCGGTGCTGGCCGCGCTGATGGCCAAGGACCCGGCCGACCGGCCGAGCGCGGACGAGGCGGCCCGGATGCTGGCCGAGGTGCAGGCCGGGCACACCATCGGCCTGAAGTCCGTCGCGTCCGTCCGTACGCCGACCCAGTCGGTGCCGGTGGTTGACCGCAGCGAGGCGCCGGAGGGGACCGCGACGCCGCCGCAGGAGGGCTCGGAGGAGCCCACCGAGCCGCGTCCGGCCGACGCCGGGACGGCCGCCACCTCCGTCGGTTCGTCCGCCGTCCCGGCCGTCGCCGAGGACACCGCCGGGGGCGCGCCCGTCGCGCCGGTCGCGCACACCGCCGTCAGTGCGCCGGTCGCGCACACCGTCGCGTCTGCGCGCGGACCGGCCAAGCGCCGCAGCCGACTGAAGCTGGTCGCCATCGCGGTGGCCGTCGGGGTGCTGGCGGCCGGGGCGACCTTCCTCGCCACCCGGCACGTGGTCGGCAGCCCGGGCGGCGACCCCGCCCCGACCGGCCCGGCCGAGACCACCGAGCCGGAGCCGAGCGGCAGCGCCGGCCCCGAGACGTCCGCGCCCAACGGCTACCACTGGGTCGACGATCCGGCCGGCTTCCGCTTCCTGCTGCCGACCGCGAGCCCGACCTGGCAGCGGATCACCGGGACGGACAACACCCAGATCTTCTACAGCCCGGACGGCAAGGTGCACTACCTGCAGTTCGCGGTCACCGTCGGCCAGTCGATCAAGCCGCTGGACCACATGAAGCAGATGGAGGCCAGCGTCTCCAAGGCGCAGAAGGACTACAAGCAGCACCGGTTGGCGAGCTCCGCCGTGAACGGCCACGAGGCGGCAGTCTGGGAGTTCAGCTACGCGGCCAAGGAGGGCGGCCGCCGGCGCGCGATCGAGACCGAGTTCATCGACGACGACGGCACCGCCTACGCGATCTACTCGTCCAGTCCGGACAAGGGCAACGACTGGAACGAGGCCTTGCAGCGCTTCACCACGGTGCTCAACGCCTTCACCCCCACGCGCTGAGAGGCGGCGCCGACGGGCGGAGCGCCCCGCTTTCGCCCGACTGCGGCAGATTCTTGTTACCCGCGGGTACCGAACCGGCCCCCGAAGGCCTAGGCTGCGCCGTATGTCGGACCTCACAGCAGATGCAGCGGCCACCGAACACCCCGGCGCCGGTCCCGCGAGCGGCAACCCGGCAGCTCCCGGGGGTGGCCGGACCGTCGCGGCCGCCGTCCCGCCGTCCCTGGTGGCCCGGCTGGCCGCCGGGGTCACCGCGACCGGTGAGCCCAGTGTGGTGGAGACCGTCGCCCCGCTGACCGGCGAGCGGCTGGCCGGCCTGCCGCGGTCCACCCCGGCCGACGTCGAGGTCGCCTTCCAGCTGGCCCGCCGCGCCCAGTCCGCCTGGGCCGCGCTGCCGGTGCGCCGCCGCGCCGCCGTCCTGCTGCGCTTCCACGACCTGCTGCTCAAGCGGCAGGACGAGGTGCTGGACCTGATCCAGGCCGAGACCGGCAAGGCCCGGCTGCACGCCTTCGAGGAGGTGCTCGCCGTCGCCATGGCCGCCCGGCACTACGGGCGCGGCGCGCAGGGCTACCTCCGGGACCGCCGCCGCGGCGGGGCGCTGCCGGTGCTCACCCACACCGTCGAGGCCCGCCGCCCCAAGGGCGTGGTCGGCCACATCTCGCCGTGGAACTACCCGCTGGAGCTGTGCATCGGCGACCTGCTGCCCGCCTTCGCGGCCGGCAACGCGGTGGTCAACAAGCCCGACACCCAGACCGCGCTGACCGGGCTGTGGGCCCGCGAGCTGCTGATCGAGGCCGGGCTGCCGGCCGACCTGTGGCAGGTGGTGATCGGCGACGGCCCGGTGATCGGACCCGCCGTGGTGGAGCACGCCGACTACGTCTCCTTCACCGGCTCGACCCGCACCGGCCGCGAGGTCGCCCAGCGCGCCGCCGCCCGGCTGGTCGGCGCCTCGCTGGAACTCGGCGGCAAGAACGCCATGCTGGTGCTCTCCGACGCCGACCTCGACGCGGCCGCCGCCGGCGCCGTCCGGGCCTGCTTCTCCTCGGCCGGGCAGCTGTGCATCTCGATCGAGCGGCTGCTGGTGCACCGCTCGGTGGCCGACGAGTTCCTGGAGCGCTTCGTCGCCCGCACCCGGGAGCTGCGCCTGGGCGGCGGCCTCGCGTACGGCGCCGACATGGGCTCGCTGGTCTCCGTGCGCCAGCTGGACACCACCACCCGGCACGTGGAGGAGGCGGTCAAGGCGGGCGCCACCGTGCTGGCCGGCGGACGGGCCCGGCCGGACCTCGGCCCGTACTTCTACGAGCCGACCGTCCTCGACGGGGTGACCCCGGAGATGTCGGTCTGCGGCGAGGAGACCTTCGGTCCGGTCGTCGCGGTCTACCGCTTCGACACCGAGGAGGAGGCGGTCGCGGCCGCCAACTCCACGCCGTACGGCCTGAACTCCAGCGTCTGGACCAGGGACCTGCGGCGCGGCCGGGCGGTCGCGGCCCGGCTGCGCACCGGGACGGTCAACGTCAACGAGGCGTACGCGGCTGCGTACGGCTCGGTCGCCTCGCCGATGGGCGGGATGGGCGACTCCGGGCTCGGCCGGCGCCACGGCGCAGAGGGCATCCTGCGCTTCACCGAGGCGCAGACCATCGCGACCCAGCGGGTGATGCCGCTGGCGCCCTCCTTCGGCCTGGACGACAAGCAGTTCGCGGCCGTGATGACCGGCGGACTGCGGGTGCTCAAGGCGCTGCGGTTCAAGTGACCCCCGGGCCGGGGGCGTCCGGGCGCACGCGGCTCCCGGACCCAGGTGACTTCGGGGCCCACCTGGCGCCCGGGGCCGAGTGGCGTCCGACCGGCTTTTCCCACAGGTAGGTTCAACCCTCGAAGGAGCAGTGGCAGATGGTGGAGTCCGGCGGTGCGGCGGAGTTCGACTACGACGTGGTCGTGGTCGGTTCCGGCTTCGGCGGTTCGGTCGCGGCGCTGCGGCTGACCGAGAAGGGCTACCGGGTCGCCGTCCTGGAGGCCGGTCGGCGCTTCGAGCGGGACGAACTGCCCCGGAACTCCTGGGACCTGCCGAACTACCTGTGGGCGCCGCAGCTCGGGCTGTACGGCATCCAGCGGATCCATCTGCTGGCCAATGTGCTGATCCTGGCCGGCGCGGGGGTCGGCGGCGGTTCGCTGAACTACGCCAACACCCTGTACGTGCCGCCGAAGGCCTTCTTCGAAGACCGTCAGTGGCGCCACATCACGGACTGGCAGCAGGAGTTGGCGCCGTTCTACGACCAGGCGCAGCGGATGCTCGGGGTTCGGCTGAACCCGACCGTCACCCCCTCGGACGTCCACCTCAAGGCGGCCGCCGAGCGGATGGGCGTCGGCGACACCTTCCACATGGCGCCGGTCGGGGTCTTCTTCGGCGACGGCAAGGACACCGACGGCACCACCAAGGCGGCGCCCGGGGACGAGGTCGCCGACCCGTACTTCGGCGGGGCCGGCCCGGCCCGCAAGGCCTGCGTGGAGTGCGGCGAGTGCATGACCGGCTGCCGGCACGGCGCAAAGAACATGCTCACCGAGAACTACCTGTACCTGGCGGAGCGGGGCGGCGCCGAGATCCTCCCGCTCACCACGGTGGCCCGGATCCGGGAGCACGGCGAAGGCTTCGCAGTGGACGTGCGCCGCACCGACTCCCGCTCCAGGACCGACCGGGTGAAGGCGGGCGCGCGGACCGTCACCGCCGCCCGGGTGGTCGTCGCGGCCGGCACCTACGGCACCCAGTCGCTGCTGCACCGGATGCGCGACGCCGGCCACCTGCCCCGGATCTCCGCCCGGCTCGGCGAGCTGACCCGCACCAACTCCGAGGCGCTGGTGGGCGCGCAGACCACCGACCGGCGCTACGGCCGCAAGGCGGACTTCACCAAGGGCGTCGCGATCACCTCCTCGATCCACCCGGACGCCAACACCCACATCGAGCCGGTCCGCTACGGCAAGGGCTCCAACGCGATGGGCGCGCTGTCCATCGCCCAGGTCAAGGGCGGCGGGAGGGTCCCGCGCTGGCTGCGCTACCTGGGCAACTCGGTGCTCCACCCGGCGACCTTCGCCCGCTCGATGGACCAGCGCGGCTGGTCCGAGAAGACGATCATCGGTCTGGTGATGCAGTCGCTGGACAACTCGATCACCGTCTCGCTCAAGAAGGGCCCGCTCGGCAAGCCCCGGCTCACCTCCAGCCAGGGCCACGGCACCCCCAACCCGACCTGGATCCCGGCCGCCGAGCAGGGCGCCCAGGCGCTGGCCGAGGAGATCAACGGCTTCGCGGGCAGCACCGTCGGCGAGATCTTCGACATCCCGATGACCGCGCACTTCCTCGGCGGCTGCCCGATCGGCGACGCCCCCGAGACCGGCGTGGTCGACCCGTACCACCGGCTGTACGGGCACCCCGGGATCAGCGTGGTGGACGGCGCGGCCGTCTCCGCCAACCTCGGTGTGAACCCCTCGCTCACCATCACCGCCCAGGCCGAGCGCGCCCTGTCGATGTGGCCCAACAAGGGCGAGGAGGACCCGCGCCCGGCCCCGGGCGAGGCCTACCGCCCGGTCGCCGCCGTCGCGCCGGTCCGACCGGCCGTGCCGGAGGGCGCGTTCGGTGCGCTGCGGCTGCCGCTGCTGCCCGTCCCGGAGGTCCCGAAGAAGCGCGACTAGGGCCCGTGGACCGGCCCCGGACCCGCCCGGTCGGGGCCAAACCCACTGGTTTCTTCCGCGGTTGACAGCCGTTCGGATCCGATGGGATAAACGGGCTCCCTGGGGGGACCAGGAACTCGTCGAGCGGGGGGAATGCGGTCCATGGCCAACTGCGCATCGTGCGGCGCGACTTCGGTGGAGGGAGCGCCCGCCTGCGGGTCGTGCGGCCGACCGCCGGCACCCCCGCCCCCGACCGCCGCCCCGCCCGCCGTGCCGCCGCCCGCTCCCGGGTACGGGCCGCCGCCGCCCGCCGCGCCGCCCGGCTCCTACCCGCCGCCCGGCCCGGGCGCCGGCCAGCCGTACGTGAAGCAGCCGCCGGTCGGCGGCCCGCCCGGGACGGGCAGTTGGGGCGCCGGCGTTCCGTACGAGAAGCCGCAGCGCCTGCTCACCGGGCTGGACTGGCGCCCCGCCTTCCTGGCGGCCGTCGCCCCGACGCTGGTCCTGCTGCTGGTGGCACTTGCCGTGGCCATCCCCAGTGACTACACCTACGACGGCTCCCTCCCCGCACCCGACTTCGGCCACCGCTTCGGCGTGATGCTGTCGATGGCGCTGAACGCGCTCGGCGCGCCGTTCCGGCTCGGCTACCAGAGCCCGCTGTTCCGGGGCAGCGCGGGGCGCATGGACATCACCTTCTGGGTGGTGCCGATGACCGTCACCGTCCTGTGGTGCCTCGCGCTCTGGCTCGGTCTGCGGGCCGGGCTGCGCCGGCGCAAGGCCGACGGCTCCCAGCTGACGAGGGCGCAGGCGGCCGGCGAGGCGCTGCGCACCGCCCTGGTCCTCGGCCTGGCGACCCTGCTGCTCGGGGCGGTCGGGAGCACCACCTGGCAGCCGGACCGCCGTGAACTCGACCCCGACTACTACGGCTCCGGCACCGCCGACCTCGCGAAGGCGAGCTTCACCGCCGACTCCACCTGGCTGTGGGCGGTCGGCTGGGCCGTGGCGCTGGGCGGGCTGCTGACCTTCGCCGTGTACGGCACCGACGCGCTGCGCTGGGCCGCCTGGCGCAGCCGGGCGGTGCGCGGCTGGGCGGTGGCCGCGCTGACCGCGGGCCGGGCGCTGGCGCTGACCCTGGGCCTGGCCTCGGTGACGGCCTTCGTGCTGGTCGCGGTCAACAACGACAACGGCTGGCTGACGGCGAGCTCGCTGGCCTTCCTGCCGAACCTCGGCCTGGTGCTGCTGGGCATCGGCTCGGGCGCCACCTTCCGGGCCCACAGCGACCTGGGCGGGGACGTACCGGACTGGCGCGGGCAGGGCGGCGGCGGCGCGGAGTTCTCCTTCTTCGACCTGCACGACCAGACCGCCGACTGGCGGTGGACGGGGCTGCTGGCGCTCGCCGCGGCCGGCTTCCTCGGCTGGACGGCGTACCGGCGGCAGCTGGACGCCGCCGACCGGTTGCGGCTGGCGACCGTGCACACCGGGCTGCTCACCCTGCTCTCGGCGGCGTCCGGCGGGCTGATGACCACCTCGATGTCGTACGTGGTGCCGTCGGTCGGGAGCTGGGACGGGTCCGGCAGCCGAAGCACCTCGCAGGACACCACGGTGGGCCTGGCGTTCCCGAGCGTCCTGGTGGCCAGCGCGGTCTGGGCGGTGGTCGGAGCGCTGGTGGTGCACGCGGTGCTCTCCGCCCTCGGCGGCCGGGGCCGGGTCGTCCGGTACGCGTCCGGCGCCGCGCCGTACGGTGCGCCGCACGGTTCTTGCGGGGCGGTGCCGCCGCAGGTGCCGTACCCGGGCGGTCCGGCGTACGGCGTTCCGCCACAGGGCGTGCCGTCGCAGGGCGTGCCGTCGCAGGCCCCCGCCCCGTACGGGGCGCCGCCGCCGGACGCCGCACCGCAGGACGCGCCGCCGGAGCCGCCCGGGGCCGGGGTGAGCGAGGTGATCGGCTCGCACGAGACGCCGCCGCCCCCCGCCGGCACACCGCTGCCCGCCCACCCGCCGCGGCCGCCCGAGGAGCCGGTGGACCCGAGCGTCTGGCGCGACCACCCCTGACGCGAGACCGCCTGGCCGCCTGGCCGCGGCCGGGGAACGGGCAAAGGGCCCCGCGGGGGAACGGGGCCCTTTGTCGTTCAGCACTCGGCGTCAGGGCTGCGCCGGTGCTGGAGGTGACGGCGCCGGGGGAGGAGCGCCGTCGTGTCGGTTGGCTTCGGGTCGCGTCCTCGCGGCTCCGGCGTGGGTGGCCGGCGGAGCGGGTCGCGCACGCCTGTGCGACGGCGGTCGGTGCGCAGGTTTGCGCCGGGCCCCCGCTCACGGAGCGTGAAGTGAAAACCGGTGTCGCCTTCCTGCGCGGCGGCGGCGGAGACATCGGTCCGGACCTCCGCGATGAGCCTGCCGGCCGCCGGGAGAACCGTTCACACCGAGCATCGTGCTGGACGGAGGGCTTGCTCTGCAACCGATTCGGCACAGTTCGGCACAGTCCATTTACGGCGGTCACCGCGCCGAATGATCACGGTGAGTAGTGGTCGAAGCGGTTGCGGCGCACGGGGACGCGCGTAGCAGTGCGGGATGGTGAGGGTTGTGCGCCCGGGGCGTGCCCCGGGGTGAACCTTCGGTGCGACGGCCGGTCCCGGGCGTCCCCGGGGCCGGCCGCCCCACCTCTCGGCCCAGTCGCGGCCGGGGTCGCTGTCCCCTGCTGGCCGGCCGCGGCACCCGCGCACGGTCCCACGGAGCCGCGCTCCCCGGCGGGCCGGGGCGGCGGCGCCACGTGCGCCGGTGGACTGGGGTGAAGCTCCACGCGTGGTCCTGCAGCCCGTACGGCGTGCCCCCGGTCGGGGGGCGCTGGCGGCGCGTCTGGCGGACGCGGCGTGGCCGTGCGGTCGTCAGAAGCAACGAAGCGCAGGCCCGCCCGGTCACGGTTCTTTGGACGGGCAGACGAGTGAAACCGGACAGCCCGGTAGAATCGGAGTCCAGACACCCCACACCCGTCCGCCGCCGCCGCCCCCGTCGGGGAGGCGGTTCAGCGCGACACCTCGATACCGCTGCCGGAAGGCCGTCTGTGTCCTCTGCAATTCCCGTCCAGTCCGCACCGGACAACGACACCGTCCTGGTGGTCGACTTCGGTGCCCAGTACGCCCAGCTCATCGCCCGTCGGGTGCGTGAGGCGCGGGTCTACAGCGAGATCGTGCCGAGCAGCATGCCGGTCGCCGAGATGCTCGCCAAGAACCCCAAGGCGATCATCCTCTCCGGTGGCCCGTCGTCGGTCTACGAAGAGGGCGCGCCGCAGATCGACCGCGCGATCTTCGAGGCCGGTGTCCCGGTCTTCGGCATGTGCTACGGCTTCCAGCTGATGGCCGTGACCCTCGGCGGCACCGTCGACAACACCGGCGCCCGCGAGTACGGCCGCACCCCGCTGGTCGTCTCCCGCACCGGCTCCACCCTGTTCGAGGGCGTCCCGGCGCAGCACTCGGTGTGGATGTCGCACGGCGACGCCTGCTCCGCCGCCCCGGAGGGCTTCACCGTCACCGCCTCCACCGACGTGGTGCCGGTCGCGGCCTTCGAGAACGACGAGGCCCGCCTGTACGGCGTCCAGTACCACCCCGAGGTGCTGCACTCCGACCACGGCCAGCAGATCCTGGAGCACTTCCTCTACCGCGGCGCCGGCATCGCCCCGACCTGGACCACCGGCAGCGTGGTCGACGAGCAGATCGCCCTGATCCGCGAGCAGGTCGGCAACAAGCGCGCGATCTGCGGCCTGTCCGGCGGGGTGGACTCCGCGGTCGCCGCCGCCCTGGTCAACAAGGCCATCGGCGACCGGCTGACCTGCGTCTACGTCGACCACGGCCTGATGCGCAAGGGCGAGACCGAGCAGGTCGAGAAGGACTTCGTGGCCGCCACCGGCGTCCAGCTGAAGGTCGTCGACGCCTCCGAGCGCTTCCTGAACGCGCTGAAGGGGGTCACCGACCCCGAGGAGAAGCGCAAGATCATCGGCCGCGAGTTCATCCGGGTCTTCGAGCAGGCCCAGGCCGAGATCGTCGCCGAGGCCGGCGCGCACGGCGAGTCGGTCGACTTCCTGGTCCAGGGCACCCTGTACCCGGACGTGGTGGAGTCCGGCGGCGGCACCGGCACCGCCAACATCAAGTCCCACCACAACGTCGGCGGCCTGCCCGAGGACCTGCAGTTCCAGCTGGTCGAGCCGCTGCGCAAGCTGTTCAAGGACGAGGTCCGGATGGTCGGCCAGGAGCTCGGCCTGCCGGAGGAGATCGTCCAGCGCCAGCCGTTCCCGGGCCCGGGCCTGGGCATCCGGATCGTCGGCGAGGTCACCAAGGAGCGGCTGGACCTGCTCCGCGACGCCGACGCGATCGCCCGCGAGGAGCTGACCGCGGCCGGTCTGGACCGCGAGATCTGGCAGTGCCCGGTCGTGCTGCTCGCCGACGTCCGCAGCGTGGGCGTCCAGGGCGACGGCCGCACCTACGGTCACCCGATCGTGCTGCGCCCGGTCTCCTCCGAGGACGCCATGACCGCCGACTGGTCGCGCCTGCCGTACGACGTGCTGGCCCGGATCTCCACCCGGATCACCAACGAGGTCCGCGACGTGAACCGCGTCGTCGTCGACGTCACCAGCAAGCCGCCGGGCACCATCGAGTGGGAGTAGCACTCCCGCACCGCTGAGCCGGTGCTGAACGGCCGCGCCGTCGTTCCCGTACGGGGGAGCGGCGGCGCGGCCGTTCGCTCCCCCGGGTGGGACCTCTTGCTCTGCTCGGGTGGGACGTCCCACCGAAAGCGTGCAGGAGCGGGCAGAATGCGGACCGGACCTGTCAGGGAGTGGCAGGCCGCGAAGGAAGGTGTGAGGGATGTCGGAGGCCAGTGACTCCGTGGTGGTCGACGGGGATGCGACCGGCCAGGCCGACCGGGCGGCCCAGCTGCGGGCGTTCGCATCCACGTACGCGCTGCTGCCCTTGCGGCTGTTCCTCGGCGTCACCTTCGTCTACGCCGCCCTGGACAAGCTCTCCGACTCCCACTTCCTGGCCGGCGCGGGCGATCCGGCCTCCTTCGTCTCGCAGACCCAGGCGGCCAGGACCGTCGGCAGCCCGATCTCCTTCCTGCTCGGCCCGGCCCTCGACACGCCCACCCTGTTCGCCCTCGCGGTCGCCTTCGGCGAGCTGGCCGTCGGCCTCGGCACCCTGCTCGGCCTCTGGGGCCGGGTCGCGGCGCTCGGCGGCGCGCTGATCAACCTGAGCCTCTGGCTCACCGTCAGCTGGAGCGTCTCGCCCTACTACCTCGGCAACGACCTCGGCTACCTGATGGCCTGGACCCCGCTGCTGCTGGCCGGCACGCCGTACCTGTCGGTGGACGGCTACCTGGCCCGCCGGGCCGGGCGGGACCGGGAGCGCGGGCTGGCCGAGGGCCACGTCAAGCGCCGGGCGCTGGTGGACGGCGGGATCGCGGCGGTCGCGATCGGCGGCGCCGGGCTGCTGACCGGCTCGCTGACCCGGACCTTCGGCCGGAGGAAGCAGGCCGCCCCCAAGCAGTCCGCGGCCCCCGCCTCCGCCGTGACGGCGCCCGCCCCCTCGGCGCACGGCCCCTCGGTGCCCGCGGCGGACGTGCCGGTCGGCGGCTCGGCGCAGGTCAAGGACCCGGCCACCGGGGACGCCGTCTACATCGTGCAGCCCAAGGCGGGCCAGTACTGTGCCCTCTCCTCGGTGTGCACCCACTCCGGCTGCGCGGTGGACGCGCCGAAGAACGGCCAGCTGTACTGCCCGTGCCACGGTTCCCGGTTCGACGCCGCGACCGGCGCGGTGGTCAACGGGCCGGCGGTCAAGCCGCTGCCCAGGTACACCGTCAGCAAGGACGGGGACAAGCTGACCCTGGGCCCGCTGCAGAGCTGAGGGCCGGGCCCGGAGCCGGGCGTCGGACAGGCCTCAGTCCTGCGGGCCTCGGTCCTCGCGGTCGGGCCGGCTGCGCCGGGCCACCGCGACCACCGCGCCGGCCAGGCCGCCCACGCCCAGCACGATGAAGGTGCCCGCCACGACGATCCGTCCGTTCACCGACTGGTCGTTGAGCGCCGCCACCAGGTAGAGCACGGCGATCGCCGTGAACAGTCCGCCCGCGATCAGCGAGAACAGGTCGAGCCGGTGCTTCCTCACTGCTGGACCACCTTGATGTCGCCGATGCCGATGCCGAGTTCGAGGTCGAGCGTGCCCTTGGACCGATGACCGGCCGGCGGGTCGAGCACGTAGGTGTGCCGCCCGGTGCTGTCGTTGCGGTCGCCGGGGACGTTGATGCTGCCGAGGCCGACCCGGGCCACCAGGTTCACCGTGACGTCCGGCGGCAGGGTGACGGTCAGCTGACCGGCGCCGAGGTCGACCTTGGTGGTGAGGGTGCTCCCGGCGGGGTCGATCCCGGCCAGGTCCAGCCGGATGTCGCCGGCACCGAGGTTGTAGCGGTCCTTCAGGTCGGCGGCCGAGGCGACCGTCCACGAGCGGTCGCCGATGGCGTCCTGCACGGTGTGCGGCGCGTGGCCGACGAAGGCCAGCGCCAGGGTGGCCAGCAGGCCCAGCACCGCGAGCCTGCGGGCCTTGCCGAACTTCGCGGCCAGCAGCAGGGTCAGGCCGATCACCAGCAGACCGGTGGCCAGCACGACCGTGCTCAGCCTGGTGACGTCGGTGTGGCCGACCGAGGCGGACCAGACCGCGGTGGCCGCGCCGATCGCCAGCAGGAAGCCGAAGAAGCCGAGCGCCGAGCGCTCCCTGGGGTGCCGGACCACGGCCGGATCGCGGCGGCGCTCCGGACGCTCCTTGCGCAGCGGGTCGCCCTCCGGCAGGTCGGCGCGCTGCCACCAGGGCTGGGCCGGGCTGCCGGGCGGCGGCACCTTCGTGCCTCCCCCGGCCTCCGGCCGGGGGAGCCCCCATGGGGGAGTCGTGTCCGAGGAGGTGGGGGCGGCCTCGCCGTACGGGTTGCGCTCGGGGTGGCGCGGGTCCCACAGGTAACCGCTCGGGCCGGGGGCGGGGGAGTCGGCGGGGACCCTCCCGGCGGCCTGGCCGGCGGCGTGCTGGGCGCGGGCCGCCTCGTCCTGCGGCGGGCGCGGCCAGCCGTGGCCCTCACCCTCGCCCTCGGGGAAGTGTCGGTCGTACGGGCCGCCGCGGCGGCGGCCGCGGATCCGGCCGCGGCGGCGTTCCGGGTCGTAGCGCACCGCCAGGAAGACCAGGCCGCCGAGCAGCAGCAGCGGGAACAGCTGGTCGCCGTCGCCCATCGAGGAGAAGAACACCCCGGTGCCGATCACGGTCAGCAGCACCGCGCCGACCGACTGGCCGTCGACCCGGCCGGTGAGCACCCGCTGGAGCTCGGTGCGCGCTCCCCGGCCCGTGCCGTCGGCGGCGCCCTCGGTCGGGACGATCAGCCAGGCCAGGCCGTACAGGAACAGTCCGAGGCCGCCGGAGAGGCAGAGCACCACGGTGACCACCCGGAAGACCACCGGGTCGATGTCCAGATGCCGCCCGAGACCGCCGCAGACGCCGGCCACCACGCGGTGGTGCTCGGCCCGGGTCAGCGGCGGGCGGTCCGGTTCCGGCGGGGCGGCGGGCCCGGCCTCCTGGATGCGGTGGTCCTCGGTCATGGGCACCATCCTTCCCGCAGGCGGTGGTCCGGCCCAACCGGGTCCGGCCCTGCCCGTACCCTGACTTGTCCCTGATAAGCGTGGGGGACACACCCTGATGCGCCCGCGGGCCCCCGCGTGGAACCATCGGTGCCGTGGCAGCACCCGGTACCGATCCCCGACCCCTCGCCCCCGACGCCGCGTCGTCGACCGGCGGTGACCCGAACGCGCCCGACGGCGGGCGGCCGCCGTACCGCCGGCTCTACCGCAGCCCGCAGGGGCGGATGCTGGGCGGCGTCGCGCACGGTCTGGCGGTGCACCTCGGGCTGCCGGTCCGCTGGGTGCGGCTCGCCTTCGTCCTGCTGTTCTTCGCGCAGGGGATCGGTGCGCTGCTGTACGCCGCGTTCTGGTTCGTGGTGCCGATCGGCATCGGCGAGCCCTCGCAGCGCGGCGGCACGTACTGGGTGAACGTCAACGGCGTCTACATCCCGACCTCGCCCTGGCTGCGGCCGGGCACCCCGCTGACCAAGTCCGGCGGCGGCTGGGTCGGCCGGCTGCGCGAACTGCTCCAGCACGCCCTCCAGGGCGAGCCGGTCACCCCGCCCGCCGTCCAGGGCGAGGCCGCGGGGGCCGCGGGCGCCGCCGAGACCGCCGCCTGGCCCGCCGGCAAGAACGGGCAGGGCGGCATCGGCCAGCTCGCCGCCCTGGTCATGCTCGTGATCGGCCTGATCGCCCTGCTGAACGTGCTCGGCTGGCAGACCGCCAAGCCGTACACCTGGCCGCTGCTGGCGATCGGCGTCGGCGTCGCGCTGGTGTGGCGGCAGGCCGACGACTCGCGCTGGCAGCGCTGGTTCGGCATCGAGGAGGGCGAGAAGCGGCGCGGCGCCTACACCCGGGTCGGCGCCGGCGTGCTGCTCGCGGTGGTCGGCACCATCGCGCTGCTCGCCATGCAGGGCAGCGGCTCCCCGCTCGGCTCCGTGATCGAGGCCTCGCTCGCGGTGCTGGCCGGGGTGCTGGTGCTGCTCGGCCCGTACGGCCTGCGGATGTGGCAGGACCTCGGCGCCGAGCGCACCGCCCGCATCCGCGCCCAGGAGCGCGCCGAGATCGCCGCCCACATCCACGACTCGGTGCTGCACACCCTGACCCTGATCCAGCGTCGGGCCGAGGACCCCAAGGAGGTGCTCCGGCTGGCCCGCTCCCAGGAGCGCGAACTGCGGCTGTGGCTGTACCGCCCGGAGGCCGCCGCCGAGGCCGCGCCGGACACCATGGCGGAGACCCTGCGCGCCGCCGTCGCCGAGGTCGAGGACCGGCACGGCGTCCCGGTCGAGCTGGTGATCGTCGGCGACTGCCCGATGGACGAGAAGATCTCGGCACAGATGCAGGCCGCGAGGGAGGCGACCGTCAACGCGGCCAAGTACGGTGGCGGGGGACCGGTCCAGGTCTACGCCGAGGTGGAGGGGAGGACGGTGTCGGTGTTCATCCGCGACCACGGCCCCGGCTTCGACCCCGACACGGTGCCCGAGGACCGGATGGGCGTACGGGAGTCGATCATCGGCCGGATGAAGCGCCACGGCGGCACCGCTCGGGTGCGGCCGGCGGCGGGCGGCGGCACCGAGGTCGAGCTGGAGATGGAGAGAACGAATGACTGAGGCAGCGCCGATGGGGGTCCCCCCGGCCGAAGGCTGGGGGCGCACGGCCAGGGTCGTCCTGGTGGACGACCACCGGATGTTCCGGACGGGGGTCAGGGCCGAGATCGGCCGTACCGAGGTGACCGGCATCGACGTGGTCGGCGAGGCCGACGACGTTGACTCGGCGGTCCGCGTGGTCGCCGAGACCAGGCCGGACGTGGTGCTGCTGGACGTCCACCTGCCCGGCGGCGGCGGCGTCGAGGTGCTGCGCCGCTCGGTCGGCGTGATGGGCGAGCAGGGCGGAGTGAAGTTCCTGGCGCTGTCCGTCTCGGACGCCGCCGAGGACGTCATCGGCGTCATCCGCGGCGGCGCGCGCGGCTACGTCACCAAGACCATCACCGGCACCGACCTGGTCGACGCGATCTTCCGGATCGCCGACGGCGACGCGGTCTTCTCGCCCCGGCTGGCCGGCTTCGTCCTGGACGCCTTCGCCGCCACCGACACCCCGCCGGTGGACGAGGACCTGGACCGCCTCACCCAGCGCGAGCGCGAGGTGCTGCGGCTGATCGCCCGCGGCTACGCCTACAAGGAGATCGCCAAGCAGCTCTTCATCTCGGTGAAGACCGTCGAGAGCCACGTCTCCGCCGTCCTGCGCAAGCTCCAGCTCAGCAACCGCCACGAGCTCACCCGCTGGGCCACCGCCCGCCGTCTGGTCTGAGCCGCGGCGCCGGGCGTCTTCGAACCCCCAAGCGAGCCCGTCCGGTCCGATTCCTCGGACCGGACGGGCTTGTCGGTGGGTGGCCATAGACTCGATGTGCCATGAGTAGCCTCTTTGACGACCTCCCGCTCCCCGGTTTCGAGGCACCCGCCGCCGGGTCGAAGCAGCCCGCAGCACCCATCGACGCCGTCGACGAGGAGCCCCCGCCGTACGAGGACGACGTCCCGTACGACGCCTACGAGGAGGCCATCCCGGAGGGGCTGTTCCAGACCGACCACGCTGCCCAGGCCGAGCGGGACGCCTGGTACCGCAACGGTGCCGCCCGGACGGTGGTGGACCCGGCGCAGCTGCTGGAGGGGATGAACGACCCCCAGCGCGAGGCGGTGCTGCACGCGGACTCGCCGCTGCTGATCGTGGCCGGCGCCGGCTCCGGCAAGACCCGGGTGCTGACCCACCGGATCGCGTACCTGCTGGGCGCCCGCGGGGTGCAGCCGGGCGAGATCCTGGCGATCACCTTCACCAACAAGGCCGCCGGCGAGATGCGCGAGCGCGTCGAGGCGCTGGTCGGCCCGCGCGCCCGGGCGATGTGGGTGTCCACCTTCCACAGCGCCTGCGTGCGGATCCTGCGCCGCGAGTCCAAGGTGCTGGGCTTCACCTCCAGCTTCTCGATCTACGACTCGGCCGACTCGCAGCGGCTGATGTCGCTGGTCTGCCGCGACCTCGACCTGGACCCGAAGCAGTTCCCGCCGAAGTCCTTCACCGCGAAGATCAGCAACCTCAAGAACGAGCTGATCGACGAGGAGACCTTCGCCGACCAGGCGGCCAACCCGATGGAGAAGAAGCTCGCCGAGGCGTACGCGCTGTACCAGCGGCGGCTGCGCGAGGCCAACGCGCTGGACTTCGACGACATCATCATGACGACGGTGAACCTGCTGCAGGCCTTCCCCGACGTCGCCGAGCACTACCGCCGCCGGTTCCGGCACATCCTGGTCGACGAGTACCAGGACACCAACCACGCCCAGTACATGCTGGTGCGCGAGCTGAGCGGTGGGTCCGTCGCGGCCGCGCCGAAGCGCACCGCGGACGGCGACTTCGTCAACCCGGCCGCCGCCCACCTCGCCGAGGTGCCGCCGGCCGAGCTGTGCGTGGTCGGTGACGCGGACCAGTCGATCTACGCCTTCCGCGGCGCGACCATCCGCAACATCCTCCAGTTCGAGGAGGACTACCCGAACGCGACCACGATCCTGCTGGAGCAGAACTACCGCTCCACCCAGACCATCCTGAGCGCCGCCAACGCCGTCATCGAGCGCAACGCCAACCGCCGCGAGAAGAAGCTCTGGACGGCCGGCGACCACGGCGAGAAGGTGGTCGGCTACGTCGCGGACGACGAGCACGGCGAGGCCCAGTTCATCGCCGACGAGATCGACCGGCTCACCGACAAGGGCGAGGCCAAGCCCGGCGACGTCGCGATCTTCTACCGCACCAACGCCCAGTCCCGCGTGTTCGAGGAGGTGTTCATCCGGGTCGGCCTGCCGTACAAGGTGGTCGGCGGGGTGCGCTTCTACGAGCGCAAGGAGGTCCGGGACGTCCTGGCGTACCTGCGGGTGCTCTCCAACCCGGAGGACACCGTGCCGCTGCGCCGGATCCTCAACGTGCCCAAGCGCGGCATCGGCGAGCGGGCCGAGGCGATGGTCGACGCGCTGGCCGCGCGGGAGCGGATCTCCTTCGCCCAGGCGCTGCTGCGGGTGGACGAGGCGTACGGGATGGCCGCGCGCTCGGCCAACGCGGTCAAGAAGTTCAACACCCTGATGGCCGGGCTGCGCCAGGTCGTCGAGTCGGGCGCGGGCCCGGCGGCGGTGCTGGAGGCCGTCCTGGAGGAGACCGGCTACCTGGCCGAGCTCCAGGCCTCGACCGACCCGCAGGACGAGACCCGGGTGGAGAACCTCCAGGAGCTCGCCTCCGTCGCCCTGGAGTACGAGCAGGACCCGGGCGAGCGGCCGGACGCCGGTGAGGATGGCGCGCCGCCGGTCGGCTCGCTGCCCGACTTCCTGGAGCGGGTCGCGCTGGTCGCCGACTCGGACCAGCTCCCGGATGCGAAGCAGTACGGGACAGAAGGAGGAAGTCCGGACGAGGACGCGGAGGGGCAGGGCGTCATCACGATGATGACCCTGCACACCGCCAAGGGCCTGGAGTTCCCGGTGGTCTTCCTGACCGGCATGGAGGACGGGATCTTCCCGCACATGCGGGCGCTCAACCAGGTCAAGGAGCTGGAGGAGGAGCGCCGGCTCGCGTACGTGGGGCTCACCCGCGCCCGGGAGCGGCTCTACCTGACCCGCTCGGTGCTGCGCAGCGCGTGGGGGCAGCCGGCCTACAACCCGGCCTCGCGGTTCCTGGAGGAGATCCCGGAGACGCTGGTCGAGTGGAAGCGGACGGGCGCGGTGCAGGCGCCGGTCCAGCGCGGCTTCTCCTCGGGCTCGTCCTGGGGCAAGTCCTCGTCCGGTGGCGGGAGTTCGCGCTCCTCGTCGGCGGCCGCCCCGCCCAAGGCGGGCTGGGGCCAGTCGGCGCGGCGCGCCGGAAGGGTGGTGGAGCGCGAGGCCGTCTCGCTCGCGGTCGGCGACCGGGTCACCCACGACACCTTCGGGCTGGGCACCGTGGTGGGCGTCACCGGCGTCGGCGACCGGGCGCAGGCCACGGTCGACTTCGGCACCGAGGGGCGCAAGCAGCTGCTGCTGCGCTACGCGCCCGTCGAGAAGCTCTGAACCGCGTGGCGAAGCTCTGAACCGCGTGGCGAAGGTCTGAACCGCTAGCGCGGATCGAGCCCGTTCGAGAGGAACCAGGGCAGCGGGTCGACCGGCCCGCTGCCCGGCGGCCGGATCTCGAAGTGCAGGTGCGGCCCGGTGCTGTTGCCGCTGCTGCCGACGAAGGCGATCACGTCGCCCTGCTTCACCGGGCCCCTGCGCACCTTGTAGGCGCGCAGGTGGCAGAACCAGGCCTCGGTGCCGTCGGGCATCTTCAGGATCGACATGTAGCCGTAGAACGGGTTCCACTGCGTCCGGATCGTGCCGTCGGTGACGGCGTAGACCTCGGAGCCGCCGTCCACCGGGAAGTCGATGCCGGTGTGCCGCTTGGCCCAGTGGGTGCCGGCCGCGCCGAACAGCTCGCCGAGGCCGTGCTGGGCGACCGGCATGACCACCTTGGGCTTGGCCGGATCGGCGGTGGGCTGGGCCGTCGGGGTGTCGGTGGGCCGGGCGTCGCCGGGCTGGGCGCCGGCCAGCGGCTGACGGGCGTCGCCGCGCGAGGCCTGGGTCTGGTCGCCGGCGGCGACCGCCTGTTGCGCGCTCTGCCGGGCGGCGGTGTTGTCCGGGGCGTCGGCGGCGGTCGCCTGGGGCGGCACCCGGTCGGGCTGCTCCTGGATCACCGTGACGGCCGCGGCCCCGGCGACCCCGAGCGCGGCGACCGAGGGGACCGCGACCCGGAACAGCGCGGCCCGGGTGGCCGCCTTGGCGGCGCCGCGGCGCTGGGCGCGGGACTGCTCGCGGGCGGCGAGGCGCAGCTCCGCACGGGTCGGGCGGGCGGCTGCTTCGGGAGCCATCGGGGGCTGCCTCCTCGGTGGGCCTCGGGCGCGTCGTCGAGCGAGAGGGAAAACAGCCGTGACTGTAGCCGCAAGGCCGACGCCCCGGAAAAACCCCCGGTTGTCAAGAGGTCGGCCGGGGGTCCGCGCCGTGTCTGTACGGAGGGTCCGAGGACGGGTGTACCCACTGGTAGCAAGGCCTGGGGCTGTGACTTTGCCCTCCTCTTGGGAGGCGGCGCGGCCAACCGGGCCGGGTGGCGCTAATCTCCCCTCAGGTTGGTTGGTTATCGAGCGTTAACCGCACCCGTGGGCCCACAAGGTCCGGTCGGATAGTGGACGACGAGGTCCAGGAGGCAGTGATGAGTGTGTCGGGGCCGATCCGTGTGGTGGTCGCCAAGCCTGGGCTCGACGGTCACGACCGTGGCGCCAAGGTCATTGCGCGTGCCCTGCGCGACGCCGGTATGGAGGTCATCTACACCGGGCTGCACCAGACGCCCGAGCAGGTGGTCGACACCGCGATCCAGGAGGACGCGGACGGCATCGGGCTGTCGATCCTCTCCGGTGCCCACATGACGCTGTGCGCGCGGGTGCTGGAGCTGTTGAAGGAGCGCGACGCGGAGGACATCAAGGTCTTCTGCGGCGGGATCATCCCGGACGAGGACATCGCCGAGCTCAAGGCGATGGGCGTCGCGGACATCTTCACCCCGGGCACGCCCACCCGGGACGTGGTGGCCTGGGTCGAGGCCAACCTGCGCACCGCCAGCTGAACTTCGGCACGACGAGCGGGTCGGTCCCGGTGCGGACCGGCCCGCTCCGCCGTGCTCGGGGCGTGAGTCGGTCGCGCGGCTCAGGGCGCCGGTTCGGCCGGCCTCAACTCGTTCAGCATCGCCGCCCGGAAGCGCAGCGTCCCGGCCAGCCGGGCGAAGGTCTCCGACCAGGCGGAGTCCGGGGCGGCCCCCACGGCCAGCTCCTCCACCGCGGCGGCCGTCTCCGGGGCGAGCGCGCGTTCCGTCATCCCGAGCACCCCGCTGTGGCTCCACGGGTACGCGCCGGAGGCGGCGGCCCGGGCCAGTGCCGTCACCACGGCGGTGGACAGCGGCGGTGTCCACGGAGTGGCGCAGGCGCCGAGCAGCTGGAAGGCCTCGCCCAGACCGTGCACCTCGATGAAGGCGGCCGTCCAGGCGGCCCGTTCCTCGGGCGGGAGGACGGCCAGCAGCTTGGCCGGGGCCCCGGTGGCCCGCGCGGCGCGGGACCGTCCGGCCCCGCGGGCGGGCGGTACGGGGGCCGGGCCGAGCAGCGCCCGGGCCCATGCGGCGTCGTGCTGGCGGACGGCGGCGCGGGCCCAGGCCTCGCGCAGGTCGTCGGCCCAGCTGCTGCTGGTCGCGTCCACGCTGTCGCCGACCCGCAGTGCGAGCAGCTGCTCGGGCGTCAGGCCGGTGCTCCGCGGCCAGGTCGCGAGCGGCGCGGCGGCCACCACCTCGCCGAACCACCAGGCCCGTTCGCCGCGCCCGGTGGGGGACGTGGGCGTGATCCCGTCGCGCTGCATCCGCTCGTCGCACTCGGCGGGCGGGGTGACCAGCAGGTGGGTGCCGCTCTCGGCGAGGTGGACGGCGGCCTGTGCCCGCTCGGCCATCCGCAGCGCGAGGGCGGAGCCGGGCAGCGTGGAGAGCAGCTCGGCGGCGGTGGCGCGGACGTTCTTGCTGCGGTCGCCGAGGGCGGCCTCCAGGAACGGTTCGTCGGCGGGGGAGAGGCCGTCCTGCAGGGCGTCCAGGAAGAGCAGCCGGTCCTCGGCGCGCTCGGTGGACCAGGTGCTGCGCAGCAGCTCCAGCCCGGCGGCCGGGTCGCTGCGGCGCAGCAGGGTGAGGTGGGTGACCCGCTCGGCGAACAGGCCCTCGTGCCAGAGCCGGTGGTCGGCCGGGTCGTCCGGCTGCCGGTCCGGCTCGGGGGCGGCGGTGCGCAGCACGAACCGCCAGTCCGGGTTGTGCGAGGCCAGCCAGCGGCCCAGCGGACCGGCCAACGCGACGGCGTCGCCGCGCAGTTCGCTGCGTGCGCGGGCGGCGTCGAGCAGCCCGGGTATCAGTGCGGCGGGCGGGCGCAGGCCCTCCAGTCGGGCGGTGGTGAGCCACTGCGGCAGCAGCTCGGCCAGGTTGGCCAGGGTGCCGCCGCCGTTGCCGCCGTTGCCGCCGGTACGCCCGGCGAGCAGGACGGCCAGCCGGCGGGCGGCGGACTCGGGCATCTCCGGGCGGAGGTCCTCGGGCGCGGGCGGCCCGGGCGGCCCGGCGGCCGGTACGGGCAGGGCGCCGGCCCGGCGGCGGACGGTGGCCAGCGCGGCCAGCTCCAGCAGGGCGGTGGCCGGGTCGGACCGGTCCACGGTGTCGGCGAGCGGCAGGGCGGTGGCCGGGAGCGGGCGCCGGTCGGTGCCGAGCAGGGCGCTGGTCCGCAGCGGCTCCCACGGGTCCTGGGTGATCGTCATCGTCGGTTCTCCTATGCGGAAGTGAGGCCGACCGGGCGGTGCTCGGCGGTCCAGGCCGTGACCGGGGCGAAGCCCTGGTGGCCGTACTCGCCGAAGACGGTCAGCGGGCGGCCGGTGGAGACCGCGGCCAGCCGCCACAGCGCCGCCTCCGGGACGGCCGAGGCGCGGACGGGCACGGTGTGGTGGCCGTCCGTCAGGTGCCAGCCGTCCGGGGCGCGGACCGGGACGACCCCGGCGAGCACGGTCGGCCAGCTGTCCAGCCACGGGTCGTCGGCCACCGCGGTGCCGTACCCGGCCACCGCCTCGGCGACGGTGAGCCCGGCGGGCGCCTCGGCCGGGCCGGGTTCGGGGGCGCCGTAGCGGGTGCCGAGCGCGGCGCGCAGCGGGCGGGCGCCGGGGTGGTAGCCGAGTTCGGCCTCCAGCAGGTGGCCGGTGGGCAGGGCGAGTTCGGGGGCCTGGCCGGGGCGGCCGAAGGCGAGCAGCAGGGCGGGGCGGCCGGTCTTGGCGCCGCGCAGCCAGACCCGGCGGGTGGTGAGCCGCTCGTCGGAAGTGTCGCGGCTGCCGAGCACCAGCCAGCGGTCCCGGACGGTCGGCCCGGCGAGCACCTCGGCGGCGTCCAGGGTGTAGCCGACCCGGGCGCGGACGGTGGCGGCCAGCTCGGGCGGCAGCTCGTCGACCCGGGTGGCGGCGGTGGCCAGCAGGTGGAGCATCGCGTACTCCTCCAGCAGCCGCTCCTCCGGCAGGGTGTCCAACTCCCTTACCCGGGTGGCCAGTCCGGAGGCCTGGGCGTCGACCATCCGGGCCGCTACCTCCTCCCAGGGCCCGGCCGTGGACTGGTCGGCCAGGCCGTGCCGGATCCGGTCGGCCAGCCGTAGCCGCAGCTCGGCCGCGCCGGCCGCGACCCGCGCGCCGCGCCGTTCGGCCCGGCGGCGGGCGGCCTCCGGGTCGGCCGGGGGTGCCGCGCGCTTCTCGGCGCGCTCCCGGCGGGCCCTGAGCCAGTCGGCCGCCCAGTCTGCGGGCTCGCCGGCCGGCACGGCCTCGGGGGCGCCGCTCCACAGCAGGAGGAGCCCGAGCGCGTGCTTGCACGGGAACTTCCGGCTGGGGCAGCTGCACTGGTAGGCGGGCGTGGCGAGTTCGATCACGGTGCGGTACGGCGTGCGGCCGCTGCCCCGGCACTCGCCCCAGAGTGCGGCGCCGTCGGTGCCCGTCCCGGACCAGGGCGCGGGCGAGGACAGCTTGCCCGCGGCCTTCTGCGACGCGGCGTCAGGCGCCAGGGACAGGACGTGTTCGGTGCTCCAGCGTTCCTCCATGCGACCGACGGTAGGCGGGGGCACTGACAGCGGCTGACTGCCCGTCCGGACCGGTCCGGCCGTTGTCAGTGGCACGTTGCAAGGTGGTTCCCACAGGCCGGGACGCCGACCTGGCTCCCCCCGATCACCCTGCCGCCCGGGCATCCGTGCGCCCGGCGGCCGACCCGAAGGAGCCCCCATGACCGACGTTCTGCGGCAGCACGCCGAGGACGCCTTCGCCGGCGAACTGGCCGCGCTGGCCGCGCAGGACGACCGTCCGCGCCCCGAGCGCTGGAAGCTCTCGCCGTGGGCCGTGGCGACGTACCTGCTCGGCGGCGAGCTGCCCGACGGCACCCGGATCACCCCCAAGTACATCGGCCCGCGCCGCGTCGTCGAGGTCGCCGTCACCACCCTGGCGACGGACCGGGCGCTGCTGCTGCTCGGCGTGCCCGGCACCGCGAAGACCTGGGTGTCCGAGCACCTGGCGGCCGCGATCAGCGGCGACTCCACCCTGCTGGTGCAGGGCACCGCCGGTACCCCGGAGGAGGCCGTCCGGTACGGCTGGAACTACGCCCAGCTGCTCACCCACGGCCCCAGCCGGGACGCCCTGGTGCCCTCGCCGCTGATGCGGGCGATGGCGGACGGCAAGCTGGCCCGGATCGAGGAGCTCACCCGCATCCCGGCCGACGTGCAGGACAGCCTGATCACCATCCTGTCCGAGAAGACGCTGCCGGTGCCGGAGTTGGGCAGCGAGACCCAGGCCGTGCGCGGCTTCAACGTGATCGCCACCGCCAACGACCGCGACCGGGGCGTCAACGAGCTGTCCAGCGCGCTGCGCCGCCGCTTCAACACCGTGGTGCTGCCGCTGCCGGGCTCGCTGGACGAGGAGGTCGACATCGTCACCCGTCGGGTCAACCAGCTCGGCCGCTCCCTCGACCTGCCCGAACTGCCCGGCGGCGCCGAGGAGATCAGGCGCGTGGTGACGGTCTTCCGCGAGCTGCGCGCAGGCCTGACCGTGGACGGCCGGACGAAGGTCAAGACCCCGAGCGGCACCCTCTCCACCGCCGAGGCGATCTCGGTGGTGACCAACGGCCTGGCCCTGGCCACCCACTTCGGTGACGGCGTGCTGCGCGCCGGGGACGTGACGGCCGGCATCCTCGGCGCGGTCGTCCGCGACCCGGTGGCGGACCAGGCGGTCTGGCACGAGTACGTCGAAGGGGTGGTGCGCGAGCGCGACGGCTGGAAGGACTTCTACCGCGCCGCCCGCGAGGTGGCCGTATGAAGGACACCGAGGTCGCCCTGCTGGGCATCCGGCACCACGGGCCCGGCTCGGCCCGGGCGGTGGCCGCCGCGCTGGCGCAGTGGCAGCCGGACGCGGTGCTGATCGAGGGCCCGGCGGAGGCCGACGCCGTCGTCCACCTCGCCGCCGAGAAGGACCTGGTACCGCCGGTCGCCCTGCTCGCCCACGCGGTGGACGACCCGACGAAGGCAGCGTTCTGGCCGTACGCCGAGTTCTCCCCGGAGTGGGTGGCGATCCGCCACGCCGTGGACCACGACCTGCCGGTCCGCTTCATCGACCTGCCCGCCGGGTACGGCTTCGCGCCCGCCGAGGCCGCCGACGGGGGCCGCCCCGAGGGGGACCGCCCCGACGAGCTGCCCGCCGACCCGCTGGCGCTGCTCGCCGAGGCCGCCGGTCACGACGACCCGGAGCGCTGGTGGGAGGACGTGGTCGAGCACCGCGCCCCCGGCGCGGACGCGCTGGTGCCCTTCGCCGCCGTCGCCGAGGCGATGGCCGCGCTGCGCGCCGAGGGCTTCGGCGAGTCCCGCCGGGACCAACTGCGCGAGGCGTACATGCGCCAGCAGATCCGCGCCGCCCGCCGCGCCGGACACCGCCGGATCGCCGTGGTCTGCGGGGCCTTCCACGTCCCCGCGCTGGCGACGATGCCCACCGTCGCCCACGACCGGGCACTGCTCGCCGAACTGCCGAAGAAGGTGAAGGCGGACGTCACCTGGATCCCGTGGACGCACCGCCGGCTCTCCCAGGCCACCGGCTACGGCGCGGGCATCCAGTCGCCCGGCTGGTACCACCACCTGTTCACCACCGAGGGCGACCCGGTCCCGCGCTGGCTCACCCGGGCCGCCGAGCTGCTGCGCGCCGCGGACCACCCGGTCTCCTCCGCCCACGTCATCGAGGCGGTCCGGCTCGCCGAGACCCTCGCGGTGCTGCGCGGCCGCCCGCTCGCCGGGCTGACCGAGACCCTGGACGCCGTTTGCGCAGTGCTCTGCGAGGGCTCGGACGTCGCCCTGGAACTCGTCCGGGACCGCCTGGTGGTCGGCGACGAGCTCGGCGAAGTCCCGGAGGCCGCACCGGCGGTGCCGCTGCAGCGCGACCTCGCCCGGCTGCAGCGCTCGCTGCGGCTCAAGCCCGGAGCCGCGGCGCGGGACCTCGCCCTCGACCTGCGCAAGGACACCGACGCGGCCCGCTCCCGGCTGCTCCACCGGCTGCGGCTGCTGGGCGTCGAGTGGGGCGTGCCGGCCCGCTCCTCGGTCCACTCCACCGGGACCTTCCGGGAGAGCTGGCGGCTGTGCTGGCAGCCCGAGTTCGCGGTCCGGATCGCCGAGGCCGCCCAGTGGGGCACCACGGTCGAGGAGGCCGCCGTCAACAAGGCGGTCGGCACCGCCCGGGCCGCCGTCGAACTCGCCGAGCTGACCGGCCTGGTGGAGACCTGCCTGCTGGCCGGGCTGTCCGGCGCGCTGCCCGCCGTGATGCGGGTGCTCGCCGACTGCGCGGCCCTGGACACCGATGTCGCGCACCTGGCGGGCGCGCTGCCCGCGCTGGTCCGCGCGCTGCGCTACGGCGACGTGCGCGGCACCGACCACGGCGCGCTGGCCGGGGCCGCCGCGGGCCTGGCCGAGCGGGTCTGCGTCGGACTGCCGCCCGCCTGCGTCGGGTTGGACGCCGAGAGCGCGGCGGCGATGCGCGCCCGGATCGACGAGGTGCACGGCGCGATCGCCCTGCTCGACCCGGATGCCTCCGGACAAGCCGCCCCGGGAGCCCCCCCGGACACCGACGGCCTGGCCGAGCGCTGGGCCGCCGCCCTGCGGTCGCTGGCCCGCCGCGAGCCCGCCGGCGGACCGGCCACCGGCGCCCCCGGCCTGCTGCGCGGCCGCGCCGTCCGGCTGCTGCTGGACGACGGCCGGCTGGACTCCGAGGAGGCCGGCCGACGGCTGCGGCTGGTGCTGTCCGTCGCCAGCGCCCCGGCGGACGCGGCCGGCTGGGTCGAGGGCTTCCTCACCGGCGGCGGCGCCCTGCTGCTGCACGACCCCCGGCTGCTCGCCCTGCTGGACGAGTGGCTGACCGGCGTCGGCGCCGAGGTCTTCACCGACGTCCTGCCGCTGCTGCGCCGCACCTTCGCCGGGTTGGAGGCGGGCGTGCGCACCACCATCGGCGGCCGGGTCGCGGCCGGCCCGCTCGGCGTGGCCCCGCCGGCACCCGAGACGGCCGGCGATCTCGACCGGGACCGTGCCGACGCTGCCGTCCCGGTGCTGGCCCTGCTGCTCGGCGTCCGCCCGAAGATCCCGCGGCAGGCCACCGGCCGCAACACCTGACCGCCGCAACACCCGACCGAAGGAGGAGGACCCGATGGCGACCACGACCGACGAACGGCTGCGCCGCTGGCGCCTGGTGCTCGGCGGCGAGGCCGACGGCACCGGCTGCACCCTGCGCGGCCGCGACGCCGCGATGGACGGCGCCCTGGCCGCGCTCTACCGGGGCGGCCCCGAGGAGGCCGGCCGGTCCCCGCGCGGCGGGCGCCGCAGCGCCGGGCTCGGCGGCTCGGCCCCGCAGGTGGCCCGCTGGCTCGGCGACATCCGCGAGTACTTCCCGTCCACCGTCGTCCAGCTGATGCAGCAGGACGCGATCACCCGACTCGGCCTGGACCGGCTGCTGTTGGAGCCGGAGATGCTGGAGGCCGTCGAACCGGACGTGCACCTGGTCGGCACCCTGCTGTCGCTCAAGCACGCGCTGCCCGAGACCACCCGGGAGAGCGCCAGGGCCGTGGTCGGCAAGGTGGTCGCCGACCTGGAGCGCCGGCTCGCCGACCGGACCAGGGCCACCGTGGGAGGCGCCCTCGACCGCAGCGCCCGGGTGAACCGGCCGCGCCACCGGGACATCGACTGGGACCGGACGATCCGGGCCAACCTGAAGAACTACCTGCCCGAGCACGGCACCGTCGTGCCCGAGCGGCTGGTCGGCTACGCCCGGGCCCAGCGCGCGGTGAAGAAGGACGTCATCCTCTGCATCGACCAGTCCGGCTCGATGGCGCCCTCGGTCGTCCACTCGGCGGTCTTCGGCGCGGTGCTCGCCTCGATGCGCACCCTGGACACCCGACTGGTCGTCTTCGACACCTCGGTGGTCGACCTCACCGAGCAGCTCACCGACCCGGTGGACGTGCTGTTCGCCACCCAGCTCGGCGGCGGCACCGACATCAACCGCGCGCTCGCCTACTGCCAGTCGAAGATCACCCGGCCGTCCGAGACCGTCGTGGTGCTGATCAGCGACCTGTACGAGGGCGGCATCCGGGACGGCATGCTGCGGCGGGTCGCCGCGATGAAGGCGGCCGGCGTCCAGTTCGTCGCCCTGCTCGCGCTCTCCGACGAAGGTGCGCCGGCCTACGACCACGCCCACGCCGCCGCCCTGGCCGCGCTCGGCGCTCCGGCCTTCGCCTGCACCCCGGACGCCTTCCCCGAAATCATGGCGGCGGCGATCGAGAAGCGTCCGATCCCGCGGCACCTGATGAAGGGGGCGGACCAGGGGGTGTGACCGCCTCACCCGGGTGGGTGAACCCCGCCCGATCGGTGGAGCAGGCGTCCGGGCTGATCTGTGACGGTTCTCACCCAAGCCGGACAGGCCCCGGGCGGAAGACGCCCGTCCCACGGGGATAACCTGCCAGACGGACGTGACGCGCGTGTTGATTGACGTGTGCGCCCGTGGCTGTGTGGGCCGCAAGGCCGTACCTCTGCGTACCCGCACCGCCCCGACGACCCGCAGCGAAGATCCTGCCGTGGCACGCTCGTAGAGACACAATCCGCGACCACGAACAAGGACAAACACGTGGACCTGTTCGAGTACCAGGCGAGGGACCTCTTCGCCAAGCACGGTGTGCCCGTGCTTGACGGCGATGTCATCGAGACCGCCGCAGACGCTGCCGCCATCGCGGAGCGCTTCGGCGGCCGCGCCGTCGTCAAGGCTCAGGTGAAGGTGGGTGGCCGAGGCAAGGCCGGTGGCGTCAAGCTCGCCGCCGACCCGGCGGACGCCGTCGCCAAGGCCGAGGCGATCCTCGGTATGGACATCAAGGGCCACACCGTGCACAAGGTGATGCTGGCCCAGACCGCGGACATCAAGGACGAGTACTACGTCTCGTTCCTGCTGGACCGCACCAACCGCACCTTCCTGGCCATGGCCAGCGTCGAGGGCGGCGTGGAGATCGAGGTCGTCGCCGAGGAGAACCCCGACGCGCTCGCCAAGATCCCGGTCGACGCCAACGAGGGCTGCACCCCGGAGAAGGCCGCCGAGATCGTCGCCGCGGCGAAGTTCCCGGCCGAGGTCGCCGACCAGGTCGCCGACGTCCTGCAGAAGCTGTGGAAGGTCTTCATCGCCGAGGACGCCCTCCTCGTCGAGGTCAACCCGCTGATCAAGTCCGGCGACGGCAAGATCATCGCGCTCGACGGCAAGGTCTCCCTGGACGAGAACGCCGACTTCCGTCAGCCCGAGCACGAGGCCCTGGAGGACAAGGCCGCGGCCAACCCGCTGGAGGCCGCCGCCAAGGCCAAGGGCCTGAACTACGTCAAGCTCGACGGCCAGGTCGGCATCATCGGCAACGGCGCGGGCCTCGTCATGAGCACCCTCGACGTGGTCGCCTACGCCGGTGAGAACCACGGCGGCGTCAAGCCCGCCAACTTCCTCGACATCGGTGGCGGCGCGTCCGCCGAGGTCATGGCGAACGGCCTGGAGATCATCCTGGGCGACCCCGACGTCAAGTCGGTCTTCGTCAACGTCTTCGGCGGCATCACCGCGTGCGACGCGGTCGCCAACGGCATCGTGCAGGCCCTGGAGCTCCTCGCGAGCAAGGGCGAGAACGTCACCAAGCCGCTGGTCGTCCGTCTGGACGGCAACAACGCGGAGCTGGGTCGCAAGATCCTCGACGACGCCAACCACCCGCTGGTCCAGCGCGTGGACACCATGGACGGCGCCGCTGACCGCGCCGCCGAGCTGGCCAACAAGTAAGGAAGGGGACTTAACACCATGGCTATCTTCCTTACCAAGGACAGCAAGGTCATCGTCCAGGGCATGACCGGCGCCGAGGGCATGAAGCACACCCGCCGCATGCTCGCCTCCGGCACCCAGATCGTCGGCGGTGTCAACCCGCGCAAGGCCGGCACCACGGTCGACGTCGACGGCACCGAGATCCCGGTCTTCGGCTCCGTCGCCGAGGCGATGGAGAAGACCGGCGCCGACGTCTCCGTCCTCTTCGTGCCGCCGGCCTTCACCAAGGCCGCCGTCATCGAGGCCATCGACGCCGAGATCCCGCTGGCCGTCGTCATCACCGAGGGCGTCCCGGTGCACGACACCGCCGCCTTCTGGGCGTACGCCGGTTCGAAGGGCAACAAGACCCGGATCATCGGCCCGAACTGCCCCGGCCTGATCAGCCCCGGACAGTCGAACGCCGGCATCATCCCGGCCGACATCACCACCTCCGGCAAGATCGGTCTGGTCTCGAAGTCGGGCACCCTGACCTACCAGCTCATGTACGAGCTGCGCGACATCGGCTTCTCCTCGGCCGTGGGCATCGGCGGTGACCCGGTCATCGGCACCACCCACATCGACGCCCTCAAGGCGTTCCAGGAGGACCCGGAGACCGAGATCATCGTCATGATCGGTGAGATCGGTGGCGACGCCGAGGAGCGTGCCGCGGCCTACATCGCCGAGCACGTCACCAAGCCGGTCGTCGGCTACGTCGCGGGCTTCACCGCCCCCGAGGGCAAGACCATGGGCCACGCCGGCGCCATCGTCTCGGGCTCCTCGGGCACCGCCCAGGCGAAGAAGGAGGCCCTCGAGGCCGCCGGTGTCAAGGTCGGCAAGACGCCGTCCGAGACCGCCCGTCTGGCCCGCGAGATCATCGCCGGCTGACGTCGGTCCCTTGCGCGGTGAGCGCCCCCGCCCTTCCCGGGCGGGGGCGCTCACCGTTTCGGCGCCTCAGCGCTTCGGGCCCGTCGTGCAGGGCAGCGGGGACCACAGCGGGCACACCGCCGGACCCTGCCGCGGGGGCGGCGCCTGGTCCTCCGCCGAGGCCGGCAGCTCCCAGCCCGCCACCGCCCGAGGCTGCGGATCCACCACCACCGCCGCCAGGCCCGGTGCCGGGCTGCACCACAGACTGGCGATGCCGTTCGGCGCCCCGCCCGGCAGCAGCGGCACACCCGGCGGCGCCACCTTCTCGCCCGGGGCCGGCACGCACAGTGTGAGGGCCGGCGGGTCGTACGACTCGAACAGCGCCGCCGGGCGCAGCCCCGCGAGGGTCGCCAGCGTCGCCCCGCCCACCGCCAGGGTCAGCAGCGCAGCCGCGCCCGTCCGGCTCGCCGTCCACACCCGGTGCCGGGCCCGCAGCAGTGGCACCGGCGAGCGGTGCGGCTCCGGGCACCCCCGTACCGCGGCCCGGTGCAGCAGTCCGCTCAGCCCGTCCGCGAACCCCGGCGCCGCCGGATCCGGCCCCACCAGCTCGGGCACCCACTGCGCCAGCGCCGCCCGCGCAGCCCACACCCGCCCCTCGGCCGCCGTCCGGGTCGACTCCACCTCCACCGCGATCGCCGCCGCCGGCAGCCCCAGCCCGTCGTGCAGCACCAGCGCCCGCCGCTGCGGCCTCGACAGCCGCCGCAGGGCCTTCAGCAGCGCCCTGTCCCGGTCGGTCAGCCGGTCCTGGTCCGGCAGCACCGCCTGCGCCTCGTCCGCCGGCCGCACCCCGATCCGCCGATGCGGCAGCGTCCACGCGTGCGCCCGCCGCAGCTCGCCCCAGTGCCACGGCGACAACGCCAACTCGCACGCCCGCACCCGCACCCAGGCCTCCGGATCCCCCGACCCGACCACTTCGGCCCACCCCTGCCGCGCCTCCCCGAACGCCCGCCGCACACAGTGCACCGCCCGGTGCCGGCACGCGGTCAGCAGGAACACCTGCTGCACCAGCCGGGTGTGCGCCTCCTCGTAGAGATCGTCGAAGCCCGCCACGGGTTCGTCCGAGGGGTCCCGCCGGCTCCCGGCTTCGATGAGGGCCATGTCGATGCGCTCCCTGCGGCCGGCGGGCGAGGGGGCCTCCTGCCGCGGGACGGACTGCCGCTCCGCGCTCGCGCTTCGGCCGGTGGCCGCGCCGCCGCGCTTGCGGGCATCGGCGGGCGCGGTGGGTGGGTGCTGCCGCGGGGGCGGAGCGCCGGCCCCGGTCCGGCCGGGGGGCGCGGTGTCGCTCGGCCCGGCTGCGGCCGGCCCGGCCGCCTCGGCGCGGGGGACCCCGCGGTCCTCCGGCCCGCGCTCGGTGCCGACGGCGGGGGAGCGGTGCTGCTGGTCGTGCCGGTCGGATTCGCCGGATGCCGGGTTCCGCGTCGCGGTCGGGGTGGTCGTCATGCCGCCGTGTTCTCCCGAGGCTGTGGGGGCCGCTCGCGTGCTGGTGTGCGGGGCCGGGGGACGTCGGCCCGGGTGGACAGGGGGTGCGCTTCTGATGAGGGCGATGGCGGCGGCTTCGGTGGGGCAGCCGAGCTTCCGCAGTGCGCCGTGGAGGAGGTCGCGCGCGACGGTGGGGGTGACCCCGAGGGCGGCGGCGGTGTGCTGGAGGTCGTGCCCGGCGGCGAGGTGGGCGAGGACCTGGGACTCACCGGGTGTCAGCTTCCGAGGCGGGTCGGTGGCGTGGGTGGGTGGCGTGGTCATCAGACGCTCCGGGCCGGGGCGCCGACGGCTTGGGGGCAGGGTCTGAAAAGGCGCATAAGCCAATAATCTGGGACACGGCGGCGGTTTGCCGCTTCACGGAGCATGGCGAGTCGCCTTGGCAGCATGAGGCCTATGACACAGCTGATGGGACGTCCGATCCTGCAATCGCCTGGCGAATTGGGCGGACGCCCCGTGCTGGCCGACCTGTTGGCCGGGGTGCGGACTGCGTTGGTCGGCCTGGCGGTGGTCACGGTACCGGTGCTCGGCCTCTGGGTCGCGACACCGTACGCCGACTCGGGCGCGGCGCGCGCCACCCGGTTGGCGGGTGCACTCTGGCTGCTGGGGCACGGCGCACCGGTGCTGCGCGGGGACGGGGGCGCCCCACTGACCGTCACCCCGCTGCTGCTCGGCGCCCTGGCGGTGGTGCGGCTGTACCGGGCGGGGGCCGGGGTGGCGGCCCGGCGCGGACTGCGCTCGCAGTGGGGCGGCCCGTTCGCGCTCTGGACGGGCTACTGCGCGGTGGCGGTCGCGGTGGCGCTGCACTGCGCGGGTGCCGGGCTGTTCCGCAGCCGGGTGCTGCCGGACCTCCTGGTGGTCGGCCTGCTCGCCGGGCTGGCGACCGTCGCGGGCGTCCGTTCGGCGCGGCCCCTGCCGACCACGGCGCACCCGCTGCTCGACCGGCTGCCCCCGGCCTGTCGGCCGACCGGCGGCGCGGCCGCGGTGCGGCGGGCGGCCGGCGCGGCCGGGGCGGGGCTGGTCGCGGCCGGCGGGGTGCTGGTGGCGGTGGCCGCGGTGCTGGACGCGGTGACCGGCGGTGGCCGCGGGGCGGCGCTGCTCAGGGGCGGGCCCGCCGCCCTGCTCGGGCTGCTGCTGGTCGCGACGGTGCTGCTGCCGAACGCGGTGCTGTGGGCTGCGGCGTACGCGCTGGGCCCGGGCTTCGAGGTCGGGACCGGGACGCTGGTGTCGCCGGGCGGTACGGAGCTCGGCCCGGTGCCGGAGTTCCCGCTGTTCGCCCTGCTGCCCCAGGAGGGCCCGGGCGGCTGGCGGCTGGCGGCGTTGGCGCTGCCACTGTTGGCGGGGCTGGTGCCGGCGGTCCTGCTGGGCCGTGCGGCGGCAGGCCGGCCGGGCCCGCGCGAGGACGGCCGCCCCTGGCCGGCGGCCGCGACGGTGACGGCGGCGCTGGCGGCCGCGCTGCTGCTCGGTGCCGGGGCGGCGGCGCTGGGCTGGCTGTCGGGCGGGGCGCTGGCGGGGGAGCGGATGGCCTGGTTGGGGCCGCGGCCGTGGTGGACGGGCCTGGCGGCGGCGGGCTGGCTGGCGCTGGTCGCCGTCCCGGGCGCCCTGTTGGTCCGGTACCGCGCGCTCAGTCCGTCGGCCGGCCGGTCCTCCTCGGCCGGCCGGGCCCCGGCGGCCGCCCCGGGCGCGTACGCCGGGCTCGCGGTGCGCACGCACCGGGGCGCACTGCGGCTGCGCGCCCGTGCGTACGCCCTCGTGCTGCGGCTGTCCGGCCGGGGCCCCGCCGACTGAACCCGGTGGCTACTCCGCGTTCCCGGTGAAGTCCACGTACCACTGCGGGGCGTACCGGTCGCAGTTCTCGGCGCCGACGTTGGTCAGCGAGTCCCGGACGCAGGTCGCGTAGTCCTGGTAGTAGACCCCGAGCCCGACCATCAGGCCGACCATCGCGACGGTCATCGCACCGGTCAGGATCCCGGCCAGCGCGGCCGGGGTGAGCGGGTTCGGCGCCGGGACGCCGGGAACGGCCCCGGCCGGGGCGCCACCGGCCCCGGCCGCCGGCTGCTTGGCCCGCAGCGCGCTGACGCCCCAGTAGATCCCGAGCAGCCCGACCAGCAGCGCGATCCAGTGGAACTCCGCGAACAGGCAGACCAGCGCGAACGGCCCGGCCAGCGCGGCGTTGCGGGCCCGGCGGTGGGCCGGGTCGGCGGGGTCGAGCCGGGGCGGCTGCGGGACGGGCGGGCGCTGGCCGGGGCGGCCGTCGCCGCCGCCCTGGCCGCCGTTGCCCTCCGGGCCCTGGGCGGACCAGGGGCCGCGCGGCTGCCACGGCTGGTCCGGGGCGTCCGCCGGCGGCGGCGCGAAGGGGTTGTGCTCGCCGTTGTCGTCGCCGCTGCTCATCGGTTCAGCCATTCCTTCTCGGTCGGGGGCCGTGCGGAGGGTCGCGCGTCGGAGCGGTCTCCCGCGCCCCCAATGATCCCGCAACCGTTCGAGGGCCCGGCCGGGGGCCCGTGCCCCCGGCCGGGGCGGGGTGCGCAACTCCGGTGCCCCGCCCCTTCGGCTCGGAGGCGAGCGGGCGAGTCACGCGGGGCCCGAGGAGATCCCCGTCTCAACTACGCGCGTAGCGCCGCGGGGAGGGTGCGGAGGCCGTCCGACCAGCCGTTATCGTGGTGACGGTCAGCAGCTCACATTGGTTCCCGGGGCCCGCGTCGCGGCGGGTTCTCCTGGTGTTTCCCTTCGCTCGACCTGCCGTTCGTAGTGGCCCCACCGCCGGTGGACGTACCAGCGGACGGCGCCCGACCTACGGAGAATCGCGCAGTGGCCGCCGCCCCCGCCCAGCTCTTCCCGCCCCGTACGCCCGGACCGGCCCGCCTGGTGGTGCTGGTCTCCGGCTCCGGCACCAATCTGCAGGCGCTGATCGACGCCGTCGCCGACCCGGCCTACGGCGCCGAGATCATCGCGGTGGGCGCGGACCGGGACGGGATCGCCGGACTGGAGCGCGCCGAGAAGGCGGGCCTGCCGACCTTCGTCCACCGGGTGAAGGACTTCCCGGAGCGCGCCGACTGGGACCGCGCGCTGACCGCCTCCGTCGCAGCCCACCAGCCGGACCTGGTGGTCACGGCAGGCTTCATGAAGATCCTCGGCCCCGAGTTCATCGCGGCCTTCGGCGGGCGGATCGTCAACACCCACCCCGCACTGCTGCCCTCCTTCCCCGGCGCCCACGGCGTCACCGACGCGCTCGCGTACGGGGTGAGGGTCACCGGCTGCACCGTCCACCTGGTCGACGCCGGGGTGGACACCGGGCCGATCATCGCGCAGGGCGTCGTCGAGGTCGTCGACGCCGACCACGCCAATGGCGGCGACGCGCTGCACGAGCGCATCAAGACTGTCGAGCGCAAGCTGCTCGTCGACGTCGTGGGCCGGCTGGCCCGCGAAGGTCACCGCATCGAGGACCGAAAGGTATGGATTCCGGCATGAGTGCCAGCTCCACCACGCCCCCCGTTTCGGAGAACATCCGTCCGATCCGTCGCGCGCTGATCAGCGTGTACGACAAGACCGGTCTGGAGGAGCTGGCCCAGGGCCTGCACGCCGCCGGGGTCGCCATCGTCTCCACCGGCTCCACCGCCGGCCGGATCGCCGCCGCCGGTGTCCCGGTGACCGAGGTCTCCGAGCTGACCGGCTTCCCGGAGTGCCTGGACGGGCGCGTGAAGACGCTGCACCCCCGCGTGCACGCGGGCGTGCTCGCCGACCTGCGCCTGGAGTCGCACCGCGCGCAGCTGGCCGAACTCGGCGTCGAGCCCTTCGACCTGGTCGTGGTGAACCTCTACCCGTTCAAGGCCACCGTCGCCTCCGGCGCCACCCCCGACGAGTGCGTGGAGCAGATCGACATCGGCGGCCCGAGCATGGTGCGCGCCGCCGCCAAGAACCACCCCTCGGTGGCCGTCGTGGTCGACCCGGCCCGCTACGGCGACGTGCTGACGGCCGTCCGGGAGGGCGGCTTCGACCTGGCCACCCGCAAGCGCCTGGCCGGTGCCGCGTTCGCCCACACCGCCGCCTACGACGTGGCCGTCGCCTCCTGGTTCGAGGCCGGCTACGCCCCGAGCGACGAGCGGTTCCCCGAGTTCCTGGGCGGCACCTGGGAGCGGCAGAACGTGCTGCGCTACGGCGAGAACCCGCACCAGGGCGCCGCGCTGTACAGCGACGGCACCGGCGGCCTGGCCGGCGCGCAGCAGCTGCACGGCAAGGAGATGTCGTACAACAACTACGTCGACACCGACGCCGCCCGCCGCGCCGCGTACGACCACGCCGAGCCGGCCGTCGCGATCATCAAGCACGCCAACCCGTGCGGCATCGCGACCGGCGCCGACGTCGTCGAGGCGCACCGCAAGGCGCACGAGTGCGACCCGGTCTCCGCGTACGGCGGCGTGATCGCGGTCAACCGCCCGGTCACCGTCGAGCTGGCCGAGCAGATCGCCCCGATCTTCACCGAGGTCGTCGTGGCCCCCGGTTACGAGGACGGCGCCGTCGAGGTGCTGGCCCGCAAGAAGAACCTGCGGGTGCTGCTCGCCCCCGAGGCGCCGGCCAACCGCCAGGAGGTCCGCCCGATCTCCGGCGGCGTGCTGCTCCAGGACGCCGACCGGGTCCAGGCCGAGGGCGACGACCCGGCGAACTGGACGCTGGCCACCGGCGAGGCGCTCTCCGCAACCGAGCTGGCCGAGCTGGCCTTCGCCTGGCGCGCCTGCCGGGCCGTCAAGTCCAACGCGATCCTGCTGGCCAAGGACGGCGCCTCGGTCGGCGTCGGCATGGGCCAGGTCAACCGGGTCGACTCCTGCAAGCTCGCGGTCGAGCGGGCCGGCGAGCGGGCCAAGGGCTCGTACGCGGCCTCGGACGCCTTCTTCCCGTTCCCGGACGGCCCGGAGATCCTGATCGCCGCCGGCGTCAAGGCGATCGTCCAGCCGGGCGGTTCGATCCGCGACGAGCAGGTCATCGAGGCCGCCCAGAAGGCGGGCGTGACGATGTACTTCACCGGTGCGCGCCACTTCTTCCACTGAGTGGTACGAAGCGGCCCGGTTCTCTCCGAGGAGGGAACCGGGCCGCTTCGTCGTGGTCCGTGCCGTTCGCTCAGTAGCGCGGCCGGTTGAACCAGTTGACGCCGTCCTGGACGCACATGGCGGTGATCCAGATGACGCAGATCGCGATCCAGATCAGGCCGAGGATGATGTTCACGGTGATCTTGGCGTTGATCCCGCCGACCATGATCGCCAGGCCGAAAAGCGAGGCGATCGAGCCGTAGACGATGGTGGTGATCCGGACGGCGTTGCCGCCCTTGCCGTACTTCGCGCCGAGCGTGATGGAGAGCGTTGCGGCCAGCGCGAACAGGATGCCGATGACGGCCGCGACGCCGGCGGCGGCGTTGCCGATCGACGAGATGAAGTCGTCGCTGCTCGCCCCGCTCTTGTTGACGGCGTCCTTGGCGGCCGCGGCCCCGATCAGGAACGCGAGCGCGCCCAGCACCTGCGAACCGCCCACGATGAACAGCAGCACCCGGGCGGTCATCACCAGGCTGGGCATGGACTGCGGCACGGCCGGCGCGTAGCCGTAGCCCGGCGCGGCCATCGGGGCCTGCTGCGGGTAGCCGTAGCCCGGCGCGGCCGGCGGGGCCTGCTGCGGGTAGCCGTAGCCCGGCGCGGCCGGCGGCTGGCCGTACGGGTTGTTCGGATCGGGCGGGTAACTCATGGATGCCTCCGGGCAGTTACGGGACGCGGGGACGGGACGGCGGAGGACCCGGTTGCGGCCGGCGAGTCGGGTCGGCGACAGAACGGGACGGTATCGGAGCACAGTGACAGCCCGGCAGCGGTGACGGGCGCGGCCGGCTCAGCAGTGTGACGAGGAACGGGCGAGCGAGGGCCGGGACGGGCACGGCACGGCGACGACGGCGCCGTGGTGGTCGGGCTGCTCGGTCTGCTGTGGTCGGATCACTGGCTCTTTCCCCCGGGTACGCCCCCGCCACGGGATCCATCGACCCGTCACCGGGCCGCGTCGCGGCAGGGGATGCCCGCATATCGTCATCCGGACGGCAGTACCGTGTCCAGCCGGTTCCGGGTGCCGGGCCAAGACTGTGGCGCAACCGCAATACGGGGCGGACCTTCCGTGCCCGTCCGGTCGCGGGAGCGGCCCGGGTACGGAGGCCGGTCGCGATCCGGGAGAATGGGGTCATGACTGCCCAGATTCTCGATGGCAAGGCCACCGCGTCCGCGATCAAGTCCGAACTCGCCGCCCGCGTGGCGGCCCTCAAGGCGAAGGGCGTCACGCCCGGCCTCGGCACCGTCCTGGTCGGCGACGACCCGGGCAGCCGCTGGTACGTCAACGGGAAGCACAAGGACTGCGCCGAGGTCGGCATCGCCTCGATCCAGCGCGAGCTGCCCGCCACCGCCACCCAGGAGGACGTCGAGAACGTCGTCCGCGAGCTCAACGCCGACCCGGCCTGCACCGGCTACATCGTCCAGCTGCCGCTGCCCAAGGGCCTGGACCAGAACCCGGTCCTGGAGCTGATGGACCCGGACAAGGACGCCGACGGCCTGCACCCGACCTCGCTGGGCCGCCTCGCCCTGGGCATCGACGGCCCGCTGCCGTGCACCCCGCTGGGCATCGTCGAGCTGCTGCGCCGCCACGACGTCGAGATCAACGGCGCCGAGGTGGTCGTGGTCGGCCGCGGCATCACCGTCGGCCGCTCGATCGGCCTGCTGCTGACCCGCCGCAGCGAGAACGCCACCGTGACCCTGTGCCACACCGGCACCCGCGACCTCGGCGCGCACCTGCGCAAGGCTGACATCATCGTGGCCGCCGCGGGCGTGCCGCACCTGGTCAAGCCGGAGGACGTCAAGCCGGGCGCGGCGGTGCTGGACGTGGGCGTCAGCCGCAGCGAGGGCAAGATCGTCGGCGACGTGCACCCGGGCGTGGCCGAGGTGGCAGGTTGGATCTCCCCGAACCCCGGCGGCGTGGGCCCGATGACCCGCGCGATGCTGCTCAACAACATCGTCGAGGCGGCCGAGCGCCGCGCCGGCGTCTGACCCCCGAGGGACGACGAGCATGACTGAACCGCGACCGGCGCGGTCCCGGCGCAGGCCGGTCAAGACCACCGGAACCATGCCGCCCGAGGGCGCCGCCCCGGCCCTCGGGCGCGACCACGCCCTGCCGGTGCGGCAGTGGCCGATTACGCTGGTCCTGTCGGTGGTCGGTGCCGGCCTCGCGGTCACCTGGTTCGCCGACTTCAAGGAGGGCTTCAAGTACGGGCTGCTCATCCTCGGCGCCGGGGTGCTGCTCGGCGCGGTGCTGCGGCTGGTGCTGCCCGAGGTCGGGATGCTGGCGGTGCGCAGCCGCTTCACCGACGTGATCGTGCTGACCTTCCTGGGCGCCTCGATCGTGCTGCTGACCCTGGTGGCGCAGCCGAACCCGTGGCTGGAGTTCCCGCTGCTCGACAACATCGGCCAGCTGATCGGCCGGCCCAAGCACTGAGCCGCCTTCGCACCGTGGCCCCGTCCGGGACTCCCGGGCGGGGCCACGGTGCGTCCGTGCCGGATCAGCGGTGTCCGTTGTGACGCAACAGCCACGCCCGCACACGCGGCGTACGCTTCCCTTTGCGATAACCTGACGCCGGTCTCTCGATGTCGAGAGATCATCCTGGCTCCAGTGCCGGTGTGCCTGGGGCACCTGGCGATCTGCTGGAGAAGGTAGAAATGACCCGCACCCCCGTCAACGTCACCATCACCGGAGCGGCCGGCCAGATCGGCTACGCGCTGCTCTTCCGCATCGCCTCGGGCCACCTGCTCGGCGCCGACGTGCCGGTGAACCTGCGCCTCCTGGAGATCCCGCAGGGCCTCAAGGCCGCCGAGGGCACCGCCATGGAGCTCGTCGACTGTGCCTTCCCGCTGCTGCGCGACATCACCATCACCGACAACCCGAACGAGGCCTTCGACGGCGCCAACGTCGCGCTGCTGGTCGGCGCCCGTCCGCGCACCGCCGGCATGGAGCGCGGCGACCTGCTGCAGGCCAACGGCGGCATCTTCGGCCCGCAGGGCAAGGCCATCAACGACCACGCCGCGAACGACATCAAGGTCCTGGTCGTCGGCAACCCGGCCAACACCAACGCCCTGATCGCCCAGCGCAACGCCCCGGACGTCCCGGCCGAGCGGTTCACCGCCATGACCCGTCTGGACCACAACCGCGCGGTCGGCCAGCTGTCCGCCAAGACCGGCGCCCTGGTCTCCGACATCAAGCGCGTCACCATCTGGGGCAACCACTCCGCGACCCAGTACCCGGACATCTTCCAGGCCGAGGTCGCCGGCAAGCCGGCCTTCGAGGCCATCGGCAGCGACCAGGCCTGGCTGGAGAACGACTTCATCCCGACCGTCGCCAAGCGCGGCGCCGCCATCATCGACGCCCGCGGCGCCTCCTCGGCCGCCTCGGCCGCCAACGCCGCCATCGACCACGTGTACACCTGGGTCAACGGCACCGCCGAGGGCGACTGGACCTCCATGGGTGTCGTCTCCGACGGCTCCTACGGCGTCCCGGCGGGTCTGATCTCCTCCTTCCCGGTCACCACCAAGGACGGCAAGTTCGAGATCGTCCAGGGCCTGGAGATCTCCGACTTCTCCCGCACCCGCATCGACGCCTCGGTCAACGAGCTGACCGAGGAGCGCGACGCGGTCCAGGAGCTGGGCCTCATCTGAGTCCCGTCCGTACGGCCTGTTCCGGCGGCCCGCCCCCTTCCGAGACCGGGAGGCGGCGGGCCGCCGCCGTGTCCGGGCCCCAGTACGCACCGGCCACCTACACTGGCCCGCTGTGAACGAAACCTTCGGGGACGCCGCGCTCGTCCTCGTCTTCATCCTGCTGGGCGGGCTGTTCAACGTCGCCGAGATCTCGCTGATCTCGCTGCGCGAGGGCCAGATCCGGACGCTGGCGGCGCACGGCACCCGGCGCTCGGCCCGGGCCGCGCACCTGGCCGCCGACCCCAACCGCTTCCTGGCCGCCGTCCAGGTCGGCGTGACCTGCATGGGCTTCCTGTCCGCGGCCTTCGGCGCGGACACCCTGGCCGGCAAGGTCGCCCCGCTGTTCGTCCGGGCGGGCCTGTCCGAGGGGATGTCCGACGCGGTCGCCCTGGTCGGCCTCACCCTGGCGATCAGCTACGTGTCGCTGGTGCTCGGTGAGCTCACCCCCAAGCGGATCGGTCTGCAGCGCGCCGAGTCCATCGCGGTGGTCGCCGCCCCCGTGGTGGACGTGATGTCGGTGGCGCTGCGCCCGGTGATCTGGCTGCTAGGCCACTCCACCAACCTGATGGTCCGGCTGCTCGGCGGCGACCCGACGGCCGGGCGCGGCTCGATGAGCTCTGAGGAGCTGCGCGGCCTGGTCGCCGCCAACACCGAACTGGGCAGCGACGAAAGGGCGTTGATCGCGGACGTGTTCGCCGCCGGGGAGCGCCAGCTGCGCGAGGTGATGGTCCCGCGCACCGAGGTGACCTTCCTGGACGCCGAGCGCCCGCTGACCGCCGTACGGCACCAGGCCGACACCTCGCCGCACTCGCGCTACCCGGTGGTCGAGGGCAGCGCCGACGCCGTGGTCGGCTTCGTCCACGTCCGCGACCTGTACGGCGCCCGCGGCGAGCAGGCCGTCAAGGTCCGCGACCTGGCCCGTCCGGTCAAGCTGCTGCCCGGCACCAAGCGGGTGCTGGAGGCGATGGGCGAGATGCGCCGGGAGGGCCACCACCTGGCCATCGTGGTGGACGAGTACGGCGGCACCGCCGGGATCGTCACCCTGGAGGACCTGGTCGAGGAGGTGATCGGCGAGATCCGGGACGAGTACGACCGGCCGGAGACCGCCACCACCCGCCGGCTGGCCGGCGGCGGCATGGAGCTGGACGGCCTGCTCAACCTCGGCGACTTCGCGGAGGAGACCGGCGTCACCCTGCCCGAGGGCCCGTACGAGACGGTGGCCGGCTGCCTGGTCGCCTCGCTCGGCCGGCTGCCCAGGGAGGGCGACCAGGCCCGCGTCCCGCTCGACGGCGGGGGAACGGCGCTGCTGACGGTGGCCAAGGTGGAGGGCCGGCGGATCGCCCGGGTGAGGGTGAGTGCCGTCACACCGGTCGAACCGCCGGGGGCGGAGGTTTCCTGAGCGACCGGTGGAACTGGAACAATGGCCCGCATGGTCAACGCAGCGGTCACTGGTCCGGTCAAGGACCGTCCCCGGGTGCTCTCCGGCATCCAGCCCACCTCCGGCTCGTTCCACCTCGGCAACTACCTGGGCGCGGTGCGCCAGTGGGTCGACCTGCAGAAGGACAACGACGCGTTCTACATGGTCGTCGACCTGCACGCGATCACCGTCCCGCAGGACCCGGTGACCCTGCGCCAGAACACCCGGATCTCCGCTGCCCAGCTGTTCGGCGCCGGCCTGGACCCGGAGCACTGCACCCTGTTCGTCCAGTCGCACGTGCCCGAGCACGCGCAGCTCGCCTGGGTGATGAACTGCCTCACCGGCTTCGGCGAGGCCTCCCGGATGACCCAGTTCAAGGACAAGTCCTCCCGGTACGGCGCCGAGAGCACCACCGTCGGCCTGTTCACCTACCCGATCCTGCAGATCGCGGACATCCTGCTCTACCAGGCGGACGCCGTCCCGGTCGGCGAGGACCAGCGCCAGCACGTGGAGATCACCCGCGACATCGCGGAGCGCTTCAACTCGCGCTACTCCCCGACCTTCACGATCCCGAAGCCGTACATCCTCAAGGAGACGGCGAAGATCCAGGACCTGCAGGACCCGGCCGTCAAGATGAGCAAGTCGGCCTCCTCGCCCAAGGGCCTGGTCAGCCTGCTGGACGACGCCAAGGCCAGCGCCAAGAAGTTCAAGAGCGCCGTGACCGACACCGGCACCGTGGTCTCCTACGACGAGGAGGGCAAGCCGGGCGTCTCCAACCTGCTGCGGATCCACTCCGCGCTCAGCGGCCAGCCGGTCGAGCAGCTGGTCGCGCACTTCGAGGGCAAGATGTACGGCGCCCTGAAGACCGAGCTGGCCGAGCTGTTCACCGAGTGGGTGACCCCCTTCCAGGAGCGCACCAGGACCTTCCTGGACGACCCGGCCGAGCTGGACCGGGTGCTGGCGATCGGCGCCGAGAAGGCCCGCGCGGTGGCCTCCGAGACGCTGGCGACGGTGTACGACCGGATCGGCTTCCTCCCGGCCGCCAAGCGGTGACTCCCCTAACCCGCCTGCCCGGTGGTGGCGGCCTCCCGGAGGTCGTCACCATCGGCGTGTCCGTGAGCGTCCCGGACCCGTACGGGACGCGGATCCAGGACGCCCGGGCCGGGCACGGCGACCCGCAGGCCCGCTCGATACCGACGCACGTCACCCTGCTGCCGCCGACCGAGGTGCCGGCCGGGGCGCTGCCGAAGATCGAGGAGCACCTCGCCGCGGTGGCGGCCGCGCACCGGCCGTTCCGGATGCTGCTGCGCGGCGGTGGCACCTTCCGCCCGGTCTCCCCGGTGGTCTTCGTCCGGGTCGAGGAGGGCGCGCAGGAGTGCCGGCTGCTGGAGGCGGACGTCCGCTCCGGCCCGCTGGCCCGCGAGTTGGCCTTCCCGTACCACCCGCACGTGACGGTCGCGCACGGTCTGCCGGATGACGTGCTGGACCAGGCGTACGAGCAGGCGCGCGGCTTCCGGGCGTCCTTCACGGTTCCGGGCTTCTCGCTCTCCCGCTTCGACGCGGACGAGGTCTGGCGGCCCTGGCGGAGCTACTCCTTCTCCTGAACCGGCCTTCCTCCGAACCGGCTTCGTCCACCGACGCGTCCGAGGCCCCGTGCCCGTCTTCGCCCGCCGTCCGACCGTTCCGGTGACTCTTCGTCATCTGGGCTGCCGGGTGAACGGCCGCCTCTACCGCTCCGAGGTGGAGCCGAGTGCCCCGTTGGGATGAGCTGCGTCCGCCACCCGCACCGGTGCGGGGATGTGATGCCGCCCGGGCGAGTGCCGCTTCCGTCGAGGGCTCTGTTCGCCGTGCTGGTTGATCGCTCCGCCGGAGGCGTCAGGTCACATCGAGGTAATCATCAAGCCATTGCCGAACAATGCTCTGCAAGTGGCCCAAACTGGGCGTGAATGTCTGATGTTCGCAGTTCAGCAAACCATCAGCACACTGCCAGCGAACTGGGAGGCTTACCGGGTTTCCTTTGGCGGATCAAATCGGGAACTCGGCTGTTTCTGTTCCGACTCCGAACGTATGTCCGATCGTTATATTCGAGTTCGATGTAAGGATCAATTCACCACATAGGATCTGCCGATGACATGCGGGAATCCGGACTCGCCCCGCTCACGCGCCGCGTACCCTGGAGGGAAGCCTCGACAAAGCTGAATGAAGTGCTGCGCTCTCCGAGCGCGCCCGGCCATGCATGTCAAGCGACCAGGGTCCCCGGCGACTAAACCCTCTCTCGCCCATTTCAGCGCCGCACCCCTCAGTAACAGCCCCTCCTGGAGCGATATTTCGTGTCCGTTGGCCGATCCCCCCTCTCTGCTGCCGTCCGCCTTTCGGCCGATTGGGCGCGCCGCCGCTGGTTGTCCGGCGGTGTGCGGCCCGAATTCGAGCCGCAGGAGCCGGACCGCCCTGCGCAGCAGCGCGAGGTATCGGCACTGGAGCGGCTGGAGCGGGCACGGTATGCGCGTGAGGAGGAACTGCTCGCCTCACTACCCGGTATCGCCCGGTTTCGGGGCCACGTCGCCGAGTCGCGTCGACACTTGCTGCCCGGTGCCCGTCGGGACGGCAATCTGGCTGAGGTGGCTGATGCGTTGGCAGCGGGCGGCATCGCGCACGGCATCGTCCCCGACCGGCACCCGCGACACCGGCTGGCGATCGCCCCGGGCGACCGGGCGGCGGTGCTGAAGGCCCTCGCCACTGCCTTCGCCGGGCATGCGGTCTACACCGACCTGCTGGAGCACGGCCGTACTCTCGGTACCGTGTTGGCTGAGCAACTGCCCGCCGCCGTCGCCGAACTGGAGACTTTCCCGGCCTCGGAGGGGAACGGCCCCGGCCGGGAGGCGGCCGGAGGCGGCGAGCCGACGGTGCCGGCGGACCGGGTGAAGGGCATACGGATCTATCGGCCGGCCGTGATCGACACCGTGCTGTACGGACCCGAGGTCGGCTGCGACGTCGAGTTCTGGGACTCCGCCGCACCCTCGGAGGGCGCGATCGCCTCGATCGACGAGACACCGTTCGGCTGGTGGGTGCCCTCGCTGGAGGCCACCGCGACCACGACTGTCGCCGGCCGCACCTACCCGCTGCTGGACGTCTTCGCCACCGCCCTGCCCGACCAGGTCCGCTTCCCGATCGACGCCGTGATCACCTGGGTCGACGACGGCGACCCCGCCTGGCAGGAACGCCGCGCCGCCGCTCGCGCCCGGCTGGACGGCGCGGCCGCGCCGATCGCGCCGGAGGACGGCGTCGCCGCCAGCGGCATCGCGGGCGACGCCGACCAGCGCTTCCGCAACCGTGACGAGCTGCGGTACTGCCTGCGCGCGCTCGCCTCGCACGCTCCGTGGATCCGCCGGACCTTCCTGGTCACCGACGACCAGGTGCCGCACTGGCTGGACACCACGCAACCGGGCCTGACCGTGGTCTCGCACCGCCAGCTGTTCGCCGGCACCGACGCCGGACCGGTGTTCAACTCCCACGCCATCGAAACGCGGCTGCACCTGATCCCAGGGCTCGCCGAGCACTTCCTGTACCTCAACGACGACATGTTCCTCGGTCGCGCACTGGTGCCCGAAGACTTCTTCCTCGGCAACGGAATGCCCCGGTACTTCCCCGACAGCCGGATCATCCCGCCCGGCGAGGCCGAGCCCGGAGAATCGGTCTACGTCGCCGCCCAGAAGAACACCCGAGCCGCCCTGGTCGCCGCCGTCGGACGAACCTACCCGCGCACACTCAAGCATGCGCCGTACCCACTGTGCCGGAGCGTGCTGGCGGAGAGTGCGGAGCGGTTCGCCGCCGAACTCCACGGCACCGTCCGCTCGCCGTTCCGCTCGGCCACCGACCTCGCGCCGGTCACCCTGGCCGTCCACTACGCCCATGCCACCGCCCGCTCGGTGGAGGGGTACCTTTGTGACGGTTACTTCGTCACCGACAGTGCCGAGGACCTCGCCCGGCTCACGGCGCTGCACGAGGAGCGCTGGGCGGACTGCTTCTGTCTGGCCGACGGTACCCACGACCTCCTGTCCCCCGCGGAACAGGAGGAGGCCATCACCGGCTTCCTGAAGGCGTACTTCCCCGTTCCCTCGTCCTTCGAGTAGGCCGACGCGCAAGAGGCGCCTCGGAGGATGCCGGTGACCACTCCGGACGACGCCGAGGCCGGCGCCGAGACGTCCGAGAGCGCCGTGACCGACACCGGCACCGTGGTTTCCCGCGACGAGGAGGGCAAGCCGGACCTCTCCAGCCTGCTGCGGAAACTACCTTGTGCTACAGCCGAGTTCGAGCATCCGGTCGACCACCCGTCGGGCCGCGCCGCCGTCGTCCAGCGCGCAGTGCTCGGCCCGGAAGCGCCGGTAGCGCCCGGCGTACCCGGGCGGCAGGTCGGCGCCGCTGTCGGCGAGTTCGCGCAGCGCGCCGAGCAGTTCGGCCGAGGTCGGCACCAGCGGGCCGGGGGCGTTCGGCTCGAAGTCGAAGTAGAAGCCGCGCAGGGTGTCGCGGTAGTGCTCCAGGTCGTAGGCGAAGAAGTAGATCGGGCGGCCGGTGATCGCGAAGTCGAACATGATCGACGAGTAGTCGGTCACCAGGACGTCCGCGACCAGCAGCAGGTCTTGCGGGTCGGGGTAGTCCCCGCAGTCGTACAGGAAGCCGTCGCCGGCGCCCGGCAGCGGGTCGCGCACGTGCGAGTGCGGGCGGACCAGCAGTACGTGGTCCTCGCCGAGCAGCCGGCGGGCGCGGTCGAGCTCCAGTCGCAGGTCGAGCCGGAAGCCCTCGCCGTCGCCGCGCCGCTGGTCCTCGCGCCAGGTCGGCGCGTACAGCACGATCCGCTTGCCCTCCGGCACGCCGAGCCGGCGGCGCACGGCCGCGGCGGTGCACGGGTCGGCCCGGGCCAGCACGTCGCCGCGCGGGTAGCCGGACTCCAGCAGCTCCCCGTCGTAGCGGAAGGCGCGCCGCAGGATCGGGGTGGCGAACGGGCTGGGGGAGAGCAGCAGGCTCCAGTGGGGGGTCTCCCGGTCGAGTGCCTCCAGGTAGCCGTGGTCGGCCAGCCAGGGGTGGTCGACGTCGTGGGCGATCCGCTTCAGCGGCGAGCCGTGCCAGGTCTGCACCACGACCTGGCCCTCGCGGCGCTCCAGGAAGTCCGGGAAGTGGGTGTTGCCGACCAGGTACCGGCAGGTGGCCAGTGCGCGGTACCACTCCGGGCTCCAGACGCGCACCGGGCGGACCCCGGGCGGCAGCTCGGCCTGGCCGTCGTCGACCACCCACAGGTGCTCCAACTGTGCGCCTCGGCGAGCGAGTTCGGCGTGCATCGCGCGCGGGGAGTCGGCGTAGCCGCGGCCGCCGAACACGTCGTACAGCACCGCCTCACGCAGCGGCTCGCGGCGGGCGGCGGGGTAGTGCTCGGTGCGCAGCCGGGCCTGCGTCCAGGCGCTGCGCTCGGTGGCGTCGAGCACCGGGGTGGAGTCCACCAGCAGGGTGTCGTGCCAGCGGTGCTGCAGCAGCACCTGCTTGCCGTCGATCGCGGCGGTGGCGGGCAGCGCGGGCAGCGCGCCGGGGGCGGCGAGCAGCGGGCGGGCCGGGCCGGAGCGGTCGGCCGGCTCCAGCGCGGTCTCCCAGACGCCCTTGCGCAGCGGCAGCACGGCGCCGTCCGCGCTTGTGCGGGTGGCGGGCACCCGCACCCGGAAGCGGCCGCCCGGCTCGGGCTCCACCGAGGTGCGGACCTCGCCCGCGGTGCCGGTGTGCCGCAGCACCAGCTCCAGCCGGTCGGCGGCCGGGTCCGGGCAGTGGCCGGTCAGCTCGAAGCCGCCGAAGTGGACGGTGATCCGGTCGACCAGGCCGGCCGCCGGCTGGACGCAGACCTGGAGCCGGCCGTCGGCGAGGTGCTTGAGGTAGAGCACCCGGTCCGCCGAGTCCGGCAGCGGGTACTGGCCGGCCACCGGGCCGCCGCGCTCGTCCAGGCAGAGCTGCTCGGTGCTGCCGTCGGGGCGCAGCAGTTCGGCGTCCCAGTGCTCCAGCCGGCCGCGGCCGCGCCCGTCGGCGGTGAGCGGGCGGTACGGAAGGCCGACGGTGAAGGTGTTGCCGGCGCGGCCGAGCGGTTGTTCGAGCACCGCGTCGCTCTGCCGGTGGCGCAGCCGCAGTACGGTGCCGGCGGGGCAGCGGTCGGCGGTGCCGCCCAGTTCGACGCCGTCGGCGGTGGGGGTGGCGCGGTTGATCCGGACGCCCGGGCGCTCCAGTCGCAGGTGCAGCCGGTCGTCCTCGAAGAAGGGCTGGAGGCGGACGTCGTGGTCCACCCAGCGGGCCGGCGGGTATTCGCCCGATCCGCACCAGTGGGGGGCGAGGGTGCCGTACTGGCGCCGCAGCCGGGTGAGGCGGGGGCGGGTGAAGAGGGTGGCCTCGATCCGCCAGTCGCCGAGCAGCCAGTGGCGGTCGGGGCGTAGTCGGCCGGGCTCGATGAGGGCGGTGAAGCCGGACCAGTCGTGGTTGTACTCGGGCTGGGCGCTGTCGTCGGTGACCTCGGGCATCCTGCGGGGTCGGGAGCGCAGGTGGACGGGCGGCCGGGCCTCGTCCTGGTGGCGCAGGGTCAGCCAGGTCCAGGCCGAGCCGGGGCGGCCGGTGTCCAGGTCCAGCGGACGGCCGAAGCCGGTGAGCTCCAGGCCGCGGCCGCGCCAGCGGGCGCGCAGCAGGCCGAAGGCCGCGTCCTCGTCGACGGCGGGCCGGTCGGCGGGCACCCCGCGGACGGCGTGCGGCAGGACGAGCCGGGTGAGCACGGGCATGACGAGAGGCCCTTCCGGGGACGGGATCCCGGCCGTGGCGGTGGACCGGGACGAACGCCGAACCGATAACGAAAGGTCCGGGGCCGAATCGACATCCGTGCCGGAATGTCACCCGAGGTCTGTCGTGTTGTCCGTCGAAAATTCCTCAGGAATTCGTTGGTGAAACGTGAGTTCGACCGTGCCGTGGGTGAATCGGGGGAATTCCCCCAGGTGATTCCCAGGAAAAAGCGAGGCGCCCGACGCGGATCGCGTCGGGCGCCTCGGCAGGGGCGTGGGAGCGCTACTCCTTGCGGAGCATCGCGTCGACCACCCGGGCGGCGGCCTTGCCGTCGTCCAGGTCGCAGTACGCCTCGCGGAACGCGGCCGCCTTGTCGGCGTGCTCGGCCGCGACCTCGTCCACCCGGCCGAGGGCGGCGACCAGCTCCTCGGAGGTGGCCAGCAGCGGACCGGGTGCCTCGGCCTCGAAGTCCAGGCTGAAGCCGCGCAGGTTGTCCCGGTAGTGCTCCAGGTCGTGGGTGAAGAAGAGCATCGGCTTGCCGGTGACGGCGAAGTCGAACACGCTCGCCGAGTAGTCGGTGACCAGCACGTCCGCGATCAGCAGCAGCTCCGCCATGTCGGGGTAGCTGCCCACGTCCCAGATGTAGCCGTTGCCGGCGCCCGGGATCTGACCGCACATCATGTTGTGCCGGCGCACCAGCAGGACCTGGTCGTCGCCGAGCGCGGCCTTGGCCGCCGCCAGGTCGATCCGCAGGTCGATCTGGTAGCCGCCGTTGGGCCGGCGCCGGTCCTCGCGCCAGGTCGGCGCGTACAGCACGACCTTCTTGCCCTCGGGCAGACCGAGCCGTTCGCGAACCTGTTCGGCCGTCTTCTCCCGGTCGGCCGCGAACAGCAGGTCGTTGCGGGGCGAACCGCTCTCCAGGATCTCGCCCTGGTAATCGAACGCGCGCCGCAGCACCGGGGCCGACCAGGTGTTCCCGGCGACCAGCAGGCTCCAGTTCGGGATCTCGCGGGCCAGGCCCTTGAGGTAGTTGGAGTCGGTGAACCAGACCTTCTCGAAGTCGAAGCCGACCTGCTTCAGCGGGGTGCCCTGCCAGGCCTGCAGGACCACCTGGCCGGGGCGGCGGACGAAGAAGTCGGGCAGGTGGGTGCTGGTGACGACGTACTTGGCGGTCGCCAGCGCCTCGAACCACTCCGGGCTCCAGAGCCGGATCGGGGCCGCCGACTGCGGCAGGTCGGCCTGCATGTCGTCGGTGCCCCACAGGTGCTCCAGCGGCAGGCCGCGGCGGACCAGCTCCTCGTGGATCGCCCGCGGCGAGTCGGCGTACATGCTGCCGTTGCCGGCGTTGTACAGCACCGTGTCGCGCACCGGCAGCCGACGGGCGGCCGGGTAGTCGACGGTGCGCAGCTGGCGCTGGCGGTGGCCGGACCGCTCCTCGGGCAGCAGCACCGAGTGCGACTCCAGCGACAGGCCGTCGTGGTGGCGCCGCTCCAGCACGATGCGCTTGCCGCGGGACTCCACCTCCAGCGGCAGGGTGTCGAAGCAGTCCGGGGTGATCAGCGCGCAGGAGTCCGGGAGCTCCTCGACCGGCGCACCCACCGGGCGGAAGAAGACGTTCCAGGTGCCCTTGGCGAGCGGCACCCGGCCGGCGAAGCTGGCGGTCGGCACGGTGGGCAGCGCGGTGCGGAACCGGCCGTCCGCGATCTCCACCGGGTAGACGTGCTCCTCCTCGCGCCAGTTGTGCCGGACCACCAGCTCCCAGCGGTGCGCGCCGGGCAGCGGGAACGAGCCGCTGAGCAGGAAGCCGTCGGCGCCGCGCGCGGACACCTCGTCCACCAGCGGCTGCAGCAGCTGGTCGGAGAGCTGCAGGAAGCCGCTGGGGGAGGGCTTCGAGTACAGCTCCCGGCGCAGGTCGGCCGGGGCCTCGGGGTTCAGCGGCAGGTGCAGCTGCTCCGGCGCGTTGCGCTCGTCCCAGGCCAGCATGACGACGTTGCCGTCGGCGAGCAGCAGCGAGGTGTCCCAGCGGTCGCGGCTGCGGTCGGCGGCCACCGGGTCCAGCTCGGCCCAGGCCTCGCGGACGGCGGTCAGCTCGGCCACCGGGAAGGAGGCGGTGAAGGGCTGCAGCGAGCCGACCGGCGCACCCAGCTCCAGCGGGAAGGTCAGCTCGCGGTCCGACTCGACGTGGGTGAGCCGCAGCCGGGCCCCGGCGAAGCTCAGGCCGGAGCGGGCCGCGCCCGAGACCTCCACCCGGCCGCCCTGCGCGGCCAGGCCGGTCACCCGGGCCTTGACCGTCTCCACCTTCAGGTAGACGAAGTTGTCCCGGATCCACGGCACGATCCGCACGTCCGGCTCGACCCAGTGCGCCGGAATGTACTGCGCCGTGTCGCTCCAGCCGGCCGAGACCCGGCCCTTGTACACCCCGCCCTTGCCCGCGCCGGCCACCAGGACGCGCCAGTGGCCGTCCTTCCACTGGCCGCGGTGCTTGAGCTTCTTCGGGTCGATGGCGACGTTGAAGCCGGACCAGTCGCAGCTGTACAGGTCGTGGCTGCAGCTCGCGGTGGCCTCGGGGCTGTACGTGGTCTTCATCGGCACCGCGATCACCCGGCGGCCCTTGGTCTCGCGCAGCACCAGGGTGCGGACCATGTCGTGCTTGTTCGCCGCGCCCAGCTGCTCGGGGTACGCGTGCCCGATCAGCTGCAGCTTCCCGCCCACCCAGGAGGTCTCGTACAGCCGGCTGCGCATGACCAGCGAGTTGTCCAGCTTGAGCACGCTCGACGGCACGCTCTTGCGCCCGCCGCGCAGGAACGGGTAGTCGGCGTACGGGCGCAGCAGACCGCGGGCCTGGACACCGCCGTTGCTCTCGCCCTCGTACTTGATCTGCTCGACGAACTCGTCGATGCGGCCCTGCAAGGTCAGGTGGTACTTCAGCCGCAGCGGCGCGCGCAGCTTGCGGACCTGCTCGGGGCCGATCGCCCGGAGCAGCCGGCTGACGTGGGTCATGTAGGCGTCCCGGTACTCCTTGTCGCCGTCCACGACGGACCAGAAGAACATCGGGATCTCCTCGACGAGGGTGTTCTCGTCGTAGGTGCGCAGGTACTGCGCGAAGCGCGGCTCGGTCTGCTTCTTCAGCCAGCCGCGGACCAGCTCGACCGAGGCGACCCGGTCGATCAGGCCCTTGGGGTTGGTGCGCATCTGCGTGATCGACATCTCGCCGACCTCGCGCTCGCGCCAGTGGTAGATCGGCTCGGAGAGCACGTCCACGCTCTTGGCCAGGTAGTGGTGCGGCACGCTGACCGGCGCGTCCTCGTACAGGATGCCCTCGGGGTACAGCAGCCCGGCCGCGTCGAAGAACGAGCGGCGGTACACCTTGTTCCACGCGGTGCGGTCGGTGACCAGCGCCGGGATCTCGGTGATGTGGGTCTTGAGCCTGGTCTCCTTGAACGGCTTCACGTGGCCGCCGGACTGGTAGTAGCCCACCGCACGGAAGCGCAGCACGTTGCCGGTGGCGAAGTCCGAGCCGGTCTCGTCCAGCGTGTTGATCATCAGCTCGTACGCGCTGGGCGGCATCGAGTCGTCGCTGTCCACGAAGCACAGGAACTCGGCGTCCGGGTCGATGTGCCGGATGCCGGTGTTGCGGGCCGCGCCGAGGCCCTTGTTCACCTGGCGGACCAGCCGGAACCGCGAGTCCTTGGCCGCGTACGCCTCGGCGAGGGCCGCGCTGTCGTCCTTCGAACCGTCGTCGACCATGACGCACTCGAAGTCCGTGAAGGTCTGGGCGGCGATCGAGTCGAGGCATTCGACGAGATAGCGCTCGACGTTGTAGATCGGAACGACGATGGAGAGGCGGGGAGCCATCGGCTACGCAGGCCTTTCTCGGTTAGGAGCGTGGCAGCCCGGTGGGGGCCTGACCGCACTTTGAATCGGTGCGTACGTGCGCCTCGATCCTACCTCCGGGCTCCGGAGCCTCCCCAGGCCACTACGCTGGGCGCCGTGCCCCGCTTCAGCGTGATCGTCCCCGTGTACCAGGTCCAGGACTACCTCGCCGAGTGCCTCGACTCGGTCCTCGGCCAGGCCGGTCCCGACTTCGAGCTGATCGCGGTGGACGACCGCTCCCCGGACGGCTGCGGCGCGATGCTGGACGAAGCGGCCGCCGCCGACCCCCGTGTGCGGGTGCTGCACCTGCCGGAGAACGTCGGCCTCGGCCGGGCCCGCAACGCCGGCCTGGAGGTCGCCACCGGCGACTACGTGGTCTTCCTGGACAGCGACGACACCCTCACCCCCGGCCTGCTGAAGGCCGTCGACGACCGCCTCGCCGCCACCGGGGACCCGGACGTCCTGGTCTACGACTACGCCCGCACCTACGCCGACGGCCGGATCACCCGGGCCGCCTCCGGCCACGTCTTCGGCGCCGCCTCCCCGGACGTCTTCGACCTCGCCGCCCGCCCCGACCTGCTCGACCTGCTCCAGGTCGTCTGGAACAAGGCCTACCGCCGCGGCTTCGTCACCGAGCAGCAGCTGGTCTTCCCGGCCGGCTACTACGAGGACACCCCCTGGACGTACCCGGCGCTGCTCGCCGCCGCCAGCATCACCCTGCTCGACCAGGTCGGCGTGCACTACCGCCAGCGCCAGGAGGGCGGCAACATCCTGGCCACCGCCAGCCGCAAGCACTTCGACGTGTTCGCCCAGTACGACCTGGTCTTCGCCTTCCTCGACCGCCGCCCCGACCTGGACCGCTGGCGCCCGGTCGTCTACGGGAAGATGCTGCACCACCTCAACACCGTGGTCGCCAAGCCCGGCCGGGTCCCCTCCGGCGACCGCCGCGAGTACTTCCGCCGCGCTGCCGCGCACTGCGCCCGGCTGCGCCCGGACGGCTACCGCCCGCCGGCCGGCGTGGAGGGCGTGCGCACCGAACTGCTCAGCCACGGCCGCTACGGCGCCTACCAGGCCGTACGCGCCCTCGCCCGGGCCCGCCGACTCGTCAAGCGCTGAGCCGGGTGCCCCGGCGCCGCCCCGCGGGCGCGCGTTCGCGGACGCGCCCTGGTCCGGCGCCTGACGGCCATTCGGGGGACGGGCCGGTATAACCGGTCGGGTGGACTTCCTGACTCGCCTTCCGGTCCTCGGCCCCCTGGTGGCCCGGGTGCTGCGCAGCCGCCCGTACCGGGTGTACGAGTACTTCACCGCGGCCCGCGGCAACCGGCTGGCCGGGGCCGTCACCTTCTTCGGCTTCCTCGCCCTCTTCCCGCTGCTCACGGTGGGCCTGGCGATCGCCGTCGCGACGCTCAACGGCAGCCAGGTGGCCGACCTGCAGAAGCGCATCTCCGACCAGCTGCCGGGCCTCTCGGACGCGCTCAACCTGCCGTCCCTGGTGGCCAACGCGGGCACCGTCGGGCTGGTCGGCGGGGCGCTGCTGCTGGTCTCCGGCCTCGGCTGGGTGAACACCATGCGCACCTCGATCCGGGACCTCTGGCAGCTGCCCGAGGAGAACGGCAACCTGGTGCTGCGCAAGGCCTGGGACATCGCGGTGCTGGCCGGCCTCGGCCTGGTGTCGCTGTTCTCGCTGGCCGCCTCCGCCGCCGGGACGACGCTCGCCGGGCGGATCGCCGAGGACATCGGCCTCGGCAGCGGCTACCTGCTCACCTGGGTCGGCGTGCTGATCGCCATAGCGTCCGACACCCTGCTCTTCGCCTACCTGCTGGCGCCCTTCCCCGGGATCACCGGCCAGCGCCGCCGGGACCTGCTGATCGGCGCGCTGATCGGCTCGGTCGGCTTCGAGCTGCTGAAGCTGCTGCTCGCCTCCTACATCGGCTCGGTCGCCGGGCGGAGCCTGTACGGGGCCTTCGCCACGCCGGTGGCGCTGCTGCTGTGGATCAACTTCGTCTGCCGGCTGCTGATGTACTGCGTCGCCTGGACGGCGACGGCCGACCCGGAGGCCGTCCGGGAGCGGACCAGGGCGCACGGCCGGGCGCTGCTGGCGGCGGCCGACGAGATGGAAGCGGCCCGGCCTCCCACGTGAGGCCGGGCCGGGGTGGGGCGATCCTCAGCCGTTCGGGGGCTAGGCCGTCCGGCGCCGCAGAACCACCAGGGCCCACCCGCCCACCACGGCCCCGGCCGCGACGACCGCGAGCCAGCCACCGGCGCTGATCCAGTCGTTCCCGTCATCCGATGCGGCCGATGCCGCCGGGGCGGGCGGTGACTGCGGCGGCGGCTCGGACAGCGCGGAGGACTCGCCCGCCTGGCCGGTCGGCTCGGCGGCGCCGGCCGACAGCTCGTCCGCCAGCCGGCCCACAGGCTGGACCTTGCCGGCCGCTGAGAAGCCCCAGTCCAGCAGTTCGGCCGTCTCGTCGTAGACCTTCTGGTACGACGCGGGGTGCATCACCGTCACCAGCAGCGTGCGGCCGTTCCGCTCGGCGGCGCCCACGAAGGTCGAGCCGGCATTGGTGGTGGTGCCGTTCTTCACGCCGATCAGGCCGGGGTACTTGCCCAGCAGCCGGTCGGTGTTGGCGATCCCGAAGCTGCCGCGCTGGCCGGTGTTGCGGTCCACCGCGCCCGGGAACATCGCGGACCGGGTCGCGCAGTACGTCCGGAAGTCGGGGTTGCGTAGCCCGGCCCGGGCGAACAGCGTCAGGTCGTAGGCCGAGGAGACCTGGCCGTCCATGTCGTAGCCGTCCGGGGAGATCACCTTGGTGTCCCGCGCCTGGAGGGCGTCCGCGCGCGCCTGCATGTCGGCGACGGTCCGCTGGATGCCGCCGTTCATGTGCGCGAGGACGTGCACGGCGTCGTTGCCCGAGCTGAGGAACACCCCGCGCCACAGGTCCTCGACGCGGTACTCCAGGTTTTCCTTGATCCCCACCAGGCTGCTGCCGGGTCCGATCCCCTGGATCTCCTCGTCCGCGACCTTGTGCACGGCGTTGCGGTCGAACCTGGGCAGCACGGTGTCGGCGAAGAGGATTTTCAGAGTGCTGGCCGGCGGCAGCCGCAGATGGGAGTTGTACGCCGCCAACACGTCCCCGGTGGCGGCGTCGGAGACTATCCAGGACTGACCGGTCAGATCCCCCGGCAGCGCCGGCGCGCCGGCCAGCGGCGAGACCTGGACCCCGGACTGGCCGAGCCGAGCGCCCCCGATCACGGTCGACGGGGCCGGCTCGGACGGGGCCGCGACCGCCCCCGGGGCGGCGAGCAGCGCGGGGAGGACGGCGGTGGCGGCGACGAGCCGGTGCGCGAGCTTTCGATGGCGTGCAGTCACCCGCAGACCGTACCCACTCGGCGTCACCGCCGTTCGCCACGCCGCACCGGTCGTCCGTTCGAGGGCCCCGCCGTACGCCGATCGGCGGTCCACGCATACTGGGGAGGCATACACCGCCTTCACACCCCCGGCGAGGACCACCCCATGAAGCTCAGCCGCCGCACCTCCTGGTTCCTGACCGCCTTCGGCGTCTGGTCGATCATCATCTGGACCACCTTCGTCAAGAATCTGTGGAAGGACTCCGGCGGCCAGGCCTTCGTGAACGGCGACCACTCCCGGCCCACCGCCTTCTTCTGGGTGCACCTGTTGCTCGCCATCACCTCCTTCGTGCTCGGCATCGCCGTCGGCGCCGTCGGCGTGCGCGGTCTGCGCGCGACCCGGCGCACCCCAGCCGTGGACTGAATTCCCCGTTGCCGCTGTCGGTCCCCACTGGCAAGATCCTCACGGCTCTCACGCGCGTACCGGACGCGCTGATCACAAGGGGTGGGGATCTCCATGAACCTTTCGCGTGCCCGCAGACTCGGCGGGGTCACCGTGGCGGCGGTGGCCGCCGGACTGCTCGCCCCGACGGCGGCCGTGGCCGACACCGCCCCGGCCGTCCTCGGCACCAGCCAGGGCACCGACTACCGGACCGCCGCCTGCGACTCGACCGGCGACCCGACCTGGATCGGGCTGACCATGAACGGCCCGACGCTCAGCGCCAAGGTCACCGGGGACACCGTCAAGTTCGGCGTCTGGGACGTGACCGCGGGCGCCGAGGACCCGGTGTTCACCGGCCAGGCCCAGACGTACGGCCAGCCCTCCGCCTCGCTCAACGTGCCCAAGCTGGTGGACGGGCACAGCTACGCCTGGCACGCCTGGGCGCTGCAGGGCACCCAGACCTCCGCCCCGTCGGCGGACTGCCACTTCACCGTGGACACCACCAGCCCGACCGTCACGGTCTCCTCGACCGACTTCCCGGCGAGCGGCACCGCCACCAAGTACGCGGGCCAGACGGGGACCTTCGTCCTCAAGGGGGCCGACCCGGTCCCCGCGGGCGGAGAGTCCTCCGGCGTCGCCTGCTTCCAGTACGGCTGGACCTACGCCGGAAGCGACTGCAACTCGCCGGGGGCCGTCGAGCCGGATGCCGACGGTACGGCGAAGATCGACCTCAAGGTCCCGCAGTGGGGTACCAACAACCTCGTCGTCAACGTGATCGACAGTGCGGGCAACGTCGGCCGGACGACCTACACCTTCTACGCCCCGTCGAACCCCAACCCGCCGAAGACCCTCGGCGACGTGGACGGCGACGGCATTCCGGACGTCCTGCTGCCGGACTCCGTCGGCAACCTCCAGATCATCAGCGGCAACTCGGGCGACACCACCCCGTCCGCCACGATCCGTGCCGTCGTGTCGCCGAACCAGAGCTCCTGGACCAACGTCCAGGTGGCCCACCGCGGTTGGGACGCCAACGCGCACGCGCCGATGGACGACCTGCTGATGCACCCGAGCGGCTCGCCGGCGCTGTACTTCTACAGCAACCAGGACTACGCCTCGTTCACCCGCAGCGTGATGCCGATCTCCCGGCCGACCAGCTGCCAGGACGCCGCAGGCACGGCCACCGCCTGCCCGGCCGGCTTCGCCGCCGACTGGCACAAGGCCGACCAGATCGCCCTGATCGGCTCGCTGGACACCCGGATGGTCTCGTCCCTCATGACCGTCGAGGACGGCAACCTCTGGCTGTTCGCCAACCCCGGCTTCTCCTACCGGCTGCGCACCGCCCGGCAGCTCACCACCAACGGCGCCTGGGCCGGCTACGACCTGATCGCCCCGGGCCCGGACTCGGCCGGCAACCTCACCCTCTGGGCGCGCGAGCGGGCCACCGGTGACCTGCACGCCTACCCGATCGCGAAGAAGGCCGACGGCAGCTACGACTTCTCCGCCCTCGCCGACCCGAAGGCGAACGTCGTCGCGAGTGGCTTCACCGTGGACAAGTACCCGACGCTCGGCAGCTCGGGCGACGTGGACGGCGACGGCCAGCCCGACCTGTGGGCCGTCACGGCCGACCGGCACCTGGTGTACTTCAGCGGCTGGAGCGACCCGACCGACGTCGGCGCGCTGCGCTGACCCAACGGCGAAGGCCCCCGTCCGATCGGAGGATCGGACGGGGGCCTTCGCGTTCGTCAGGCGGGGATCAGAAGCGGCGGGTGACCAGCGCCCGCTTCACTTCCTGGATCGCCTTGGTGACCTCGATGCCACGCGGGCAGGCCTCGGAGCAGTTGAAGGTGGTGCGGCAGCGCCACACGCCCTCACGGTCGTTGAGGATCTCCAGGCGCTGCTCGGCACCCTCGTCCCGCGAGTCGAAGATGAAGCGGTGCGCGTTGACGATGGCGGCCGGGCCGAAGTACTGGCCGTCGTTCCAGAACACCGGGCAGGACGACGTGCACGCGGCGCACAGGATGCACTTGGTGGTGTCGTCGAAGCGCTCGCGGTCCTCGGCGGACTGCAGGCGCTCGCGGGTCGGGTCGTTCCCCTTGGTGATGAGGAACGGCATGACGTCCTTGTACGCCTGGAAGAACGGGTCCATGTCCACGACCAGGTCCTTGAGGACCGTCAGGCCCTTGATGGCCTCGATCGTGATCGGCTTCTCCGGGTTGACGTCCTTGATCAGGGTCTTGCACGCCAGCCGGTTGCGGCCGTTGATCCGCATGGCGTCGGAGCCGCAGATGCCGTGCGCGCAGGAACGGCGGTAGGTGAGGGTGCCGTCCTGCTCCCACTTGATCTTGTTGAGCGCGTCCAGGACGCGCTCCTTCGGGTCCATCGTCAGCTGGTAGTCCACCCACACCGGGTCCGGGTGCTCTTCCGGGTTGAACCGGCGGATCCGGAAGGTGACGGTGATCAGCTTGGTGACACCGGCCTCGGCCGCGTCCAGAGCGGCCGAGTGCTCCACGGTCGGAGTGCTCATCAGTACTTACGCTCCATCGGCTGGTAGCGGGTCTGCACGACCGGCTTGTAGTCGAGGCGGATGGAGGTGCTGCCGTCGGCGGCGACCTCCTGGTACGCCATGGTGTGCTGCATGAACTTCACGTCGTCACGGGTCGGGAAGTCCTCGCGGTAGTGACCGCCGCGGGACTCCTCGCGGGCCAGCGCGGAGACGGCCAGCACCTCGGCCAGGTCGAGCAGGTTGCCCAGCTCGATCGCCTCCAGCAGGTCCGTGTTGTAACGGAAGCCCTTGTCCTGGATGGAGATGTTCTTGTAGCGCTCCTTCAGCGCGGCGATGTCCTCGACCGCCTGCTTCAGGGTGGCGCCGGTGCGGTAGACCATCGCGTTGGCGTCCATGGTCTCCTGCAGGGCCGTGCGGATCTGCCCCACGGACTCGGTGCCGGTCGACTCGCGCAGCTTGTCGACCATGTCCTGGACCAGCTCTTCCGGGTTCTCCGGCAGCGGGACGAACTCGTTCGCGTTGGCGTAGTCGGCGGCGGCGATGCCCGCGCGACGGCCGAACACGTTGATGTCCAGCAGCGAGTTGGTGCCCAGGCGGTTGGCGCCGTGGACGGACACGCAGGCGACCTCGCCGGCCGCGTACAGGCCCGGGACGACGTCGGTGTTGTTGCTCAGGACCTCACCCTCGACGTTGGTCGGGATGCCGCCCATGGCGTAGTGCGCGGTGGGCTGGATCGGGATCGGGTCCGTGTAGGGCTCGATGCCGAGGTAGGTGCGCGCGAACTCGGTGATGTCCGGGAGCTTGGCGTCCAGCTGCTCCGGCGGCAGGTGGGTCAGGTCCAGGTAGACGTGGTCGCCGTCCGGACCGCAGCCGCGGCCCTCGCGGATCTCGGTGTAGATCGCGCGGGAGCAGACGTCACGGGACGCGAGGTCCTTCATGACCGGGGCGTAGCGCTCCATGAAGCGCTCGCCGTCCTTGTTGCGCAGGATGCCGCCCTCGCCGCGGGCACCCTCGGTGAGCAGGATGCCCATGCGCCAGATGCCGGTCGGGTGGAACTGGAAGAACTCCATGTCCTCCAGCGGCAGGCCGCGGCGGTAGGCCACCGCCTGGCCGTCACCGGTGAGGGTGTGGGCGTTCGAGGAGACCTTGAACATCTTGCCGGTGCCGCCGGAGGCGAACACGACCGCCTTGGCCTGGAAGACGTGGATCTCGCCGGTGGCCAGCTCGTAGGCGACGACGCCGGCCGTCTTGCCCTCGTTGATCAGCAGGTCGAGGACGTAGAACTCGTTGAAGAACTCGACGCCGTGCTTGACGCAGTTCTGGAACAGCGTCTGGAGGATCATGTGGCCGGTGCGGTCGGCCGCGTAGCACGAGCGGCGGACCGGGGCCTCGCCGTGGTTGCGGGAGTGACCGCCGAAGCGGCGCTGGTCGATCCGGCCCTGCTCGGTACGGGAGAAGGGCAGACCCATCTTCTCCAGGTCGAGGACGGCGTCGATGGCCTCCTTGCACATGATCTCGGCGGCGTCCTGGTCGACCAGGTAGTCACCACCCTTGACCGTGTCGAAGGTGTGCCACTCCCAGTTGTCCTCCTCGACGTTGGCCAGGGCGGCGCACATGCCGCCCTGGGCCGCGCCGGTGTGGGACCGGGTCGGGTAGAGCTTGGTCAGGACCGCGGTGCGGCTGCGCTGCGTGGACTCGATGGCCGCGCGCATGCCGGCGCCGCCGGCGCCGACGATGACGGTGTCGTACTGGTGAATCTGCATGGGGGGTTAACTCGCCTCTGGCCTCTGCCGATGGTCGATGGTGCTCGCGGCTCAGATGTTGGGGTCGAAGGTGAAGATCACCAGGGTGCCGAGCAGCACGGTGAAGACCGTGGCGGTACCCATGAGCCCCTTGAGCCAGAGCCGGGTCGAGTCCTTCTCGGCGTAGTCGTTGATGACCTGACGCATGCCGTTGGCGCCGTGCAGCATGGCGAGCCAGAGCATCAGGAGGTCCCAGCCCTGCCAGAACGGCGAGGCCCAGCGGCCGGCCACGAAGGCGAAGCCGATCTTGGAGACGCCGCCGTCGAGCACCAGCATGATCAGCAGGTGACCGAGGATCAGCACGACCAGGACGACACCGGACAGGCGCATGAAGAGCCAGGCCAGCATCTCGAAGTTGGTGCGGGTGCGGCGCGGGGTCTTCGCGGTCCGCTTGCGCGGCGGCTCGATGACGAAGGCGTCGGCCGGGTTACCGGTGCCGAGGCCCTTGCCGGTGTGCGCCTGCTTCGACGGGACGACGATCGCGTCGGAGATTTCCGTGGACATCAGTCAGCTCACTTCCCGAACCAGGCGATCAGCGTGTGCTGCAGGATGCCGTAGAACGAGCCGGCCATCAGGACGACCCAGACTCCGACGACGGTCCAGAGCATCTGCTTCTGGTACTTCGGGCCCTTGGACCAGAAGTCCACGGCGACGACGCGCAGGCCGTTGAGCGCGTGGAACAGGATGGCGGCCACCAGGCCGTACTCCATCAGGTTCACGAGCGGAGTCTTGTACGTCTGAATGACGGTGTCGTAGGACTCCGGCGACACTCGCACCAGGGCGGTGTCCAGGACGTGGGCGAACAGGAAGAAGAAGATGAGGACGCCGGTGACTCGATGAGCCACCCAGCTCCACATGCCTTCCCGGCCGCGGTACAGCGTTCCAGCCGGCACGGAAAAACCCTCCGGAAGCGATTGGGGGCTCGGCCGGCTTCGGTGTCGGTCAGCCCGGCCGGGTCGGTCCACCGGCCGCCAGCATCCTATCGACGCCTTGTCGGGAACCGCCTCCGGGGCCCCCAGGTGTGATCAATCAGGCACTTCTGGCCTAGCGCCACGGGAACCGAGGCCGTTTTGGTCACGTTGAGTGATCAGATGGCCGCGTTGCGGTGGCGGGACCCGCCCGCCGACACCCGGTCGAGGCGTTCGTGCCGTTTCGCCCCGCCGATGACGCCCGGTCACGGCGACACCGGGGCGGGCGGCCATGCGGCGGACGGAGCTGGAGAAGCTGTTCGGCCCGTGCGCCTCGTTCACGTCGGCGGCCCCGGCGCCACCGGCCGGGAAGCCGGGCGGGAGCGTGGCCATCCGTACCCGGCGCCGGCCGAGCCGGCAGGGCGCGCCCACGCCCGAGGGAACGGACTCGGCGATCGGATTCACCCTCACGAATGAATCGGGTACCGCCGTGCCGGCTCAGCGTGCCGGACGAGCGGATCGTCCGGCAGCGGGTGGCCGGGCTGCGCGCCGCGCAGGCGAGGGACGCGCAGCCGAAAGACGTTCAGGCGAAGCGCCGGTCCTAGTGCGCCCCTGCCTCGGAGTGGGTGGCGACCAGGTGCTCCAGCCGGGTGAGGGCGATCCGCCGGAGCTCGTCCGCCGAGATCAGCCGCTCCTCGTCCGGGTCGTTGGCCAACCGGGTGCGGATCGAGGAGAGCACGGTGTCGAGCATCTCCTCCGGGTCGACGCCCTCCAGGCAGACCACGAACACGTGGCCGAACCGGGCCTCGTACGCGGCGTGCGCCGCCCGCAGCGCGGTGTGCGCGGCCTGGCTGCCGGGGGCCCGCATGCCGAGCAGCGGCTGCGGCATCCAGCTCTCGTCGGCCAGCGCCTCGGCCAGGTCCGCCGGGCGGAGGTCGTAGGAGGCCTCGCTGGCGGCGGCCAGCAGGGACTCTATGTCGGGGTACGGCCGGTGCGCGGTGAGCCGCAGGGCCCAGCGGTGGCTGCCGCAGCAGGCCAGCAGGGCCTCCTCGGCTGCGCCGGCGTCCGCCTCGTTGAAGCGGTGCAACCCGAGGAGGGTCGGCTCGGTGCTGGCGTCGAGCCGCTGTGGCGGGATGTCGCTGGCCAGCGGGTCCTCCTCGTGAGGGCGGGAAGGTGCCGGTGGAGTGGGGTGGTGAAGCAGGTGGAGTATGGGGCTGCGGGGGGCGCGCGGCGGCGCTCTGGCAGCGCTTCAACGGTAGTTGAGCTGTCATCAGTTGGGGAGGGCGCGCGCGGAATTCATCCGGACGAGCTATCAAGTTGTGACGTTGACACCTTCGTGTCATCGCCCTCCCCGCCTTCCTCCGTTGGTTCACCGCGGCCGGCTCAGGAGCAGCGGGTCCCCTCGACCGGCATCGTGCCCTCGGTCAGGTAGGCCTCCATGGCCCGGTCGATGCAGGTGTTGCCCTTGCCGAAGGCGCCGTGGCCCTCGCCCACCCGGGTGAGCAGGGTGGCCTTGGCGAAGCCCTTGGCCAGGGACTCGGCCGCGGCGTACGGGGTGGCCGGGTCGCTGGTGGTGCCGATCACCAGGATCGGCGCGGCGCCCTCGGCCCGGATGGTGTGCGGCTTCTCGGGGGACTGGTACGGCCAGCCCTCGCAGGCCGCGTCGGTGAAGTCCTCGGCGGTGACGCCCTTGGTCAGTAGCGGGGCCTTCTCCTGGAGCTCCTTGACCGCGGCCTGGGCGCGCTCGGGCGAGGGGGCCGGGGCGGACCCGTCGGCGCAGCCGATCGCGGTGTGGGCGGAGTCCATCGGGGAGTAGTGGCCGTTCTCGTCGCGCTCCGCGTAGCTGTCCGCGAAGGCGAGCAGGATGTCGCCGCGCTTCATGGTCATCGCCATGCCGAGGCCGGCCCGCAGGTACTTCCAGTCCTGGGTCTGGTCGCCGTAGAGGGCCGCGGTGACGCCGCTCCAGGCCAGGTCGCGGCCGACCTTGCGGCCGTCCTTGGTGGGCAGCGGGTGGTCGGTCAGGCCGTCCAGGAAGTCGGCGGCCTTCTTGGCGGCCTGGTCCTTGTCCTGGCCGAGCGGGCACTCGTCGGCGTGGTTCTCGACGCAGTCGGCGGCGAAGTGCTCGAAGGAGGTCTCGAAGCCGATCCGCTGCTTGACCGCGGAGTCCAGGTCGTCGGCGGCCGGGTCGACCGCGCCGTCCAGGACCAGCCGGCCGGTGTTCTGCGGGAACTCCTCGGCGTAGAGCGAGCCCAGGTAGGTGCCGTACGAGACGCCCAGGTAGTTGAGCTTGCGGTCGCCGACGGCCGCGCGCAGCACGTCCAGGTCGCGGGCCGTGTTGCGGGTGCCGACGAAGGGCAGCAGCTTGCCGGACTTGGCCTTGCAGGCGGCGATGTACTCGGTGTTCTGCTTCTCCTCGGCGGCCCGGCGGGCGTCCGGGTCCAGCGGCGAGTCCACCTGGCTCTGGGCGTCGCGCTGCTTGTCGTCCAGGCAGAGGACGGGGGAGCTGCCGCCGGTGCCGCGCGGGTCGAAGCCGATCACGTCGAAGCGGTTGTGCAGGGCGCCGGCGAAGTCCTTGGCGCCGTACTCGACCATCTCGACGCCGGAGCCGCCGGGGCCGCCCGGGTTGACCATCAGCGAGCCGACCCGCTGGTCCTGGTTGCCGGCCGGGTACTTGATCAGCGCGAGGTCGATGGCGTCGGCGGTGGGGTTGGTGTAGTCGAGCGGGACGTGCAGCTTGCCGCACTTCATCGTGGAGACGTCGGCCTGGGCCTCCTCGGCCTTGGGGTCGGCCGGGCAGTCGGACCAGCTGATCTTCTGGCCGTAGAAGGACTTCAGGGCGGGGTCGGCCTCGCCGCTCGGCTTGGCGGTCGCGGCGGCCGACCGGCTCGCGGTGGCGCTGGCGGTGGCGCTGGTGCCGGTGGTGCCGGCGGCCTGGTCCTGGGCCGGCTTCGCGGTGTCGTCGCAGGCGGAGGTGAGCAGCAGGGTGCCTGCCGCCAGCGCGGTCAGCAGAACGCGTGGGCGGGCGGCCCGGAAGATCTTCATCGCACGTGTGTACCACCCGGTGGTGACGTGTCCGACCTGCACCCCCGCCGCTCCGCCCGCCCGTCCCGGTCAGCCGCGGTGGACCTTGTGGTTGGCGGCCTGGGCCCGGGGGCGGACCACCAGCAGGTCGATGTTCACGTGCGAGGGCCGGGTGACCGCCCAGGCCACGGTGTCCGCGATGTCCTCCGAGGTCAGCGGCTCGGCCACGCCCGCGTACACGGCGGCGGCCTTCTCCTCGTCGCCCCGGAAGCGGGTGACCGCGAAACCCTCGGACTTCACCATGCCGGGCGCGATCTCGATCACCCGGATCGGCTCCCCGCACAGCTCCAGCCGCAGCGTGGCCGCGATGGTGTGCGCGGCGTGCTTGGCCGCGACGTACCCGCCGCCGCCCTCGTACGCGGCCAGCGCGGCGGTCGAGGAGAGCACCAGCACCGTGCCGTCGCCGGTGGCGCGCAGCGCGGGCAGCAGCGCCTGCGTCATGTGCAGCACGCCGAGCACGTTCACCTCGTACATCGCCCGCCAGTCGGCCGGGTCGCCGTGCTCGACCGTCTCGGCGCCGATCGCGCCGCCGGCGTTGTTCACCAGTACGTCCACCCGGCCGACCTCGGCCGCGAAGGCGTCCACGGCGGCGCGGTCGGTGACGTCCAGCGTGACCGCCCTCGCCGAACCGCCCCGGCCGCCGATCTCCTTGGCCAGCGCCTCGATCCGCTCCGTCCGGCGGGCGGTCAGCACCACGTCGAAGCCCTCGGCGGCCAGCCGGCGGGCGGTCGCCGCGCCGATTCCGCTGCTGGCACCGGTGACCACGGCCACCTTCTGCTCGGTCATTGCCACTCCCTGGGGCTCATCGGTCGTTCACCCGATCATCTCAACCGCGTCTGCGCCCCCGCCGCCCGGCCAGGACCTAGATTGCGAGGACCGACCTGTGCCCCGCCGTTCCCGTGGAGGGACCCATGGCAGCCGAGCCGCGCCGCACCGAGTCCGCCCGACCTTCGGAATCCGCCCGTCTTTCCGAATCAGGCTTCCCGATCGAGCCCCTGTACGGCCCCGAGGCGCTGGCCGGCTGGGACCCGGACACCCGGCTGGGCCGGCCGGGGGAGTACCCGTACACCCGGGGGGTCTACCCGACGATGTACACCGGCCGGCCGTGGACGATGCGCCAGTACGCGGGCTTCGGCACCGCCGCCGAGTCCAACGCCCGCTACCGGCAGCTGATCGCGGGCGGCGGTACCGGCCTCTCGGTGGCCTTCGACCTGCCCACCCAGATGGGCTACGACTCGGACGCGCCGCTCGCCGCCGGGGAGGTCGGCAAGGTGGGCGTGGCGGTGGACAGCGTCGAGGACATGGCGGTGCTCCTCGACGGCATCCCGCTCGGCGAGGTGTCCACCTCGATGACCATCAACGCGCCCGCCGCCCTGCTGCTGCTGCTCTACCAGCTGGTCGGCGAGGCCCAGGGGGTGGCGCCGTCCGCGCTCACCGGCACGGTCCAGAACGACGTGCTGAAGGAGTACATCGCCCGGGGCACCTACATCTTCCCGCCGCAGCCCTCGCTGCGGCTGGTCGCGGACGTGTTCCGGTACTGCCGGGCCGAGATCCCGCGCTGGAACACCATCTCCATCTCCGGCTACCACATGGCCGAGGCCGGGGCCGACCCGGCGCAGGAGATCGCCTTCACCCTGGCCAACGGCATCGCCTACGTCCGTACCGCGCTCGCCGCCGGGATGGCGGTGGACGACTTCGCGCCCCGGCTCTCCTTCTTCTTCGTGGCCCGCACCACGCTGCTGGAGGAGGTGGCGAAGTTCCGTGCCGCTCGCCGGATCTGGGCCGGGGTCATGCGCGACGAGTTCGGCGCGAAGGACCCGCGCTCGCGGATGCTGCGCTTCCACACCCAGACCGCCGGGGTGCAGCTCACCGCCCAGCAGCCCGAGGTGAACCTGGTCCGGGTCTCGGTGCAGGCGCTGGCCGCGGTGCTCGGTGGCACCCAGTCGCTGCACACCAACAGCTTCGACGAGGCGATCGCGCTGCCCACCGAGAAGGCCGCCCGGCTGGCGCTGCGCACCCAGCAGGTGCTCGCCCACGAGACCGACGTGACCGCCACCGTCGACCCCTTTGCCGGCTCCTACGCGGTGGAGTCCCTGACCGATCGGGTGGAGGCCGCCGCGCTGGCACTGATGGCCCGGATCGAGGAACGGGGCGGCGCGGTGGCCGCGATCGAACAGGGCTTCCAGAAGGGCGAGATCGAGCGAACCGCCTACCGTCTCCAGCAGGAGACCGACTCCGGCGAGCGGACGGTGGTCGGCGTGAACCGCTTCCGGCTGGACGAGGAGGAGCCGTACCAGCCGCTGCGGGTGGACCCGGCGATCGAACGGCGGCAGGCCGAACGGCTGGCCCGGCTGCGGGCCGACCGCTCCTCGACCGCCGTCACCCGGGCGCTGGACGCGCTGCGCCGCACCGCGGAGGGGCAGGAGAACGTGCTGTACCCGATGAAGGAGGCGCTGGCCGCCCGGGCCACCGTCGGCGAGGTCTGCGACGCGCTGCGCGGGGTGTGGGGGACGTACGCTCCGGTGGAGCGTTTCTGAACAGAACGGATATTCTGAACGGCCGTCAATATCCCGCGCCCGTCAAGTGGGCGGTGGCCGTGACCACCGGCCCGGGTGATCGTTGCACAGGGCAAGCGACCCGGGGAAGGCGGCTAAAACGAGATGTCATACCCACCTGTCCGGCCGGTATGCGCCCATCCGGGGACTAATTTTCTGGAAGTCGGGCCAAATCCCCCCAACGGGCCTAGGCTTGGGGAGATGAACCGTCCTGAGCCCGCTCAGCCGGGCGCCACCCTCGCCGCCGCACGCCCCGCCGCCGAACTGCGCGCCCGGGTCAGCAGGCTGGAGCCCGAGCTGGTCGCCTTCCGCCGTGATCTGCACCGGCACCCGGAGCTGGGCCGCCAGGAGTTCCGCACCACCAACCTGCTGCGCGACCGGCTGGTGGCGGCGGGCCTGGACCCGCGGGTGCTGCCCGGCGGCACCGGTCTGCTGGTGGACATCGTCCCGGCCGGCACCCTCCCGGGCACCGAGTTCCTGGCCTTCCGCGCCGACATCGACGCGCTGCCGATCGACGACGCCAAGACCGACGTCCCGTACCGCTCGACCGTCCCCGGCCGGGCCCACGCCTGCGGCCACGACGTGCACACCTCGGTGGTGCTCGGCCTCGGCCTGGTGCTGGCCGGGGCCGCCCGCACCGGTGAGCTGCGCCGCCCCGTCCGGCTGGTGTTCCAGCCCGCCGAGGAGGTCATGCCCGGCGGCGCGCTGGACGTCATCAAGGCCGGCGGGATGGACGGTGTCGGCCGGATCTTCGCGGTGCACTGCGACCCGAAGGTGGAGGTCGGCCGGATCGCCCTGCGCGCCGGGGCGATCACCTCGGCCTGCGACCGCCTGGTGCTGCACCTGGACGGGCCCGGCGGCCACACCGCCCGCCCGCACCTGACCACCGACCTGGTGACCGCGATCGCCAGGATGGCCGCCGACCTCCCGGGCGCGCTGGCCCGCCGGATGGACCCGCGCTGGGGCGTCAGCCTGGTCTGGGGCCGGATCGCCTCCGGCTCCGCGCCCAACGTCATCCCGCAGCACGCCGAACTGGAGGGCACCGTCCGCTGCCTGGAGCTGGACGGCTGGCGCGAGGCGCCGGACCTGCTGCACGAGCTGATCGCCAAGCTCGCCGAGACCAATCGGGCCAAGTGGACGCTGGACTACCACCGCGGGGTGCCGCCGGTGGTCAACGAGGCGGTCTCGGTCGCCCGGCTGGACGCCGCGATGACCGCCCGCTTCGGGAGCGACGGCGCCCAGGTGGTGGAGAGCACCGAACAGAGCCTCGGCGGGGAGGACTTCTCCTGGTACCTGGAGCACGCCCCGGGCGCGCTGGCCCGGCTCGGCGTCCGCGCCCCCGGCGACCCCACCGTCCGCGACCTGCACCAGGGCCGCTTCGACGTGGACGAGCGGGCGATCGGCGTCGGTGTGGAACTGTTCGCGGCGCTGGCTCTGGAGGATGACCGGGACTGACCGTTTACCGGCGGCTTGTGGTCGGTGCGTGATCGCGTTGGCGAGATCCGGAGTTTCGGGCGGTTCCGTAAACTGGGCCGAACCAGTCTCGGATCGCCGTCCGTGTACGGGAAAGGAGCCTTCGGAAGGCCTTCAGACCACGGTTTGATAACAACCCGAACGCTCCGGCAGCCCGTAACCCAACCGTGTTCTACGCGCGTTACGGTGGCGTCCGACCACGCCAAACGGTTGCGTGTCAGAAGGAGAAACTCCCTTGCGCCGTTCAATGAAGCTCGCCGCGGTTGTGCTCTCGGGTTCCCTGGGCATGGCCTCGCTCGCCGCTTGCGGCGCAAAGAGCAACGACAACACCTCCTCCTCCGCGGCCGGTGACGGCTCGCTGAAGGTCGGTATGGCCTACGACATCGGCGGCCGTGGCGACCAGTCGTTCAACGACTCCGCCGCCCGCGGTCTGGACAAGGCCAAGGCCGACCTGGGCGTCTCCGTCACCGAGGCCGAGGCCAAGCAGGGCGAGGCCGAGGCCGACAAGGAGACCCGCCTCAAGAACCTGGTCGACGCCGGCTACAAGACCATCATCGCGGTCGGCTTCGTCTACCAGCCGGCGGTCGACAAGATCGCCAAGGACAACCCGAACGTCAAGTTCGCGATCATCGACTCGAACGACAAGGACCAGCCGTCCAACGTCACCTCGCTGCTCTTCGCCGAGCAGGAGGGTTCGTACCTGGCCGGTGTCGCCGCCGCCAACAAGTCCAAGGCCCACCACATCGGCTTCATCGGTGGTGTGCAGTCCGAGCTGATCAAGAAGTTCGAGGCCGGTTACAAGGCGGGCGCCAAGTCCGTCGACCCGAACATCCAGGTCGAGACCACCTACCTGACCACCCCGCCGGACTTCAGCGGCTTCGCCTCGCCCGACAAGGGCAAGGAGGCCGCGCAGGGCCAGCTCGACAAGGGCGCGGACGTCATCTACTCCGCCGCCGGTTCCTCCGGCGCCGGCGCCATCGAGGCCGTCGCCACCGCGGGCAAGCTCGCGATCGGTGTCGACTCCGACCAGGCCAGCCAGCCGGCCCTGGCGAAGTTCAAGAACAGCATCCTGACCTCGATGGTCAAGAACGTCGACACCGCGGTGTACTCGTACATCGACTCGGTCAAGAAGGGCGCGCCGCTCACCGGCATCAAGCTCTTCGACCTGAAGGCCAACGGTGTCTCGCTCGCCACCACCGGCGGCAAGATCGACGACATCCAGGACAAGCTGAAGGCCGCCAGCGACGCCATCACCAGCGGCGCCACCACCGTCCCGACCGCGCCGGCCCAGTAAGGCCCGCGCGTCTCGGACGCGACATGCGCTGCCGCCTGCCCGGTGGCGCGATGATCGACACGGTAAACGGGAGGGGCCCGGCAGGGTGCGCTCAACGCGTACCCCCGGGCCCCGTCCCGTCTCCACGTTTCCCCAGTTCCCCCCCTTGGCCCTCCCAGCGCAACGACGCGCCTCCAGACCACCAGGAGATCGCCATCACCGCATCCGAACCCGTCCCCCTGCGCAAGGACGGCACCCCCAGCGCGGGGACGGCGACACCGGCCGTCGAACTGCGCGGCATCACCAAGCGCTTCCCGGGTGTCGTGGCCAACCACGACATCAACCTCACCGTCCGCACGGGCACCGTGCACGCCCTGATGGGTGAGAACGGCGCCGGCAAGTCGACGCTGATGAAGATCCTCTACGGCATGCAGAAGCCGGACGAGGGCACCATCGCGATCGACGGCGAGCAGTGCGAGTTCCACACCCCGGGCGACGCCATCTCCCGCGGCATCGGCATGGTGCACCAGCACTTCATGCTCGCCGACAACCTCACGGTGCTGGAGAACGTCGTCCTCGGCGGCGAGAAGCTCCACGGCATCGGCGCCAAGGCGAAGGCGAAGATCAAGGAGATCTCCGACCAGTACGGCCTGGGCGTGCGCCCGGACGCCCTGGTCGAGGACCTCGGCGTCGCCGACCGCCAGCGCGTCGAGATCCTCAAGGTGCTGTACCGCGGCGCCAAGATCCTGATCCTCGACGAGCCCACGGCCGTGCTGGTCCCGCAGGAGGTCGACGCGCTGTTCGACAACCTGCGCGAGCTCAAGTCCGAGGGCGTCACCGTCATCTTCATCTCGCACAAGCTGCACGAGGTGCTCGCGGTGGCCGACGCGATCAGCGTCATCCGGCGCGGCACCACGGTCGGCGACGCCGACCCGAAGGCCGTCACGGCCCGTCAGCTCGCCGAGATGATGGTCGGCACCGAGCTGCCCTCCCCGGAGAGCCGCGAGTCGACCGTCACCACGACCGAGATGCTCAACGTCGAGGGCCTGCGGATCGCCAAGACCGACGCCGAGGGCATCGAGCGCGTCGTCCTGGACGACATCTCGCTGCGCATCCACAAGGGCGAGATCCTCGGTATCGCCGGCGTCGAGGGCAACGGCCAGGCCGAACTGGTCGAGGCCATCATGGGCATGCTGCCGTTGGACGGCGGCACCGTCACCCTGGACGGCAAGGACCTCTCCGGCACCCTCACCCGGGCCCGCCGCGAGGCCGGCATCGGCTACATCCCCGAGGACCGCCACAAGCACGGCCTGCTGCTGGAGGCCCCGCTCTGGGAGAACCGCATCCTCGGCCACGTCACCGAGGAGCCCAACTCCAGCGGCCCGCTGCTCAAGCCGACCGCCGCCCGCGAGGACACCTGGCGGATCGTCGAGCAGTACGACGTCCGCACCCCCGGCATCGAGGTCACCGCGGCCTCGCTCTCCGGCGGCAACCAGCAGAAGCTGATCATCGGCCGCGAGATGAGCCACCAGCCCAAGCTGCTGATCGCCGCGCACCCGACCCGCGGTGTGGACGTCGGCGCGCAGGCGCAGATCTGGGAGCACATCCGGACCGCGCAGCGCGAGGGCCTGGCCGTCCTGCTGATCTCCGCCGACCTGGACGAGCTGATCGGCCTCTCGGACACCATCCGGGTCATCTACCGCGGCCGCCTGGTCGCCGACGCCGACCCGGCCACCGTCACCGCCGAGGACCTCGGCACCGCGATGACCGGTGCCGCCGCCGGCCACATCGAGTCCGAGCCCGAGGCCGTCGCAGAGGCGCAGGCCGTCGCGGCCGAGGGCACCGAGGCCGAGAGTGAGCACCCGCACACCGACACCGCCGACGACCCGCAGGCGGGGGAGTAACCCATGACCAGTCCCAACCCCGCCGCCAAGCGCAGCCTGGCGCAGCGGATCAGCGGTGAGCGGATCGTGCTCGCACTGGCGGCGCCGGTGCTCGCGGTCGTGCTGTCCGTCGCGATCTGCTCCGTCCTGCTGGCGACCTCGGGCAAGAACCCGTTCGACGCGTGGAACGTGATGATCACGTTCGCCACCAAGTCGGACGGCCAGGTGCTGATCCTCAACCGGACCACCACCTACTACCTGGCCGCCGCGGCCGCCGCGTTCGGGTTCCGGATGAACCTGTTCAACATCGGCGTCGAGGGCCAGTACAAGGTCGCGGCGCTGTTCGCGGCCTTCGTCGGCGCCCAGGTCGACCTGCCCTCGTTCATCCAGATCCCGCTGCTGCTGATCACCGCCATGCTGGTCGGTGGCCTGTACGCGAGCATCGCCGGTCTGCTGAAGGTCTACCGCGGTGTCAGCGAGGTCATCTCGACCATCATGCTGAACTCGATCGCGCTCGCGATCGTCGGTCTGCTGCTCGTCCCGGGCGTCTTCGCGCCCAAGGTCAGCGGCACCACCAACTCGATCCAGACCGACCCGGTCTCGCAGTCCAGCCACTTCTTCTCCATCGGCTTCCCCGGTGGCCAGCTCTGGGGCTTCATCTTCATCGCCGCCCTGGTCGGTGTGGTCTTCCAGCTCGTGCTGACCCGCACCCGGTTCGGCTTCGACCTGCGCGCCACCGGCCGCTCGGAGTCCGCGGCGACCGCCTCCGGTGTGAACGTCAAGCGCATGGTGATCATCTCGATGGCGGTCTCCGGTGCGATCGCCGGTCTGATCGGCCTGCCCGAGCTGCTGCAGAACTCGTTCTACTACGGGCAGACCTTCCAGCAGAACCTGGGCTTCCTGGGCATCTCGATCGCCCTGCTCGGCCGCAACAGCCCGATCGGCATGGCCTTCGCAGCCCTGCTGTTCGCCTTCCTGGACACCACCGGCGCGCAGCTGCCCCTGCAGGGCGGCTTCCCGTCCGAGATCGTCACGGTCATGCAGGGCACCATCGTCATCTGCGTCGTCGTCGCGTACGAGCTGGTGCGCCGCTACGGCCTGAAGCGCCAGCAGAAGCGGGTCGGCGCCCAGCTCGCCGCCCAGGCCGCGGCCACTGAGAAGAAGGAGGTGTCCGCGTGAGCACGGCGACTGCTGCTCGTCCGAAGGCGCCGGGCGCGCCCGCGAAGAAGCGCAAGCTGTCCTGGCCGGTGGTCCTGCTCCTGATCGCGGGCGCCCTGGTCCTCGTCTCCGCCGTGGGCATGGCCACCGGCAACCACTCGCTGACCTCCTCCGGTCAGATCACCGCCGCGCTCAGCGCCGCCGTGCCGATCGGCATGGCCGGTCTGGGTGGTCTCTGGTCCGAGCGGGCCGGCGTGGTCAACATCGGCCTCGAAGGCATGATGGTCGCCGGCACCTTCTGCGGCGCCTGGGCGGGCTACCTGGTCAACCCGTGGGTCGGTCTGCTGGCCGGCATGCTCGGCGGTGCGCTCGGCGGCCTGCTGCACGCGGTCATCACCGTCACCTTCGGCGTCGACCACATCGTGTCCGGCGTCGGCATCAACCTGCTGATCCCCGGCATCTGCGCGTACATCAACCGGATCTACTACAAGGACTACGTCGCGTTCGGCGCCGGGCAGAACCAGTCCCCGCCGGCGGACCCGCTGCCGTACATCACCGTCCCGGGCCTGTCCTCGGGTCTGAAGAGCATCGAGAGCCACCACTGGTTCCTCGTCTCGGACGTGGCCGGCGTGCTCGGCGGTCTGGTCACCAACCTCTCGGTGGTCGTGGTGCTGGCTGCCGCGCTGATCGTGGCCAGCTACTTCCTGCTCTGGCGCACGGTGTTCGGCCTGCGGCTGCGCTCCTGCGGTGAGAACCCGACCGCGGCCGAGTCGCTGGGCGTCAACGTCTACAAGTACAAGTACATGGCGGTCATCGCCTCCGGCGCCTTCGCGGGCCTCGGCGGTGCGTACCTCTCGCTGGTCGCCGCGCACTTCTACAAGGACGGCCAGACCCTGGGCCGAGGCTTCATCGGCCTCGCGGCGATGATCTTCGGCAACTGGATGCCCGGCGGTCTCGCCATGGGCGCCGGCCTGTTCGGCTTCACCGACAGCCTCCAGCTGCGTGACCCGGAGTCGGTCCACGTGCTGATCCTGATCGTCTCGATCGCGATGGCGCTGCTCGCCCTGTGGCAGCTGTACCGCCGCAAGTTCACCGCGACGGTGATCTCCTTCGTGGTGGCCGGCGGCCTGGGTGCCTGGTACGCGCTGACCGATGAGGTGCAGCGTCCGCTGATCGTCGCCACGCCGTACGTGATCACCCTGGTGGTGCTCTCGCTGGCCTCGCAACGACTGCGGATGCCCAAGGCCGACGGCCAGATCTACCGCAAGGGCCAGGGCAAGTGACCGCCCCCGCGATCGACTGGGAGCGGCTGCGCGCGGCGGCGCGCGAGGCGATGGGCCACGCGTACGCCCCGTACAGCAAGTTCCCGGTCGGCGCGGCCGCGCTGGTCGACGACGGCCGGCTGGTCAGCGGCTGCAACGTGGAGAACGCCTCGTACGGGCTCGGGCTGTGCGCCGAGTGCGGGCTGGTGTCCGCGCTGCACGCCTCCGGCGGCGGCCGGCTGGTCGCCTTCACCTGCGTCGACGGCGCGGGCGAGCTGCTGATGCCGTGCGGGCGCTGCCGCCAGCTGTTGTACGAGCACGGCGGTCCCGAGCTGCTGATCGACCTGGCCTCCGGCGTGAAGCCGATGAGCGAGGTTCTGCCCGACGCGTTCGGGCCGGAGCGGCTCTAGCATCTCCAATTGTTACGCGCGTAGAGTGTCGCAAGTGGGCCGTAACCCGGTCATCTCGCGGCACTCTTCGCTTTTGACGCTTTTTGAAACCCCACTGGGAGCACGCATGGACGCCATCTCCGTCATCAGGACCAAGCGCGACCGCGGAGAGCTGAGCGACGCTCAGATCGACTGGGTCATCGACGCCTACACCCGCGGCGAGGTCGCCGACGAGCAGATGTCCGCGCTGGCCATGGCGATCCTGCTGAACGGCATGAAGCCGCGCGAGATCAGCCGCTGGACCGACGCCATGATCCGCTCGGGCGTCCGGATGGACTTCTCCTCGCTGCCGCTGCCCACCAGCGACAAGCACTCCACCGGCGGCGTCGGCGACAAGATCACCCTCCCGCTCGCCCCGCTGGTCGCCGCCTGCGGCGCGGCCGTCCCGCAGCTGTCCGGCCGCGGCCTCGGCCACACCGGCGGCACCCTGGACAAGCTGGAGTCCATCCCCGGCTGGCGCGCCCTGCTCTCCAACGACGAGATGATGGACGTGCTGCGCGACGCGGGCGCGGTCATCTGTGCGGCCGGCGACGGCCTCGCGCCCGCCGACAAGAAGCTGTACGCGCTGCGCGACGTCACCGGCACCGTCGAGGCCATCCCGCTGATCGCCTCCTCGATCATGTCCAAGAAGATCGCCGAGGGCACCGGCGCGCTGGTCCTGGACGTCAAGGTCGGCTCCGGCGCCTTCATGAAGAACCTGGACGACGCCCGCGAACTCGCCCGCACCATGGTCGGCCTGGGCACCACCGCCGGGGTCAACACCGTCGCCCTGCTCACCGACATGTCCACCCCGCTCGGCCTCACCGCGGGCAACGCGCTGGAGGTCCGTGAGTCCGTCGAGGTCCTGGCGGGCGGCGGCCCGGCCGACGTCGTCGAGCTCACCCTCGCGCTCGCCCGCGAGATGCTCGCCGCGGCCGGCGTGCACGGCAAGGACCCGGCCGACGCCCTGCGCGACGGCTCCGCGATGGACCACTGGCGCCGCATGATCGCCGCCCAGGGCGGCGACGTCGACGCCCCGCTCCCGGTCGCCCGCGAGCAGCACGTCATCCCCGCCCCCGCCTCCGGCGTCCTCACCACGCTGGACGCCTACGCCGTCGGCGTCTGCGCCTGGCGCCTGGGCGCCGGCCGCGCCCGCAAGGAGGACCCGGTCCAGGCCGGCGCCGGCGTCGAGATGCACGCCAAGCCCGGTGACACCGTCGTGGCCGGCCAGCCCCTGCTGACCCTCCACACCGACACCCCGGAGCGCTACGACTACGCCATCGAGGCGCTGGCGGGCGGCATCGAGGTCGCCCCGGCCGGCACGGCGTTCACCCCGAACCCGATCGTGCTCGACCGCATCGCCTGAGTGATGTGAGGGCTGCTCACGTACGCCGGGTCAGGCGTACGTGAGCAGCCCGCTGGTGTCGAGGGTCCAGGGGCCGACGGCGATCTTGTCGCCGAAGACGAACTTCTCGCGGGACTCGTAGCCCAGCTCGGAATGCACGATGCCGGTGCCGGTGCGGGGATCGACGATCAGGTAGAACGGGATACCCATGGCCGAGTAGTCGCGGACCTTGTTGTGGTAGTCGTTCTCGGGATTGGAGGCGGACACGATCTCCACCACGAGCACTACCTCGTGCGGGAGAACCGCTCGCTGCTCGCCCTCCAAGGTCGCCTCGGGGAAGACCATCAGATCCGGGTTGCGCAGCTGACCGAGTCCGGCGTCCTGCAAGTCCGCACCGTGGTAAGCGATGTGACCCGGGTGAGTGGACGGCAGCTGGGCGTTGAGCTGTCGGGCGATGCGCAGCACGGCGAGCTCGTGGCGTTTCACCGGCGACATCATCATGACAATCTGACCGTCGGCGATCTCAATCTTCCCTATCCCCGGCACCTTCGGCAGCTGATCCGCGATCTCAAGCAGCCTGGTGTACACAGCAGGATCGATGCTCATATCCGGAGTGTATCGGCGCCCACCGTCAAGCGTCCGCGACCGCTCGCCTCGTGGTATGTGCCTGACGGCTGGCGTGGAGGGTGACGGCGGCGGCGAGGGTCATGGCGGTGAGGCCGACGGTGGCGGCGCCGGGCCAGCCGGTGGCGTGGTAGGCGTCGGCGCCGAGGGTGCCGCCGAGGCTGTTGCCGAGGTAGTAGGCGATCAGGTAGAGGGCGGAGGCCTGGGCGCGGCCCTCGGTGGCGGTGCGGCCGACGGCGGAGGAGGCGGTGGCGTGGCCGGCGAAGAAGCCGGCGGTGATCAGCACCAGGCCGAGCAGCGCGCAGAGCAGCGAGTCGGCGAGGGAGAGCAGCAGGCCGGCGGCGGTGACGCCGATGGAGACGTACAGGGCGCCGCGGCGGCCGAGGCGGCGGGAGAGGCGGCCGGCCGCGGCGGAGGTGCCGGTGCCGACCAGGTAGACCACGAAGATCGAGGCGGCGACCGACTCCGGCAGGTGGAACGGTGCGGAGATCAGCCGGTAGCCGACGGTGTTGTAGACCGCGCCGAACACGGCCATGAACAGCATGCCGAGCGCGTACAGCCGCGCCAGCAGCGGGTTGCGCAGGTGCCGCCCGACCGTCCGGGCGAGCGCCCGGGCGTCCACCGGGGCCGGGGTGAAGTGCCGGGCGGCGGGGATCAGCAGCCGGAAGGCGAGCGCGGCCAGCAGCGCGAGGGCGGCGGAGGCGGCCAGGCCCCAGCGCCAGCCGAAGGCGGCGGCGGTCCAGCCGGAGAGCAGTCGGCCGCCCATTCCGCCGATGCTGTTGCCGGCCACGTACAGGCCCATCGCGGAGGCCAGCGCGCTGGGGTGGACCTCCTCGGCGAGGTAGGCCATGGCGGTGGCGGGCAGTCCGGCGAGGGCGGCGCCCTGCAGGACGCGCAGCGCGACGAGGGTGGTGAGGTCGGGCGCGAAGGGCAGGGCGACGGCGAGGGCGGTGGCGGCGAGGGTGGAGGCCGTCATCACCGCGGTGCGGCCGTACCTGTCGGACAGCGCGCTGGCCGGGAGCAGCCCGAGGGCGAGGCCGAGGGTGGCGGCGGAGGCCGTCCAGCTGGCCTGGCCGGGGGTGAGGTCGAGGTCGGCCGAGAGGATCGGCAGCAGGCCCTGGGTGGAGTAGAGCAGGACGAAGGTCGCGATCCCGGCGGCGAACAGGGCGAGGTTGGCGCGGCGGAAGTCGCGCTGGCCGGGGCGGTGGCGGTCGTCCGGGGCGGGGGCGGTGGGGGCGGAGGCGCGGGCATCCGGGGCGATCGCGGATGCCCTGGTATCGGAGGGCTGCATGTCGTCGACCGTAGGCCCGGCGCGGTTGATGCGTCCAATGCATGACGAGCGGATGATTGATGCACTGGCGTATGAGTCGAGGTGGTGGCGCGATGGCGGTGCCGGATGTGTCGGACGGTACGGAGCAGCGGTACCGGGCGGCCGAGTTGGGGCCGGACGAGCCGGCCGTCCTGCTGGCGCCCCGGCTGGCGCAGTTCGCCGCGGTGGCCCGGCTGGAGCACGTGACGCAGGCGGCGGCGCTGCTCGGGGTGCCGCAGCCGACGCTGTCGCGCGCGGTGGCCCGGCTGGAGGAGGAGCTGGGGGTGGACCTGCTGGCTCGCCAGGGCCGGACGGTCCGGCTGACCAGGGCGGGCCGGCTGCTGCTGGCCTCGGTGGAGCGGGCGCTGGCGGAGGTGGAGCGCGGTGCGGAGGCGGCCCGGGCGGAGGCGGATCCGGCGGCGGGGCGGGTGGCCTTCGGCTTCCTGCACACGATGGGGCCGGACGCCGTCCCGGCGCTGCTGCGCGGCTTCCGGGCGGCGCACCCGCAGGTGCGTTTCCAGCTGGTGCAGGACTACGGCATGGCGATGCTGGAACGGTTGCGGGCCGGGGAGTTGGACCTGTGCCTGGTCGCGCCGCTGCCGGACGACCCGGCCTTCACCGCCCGGCCGCTGGACGAGCAGCGGCTGCACCTGGCCGTCCCGGCCGACCACCGGCTGGCCGGCCGGCGGCGGATCCGGCTGGCGGAGGTGGCCGAGGAGCCGTTCGTCGGGCTGGAGCAGGGGTACGGGCTGCGCATGATCACGGACGGCTTCTGCGCGCAGGCCGGGTTCGTGCCCCGGCTGGCCTTCGAGGGCGAGGAGACGGAGACGCTGCGCGGGCTGGTGGCGGCCGGGCTGGGGGTGGCGCTGCTGCCGCCGGCGCTGGTGCCGCGGCCCGGGGTGGTGGAACTGGAGGTGACCGCGCCGCGGACCCGGCGGGCGATCGGCCTGGCCTGGGCGGCGGGGCGGGCGCTGACCCCACCGGTGGCGGCGTTCCGGGACTTCGTGCTGTCCCGGCGGGGGCGGCTGCTGCACCATGACTGATTTGGCGGATCGTATGGACCGGTCGGAGGAATTCCGGGTGGAGTTTGGACCATTCGGTACTGTCCCCGGTGGTAGGTCTACGCGCGTAGGGGCTATATTTCCGCAATGGAGAAGCAGATCCCCGTCACCACCGCGGGCACCGGCCCGCGCATCCCCACCCCCGACCAGATCCGCCGCGCGCCGAAGGTCCTGCTGCACGACCACCTGGACGGCGGGCTGCGTCCGGAGACCGTCGTCGAGCTGGCCGCCGCGACCGGCTACGAAGGCCTTCCGACCACCGACGTCAAGGAACTCGGCGAGTGGTTCCGCGAGGCCGCCGACTCCGGCTCGCTGGTCCGCTACCTGGAGACGTTCGCGCACACCTGCGCCGTCATGCAGACCCGCGACGCCCTGATCAAGGTCGCCGCCGACTGCGCCGAGGACCTGGCCGCCGACGGCGTCGTGTACGCCGAGGTCCGCTACGCCCCCGAGCAGCACCTGGAGGGTGGCCTGAGCCTGGACGAGGTCGTCGAGGCCGTCCAGGAGGGCTTCCGCCTCGGCGAGGCCAACGCCCGCGCGGCAGGCAACCGGATCCGCATCGGCACCCTGATCACCGCGATGCGGCACGCCGCCCGCTCGCAGGAGATCGCCGAGCTGGCCAACCGCCACCGGGACCGGGGCGTCGTCGGCTTCGACATCGCGGGCGCCGAGGCCGGCTACCCCCCCACCCGCCACCAGGCCGCCTTCGACTACCTCAAGGGCGAGAACAACCACTTCACCATCCACGCGGGCGAGGCCTTCGGCCTGCCGTCGATCTGGGAGGCCCTGCAGTGCTGCGGCGCCGACCGGCTCGGCCACGGCGTGCGGATCGTCGACGACATCACGGTGAACGAGGACGGCAGCGTCGAGCTCGGCCGGCTTGCCGCGTACGTGCGCGACAAGCGCATCCCGCTGGAGATGTGCCCGACCTCCAACCTCCAGACGGCGGCGGCCGCCTCGTACGCCGAGCACCCGATCGGGCTGCTCAGCCGGCTGAAGTTCCGGGTCACCGTGAACACCGACAACCGGCTGATGAGTGGCACCAGCATGAGCCAGGAGTTCGGCCACCTGGTGGACGCCTTCGGCTACACGCTGGGCGACATGGAGTGGTTCACGGTGAACGCGATGAAGTCCGCGTTCCTGCCCTTCGACGAGCGGCTGGCGATGATCAACGACGTGATCAAGCCGGGCTATGCCGAGCTCAAGGCGGAGTGGCTGTTCAGCGCGGGCGTCGCCAACAGCTGAGCCGGCGCCCCGCCCTGTGTCGGATGAACGCGGCTTCCCCGTAGGGAAGTTGGCGTTCATCCGACTACTCACTCGGGTGAGTGAACGCCCTTTGGTTCTCGCGCGACCCTCTCACTACGGTGTGCCAGTCACTGCTGACAGGCCGTGGCGGCGGTCGCCCGTTCGCCGGTTTCGTGCGCGATGTCGGCCACCGACGAGGATCCAAGGGGAACGAACCATGAAGCAGGCTCTCAAGGCCGCCGGTACCGCGGCGCTCGGCATCGCGATCGCGGCGGTCGGCGCCGGCACGGCCTCCGCGGCCGCCGGGCAGGCGACCGGCGGCCTCGGGCTGCCCACCGGCGCGGTGACGAACCCCGCGGTGACCGGCGCGGTCGCCGACACCGCCGCCAAGCTGCCCGGCGGCGACAAGGTCGCCGGCACGCTCGGCACCCTGGCCCCGACCGCCGGCCAGGCCGCGCCCGCCGCCGAGGCCGCCCCGGTCGCCGGCATCACCCAGCAGCGCGGGGCCCTTCCGGGCATCCCCGGCCTGGACAAGACCCCCGTCGGTGGGCTGGCCAACACCCTGCCGGGCCTGCCGCTGGGCTGATCCGCCCAGCCCGCACGACGACGGGCCGCCCGCCCCCGGAGACCCCGGGAGCGGACGGCCCGTCGCCGTGCCCGCCCGTACGGCATCACGGCTCCTGGGGGAGCAGCACCCACAGGGCGAGGTAGATCAGGAACTGCGGGCCGGGGAGCAGGCAGGAGAGCAGGAAGATCAGTCGGACGGTCCACGGGGCCAGGCCGAAGCGCTCGGCGATCCCGGCGCAGACGCCGGCGATGACGCGGTTGTGACGGGGGCGGGCGAGACGGGCACTCATGTCGGCTCCTCGGCGGTGGTGACCCGGTCCGGCCGGTCCGGCGGGCGTACTTCCATGCTCCGCCGCCGCCGGGCCGGAAACCTCCGCCCACCAGGCGATTCCTCACCCCGACGGGTCACCGGGGAGGCGTAGGCCGGAGTCGGGGTCCGCCTCAGGGACACCCCTGAGGCAAAGGTCGCGCGGGTGTGGAAAACCCGTTCGCAAAGCTGTACGGACAGAGAGATATGATTCCGCGGTCGCTGATGGTGGGGGGCGATTCGGCGGCGCCTTCACGGCCTCAAGCGGCCCCTCACGCCTGCGATTTCGCACTCTCTCGGGTTTCCGCCCGATTCCTCCGTGAGGTTCCATTGCGCAGTCAGTCCCGCGGATTCCTCGCCGCAGCCGCCACCGCCGCCCTGGTCTCCGGTCTCGCCCTGACCTCGGCTCCGGCCGCCGTCGCGACCCCGACGACCGAGCCCACCACCCCCGCCGCCGTCGCGACCCCGACGGCCGAGCCCACCACCCCGGCCGCCGGCGTTCCCACCCAGGCACCGCACGGCTGGGCCTCGCCCGTCGTGATCACCACCAGTGGCTTCCCTGCCACGGTGACGGCGGGCAGCGCGGTCGAGTTCACCTCGACCCTCAAGAACATCGCGGACCACCAGCTGGACGTGACGACCGGGTTCAGCGTCGCGGCCGCCGGCAGCGGCCTCAAGCCGAGCCAGCTCAAGCTGGAGTACCAGCGTCCCGGCAGCACCCAGTGGCAGGACGGCAAGGCGAGCAACGTTGACACCGGCGGATTCTGGCAGCTGGACGAGGTCGCCACCCAACTGCACCTGGCGGCCGGCGCCGAGGCCACCTACCGGCTGCGGCTGACCTTCACCGCCGACGCCGCCCCCGGCTGGACCTCCGCGGGTCTCACCGCGACGGTCTCGGACCCGACCCTGCCTCCGGAGCAGCGCTTCACCCAGGCCTCCGGTGGCACCCCGAATTTCACCGTCGTCAGCAGCACCCCGACCACCCCGGCCCCGGTCGGGCTCCCGGACGTGAAGGTCGAGGGCGTGCCCGCCTCCTTCACCGCGGGCGGCGAGGCGAGGCCGTTCAAGGTGGTCTACGGCAACCACACCGGCAAGGACCTTCGGGTCGTCCCGACGATCGTGTTCCAGGGCGAGGGCCTGCTCCGCGCGGACATGGTGAGGATCGAATTCCAGACCCAGGCGGGCGACTGGATCGCCGGCACGCCGGAATGGCACGACCTCCCCGGCAGTCAGCTGGGCGTGCGGCTGCTCACCGGCTCGAACGACGCCGACGTCATCGCGCTGCCGAACGGCGAGACCCGTACGGTCAACCTGCGCCTCGCCTGGACCAGTGCCGCACCGGCGGCGGCCGAGTCGGTGTTCGCCAACGGCTGGAGCCTGGGCGGCCCGGGCCAGCCCGAGCGGGCCTCCATCAGCCGGAAGGCCGCCTTCCGGATCGAGGCCGCCGCGGGCTCCACCGGCACCCCGGCCCCGGCCTCCCCGGCCACCGACGCGGCGCCGACCACCCCGGCCGCCACCACCGACCCGTCCGCTGCCCCGGCCGCCCTGGTCACCACCGCCGCACCGAACCCGACGGCAGGCTCCGCCCCGGCCGCCGCGACCAGCACTCGGCTGGCCTCCACCGGCGACGACTCCTCCTCCGCCCCGATGGCGATCACCGGCGCGATGGCGATCGCCCTCGGCATCGGCACCCTGGTCGTCGCGCGCCGCCGCAACGCCGCGCAGGGCGCGAGGAAGTGACCTGATACGTCCGAAGGCCCGCCCGTCACCCGCTGCGAAGCGGGGACGGACGGGCCTTCGGCCTTCGTGCGGCGGGATCAGCCGGCCGGCTGCTGCGGCGGCTGCGGCTGGGCGTACGGGTTGTCCGCCACCGGCTGCGACGGGACACCCGGCTGGTACGGCGCGGCAGGCGCGGCACCCTGCGGCGGGACGGACTGGCCCGGCTGGTACGGGGCGTTCGGGTTGAACGGAGCCTGCTGCGCGTTGGGGTTGTACGGCGCGTTGGGGTCGTACGCCCCGACGGGCGGGGCCGTCGGCCGGTTCTTCGCGTTGCTGCGCTCGACGATCGCCTTCACCGAGGCCACGATCATCGCGACCGGCAGGATGAACGCCTTGAAGAAGAGGATGTACTCGGTGCCCTTGAAGACGAACGCGAGGTAGTAGGCGTAGCCCAGGAACCCGAGGCCGAAGAGCACGTTGAGGATCCGCAGGCCGGCCTTCGTTCCGCCGCCGATGGCGCCGAGGACCAGCATGATGGCGCCGCTGAGCGCCAGCAGGACGACGTACCAGGAGAACAGCGGCTCGGCGCTGAAGTCGAGATTGTTCAAGGGGGGTTTCCTGTGAGAGGAAGAAAAACGGCGAGAACCGTTCGGGGACGAGAGCGCACAGTACTGGAGGCGACCGACATCCGTCGTCGTCTTTTCATCACGGTGTCGTTGCGCCGCGCCGACACGGCAATTGACGAGGTGGGAAATGACTGGCTATGAGGTGCTGCGGGTCTTTTGCGGGCCCGACGGGCGGTACGGCAACGAACTCGGAGTGGTGCGCGACGGCTCCGCCGTGCCGGAGCGGGCGGAGCGGCAGGCCTTCGCCCGCGAACTCGGCTTCAGCGAGACGGTGTTCGTCGACGACCCGGAGCGCGGGGAGATCGACATCTACACCCCGACGCTGCGGTTGCCCTTCGCCGGTCACCCCTGCGTCGGCACGGCCTGGCTGCTCGGCGTGGACCGACTGGTCACCCCCGCCGGGGTGGTGGCCGTCCGGCGCGACGGCGGGCTGACCCGGATCGAGGCCCGGCCGGAGTGGGCCCCGGGACGCACCCTGCGGCAGTACGGCTCGGCGGCCGAGGTGGACGGGCTCCGGGTGCCGCCACCCGGGGAGTGGATCTACGCCTGGGCCTGGCAGGACGAGGCGGCCGGTACGGTCCGGGCGCGGGCCTTCCCCGGCCGGGGCGACGGGATCGACGAGGACGAGGCGACCGGCGCGGCCGCCCTGCTGCTGACCGCCCGGCTCGGGCGGGCGCTGACCATCACCCAGGGCCGGGGCTCGCAGCTGCTGACCGGGCCGCGCCCGGGCGGGCTGATCGAGGTCGGCGGCCGGGTGATGAGGGCGGAACCTCAGCCCGCCGGCGGCGTCGGCTCCGCGTAGGCCCGCGGACGGACCGCGGGCGCGACCGCCACCGTCGGGGCGACGGTGGCGGTCACCGGCGGGCCGGCCAGGACGGCGACCCGCGGTGCCCGCGGCTCGGGCCGGCGCTCCCGCAGCAGGTGGCGCAGGCCGGGGACGAGGGCGAGGTGGGCGATCACCACGCCGATCACGGCGAACAGTATGTGGTCCACGTTGAGGACGTGCCCGGGCGTCCAGGAGGAGAGGAACTCCAGGCCGGTCGCCAGCAGGGCGGAGACGCCGGTGGTGCGCAGGAAGGACGGCAGCCAGGGGGCCCGGATCCGGCCGCCGGCCAGCGGGAGCAGGACGCCGAGCGGGGCGAGCAGCAGGAACTCGCCGACCACCTGCCAGGTGGTGGAGGAGCGGAGCGAGGCGAGCGGCGTCAGGTTGGCGTCGTACACCCAGGCCACCGGCAGGGGTCTGAGCACCAGCCAGAGCGCCAGCGTCAGGTGGAGGGCCAGGCCCGCCAGCCCGGCCAGCCGGAGGGGACGGTGGACGACCGCCGCCGGCCTCGTCTCGGTCCGCGCGCCGGAACGCTCGTAGCGTGTCCTGGTGCCATCTCGCTGCACGGGGGGAAGGACGTGCCCCGGTGGCGCAGCGGTTCCACGCCGGGCGTGAACATTCCCGGACACGCCCCTTCGCGCGGCCTCCTCACTTGCACGGGGAGGCCGTCGGCACCGCGCTGAACACGTTGTCCGGCGGCGGCGAGCCCGGCGTCACCGGGGTGGGCGAGGGGCTCGGGCTCGCGCTCGCCTTGGCGGCCGTGCCGCGGGCCGGGGTCGCGGCGGACACCGGGCCGGACGGTGTGGCCAGGGCGGTCGGTATGTGCGGGGTGGCCGGGCAGGCGGTCCGGCTGGCGGGCGCGCCGGCGTCGACCGGGACGGCGGTCGGCCGGATGCCGCAGCCGGAGGCCAGCGCGAACAGGAGCAGCACGCCGGCGGTGCGGCGCACGGTGGTGCGGGTGGGGGAGGTCACGTGGCGTCCTTGTGCTCGGCGGCGTCGCCGACGGGGCCGTCCTCGGCCTCGCCGGCGGACGGCGGAGGCGGCGGGGACAGCGGCAGCGTCAGGGTGAACACCGCGCCGACCTCCCCGTTCGCCGCGGTGATCGTCCCCCCGTGGATCTGGGCGTTGGCCATCGCGATGGACAGCCCCAGGCCGCTGCCCTCGGAGCGGGCCCGCCCGCGGTCGGCCTTGTAGAAGCGGTCGAAGACGTGCGGCAGCACGTCCTCCGGGATGCCGGGGCCGCTGTCGGAGACCTCGATCACGACCGAGTCGTCGGTCTGCCGGACCTTGACCCGCACCGGCGAGCCGCCGTGCTTGAGCGCGTTGCCGATCAGGTTGGCGAAGACCACGTCCAGTCGGCGCGGGTCGACCACGGCCAGGATGCCGCGCGGGGCGTCCAGTTCGACCGCGTCGTACCAGGCCCGGCCGTCGATGCAGGACATGATCAGGTCGGCGATGTCCACCTCGTCGGCGACCAGCTTGGCGGTGCCGGCGTCGAAGCGGGTCACCTCCATCAGGTTCTCCACCAGGTCGGACAGCCGGCGGGTCTCGCTCACCACGAGCCGTACGGCCGGCTCGATCATCGGGTCCAGGGACTCGGCCTCGTCCTCCAGGATGTCCGTCACCGCGGTCATCGCGGTCAGCGGGGTGCGCAGTTCGTGCGACATGTCGGCGACGAACCGCCGGCTCTGCGCCTCGCGCGCGCTCAGCTCCTCGACCTGCTCGTGCAGCGACTCCGCGGCCCGGTTGAACGTCCGCGCCAGGTCGGCCAGTTCGTCCGAGCCCTCGACCTCCAGCCGGGTGTCCAGGTGTCCCTGGCCGAGCCGTCGGGCGGCCTCACCGAGCCGCTTGACCGGCCGCAGCACGGTCGCCGAGGCGGCCTGGGCGAGCAGCGCCGAGCCGATCAGTGCGAGCAGTGTCGCGATGGCCAGCGACCAGCCCAGCGTGTTGAGATCGGCCCGCTCGTTCTCCAGCGACTTGAACACGTAGGCCGTCGGCCCGTTCGGCACCACCTTGGTGCCGCCGATCACGAACGGGTGGCCCTCCAGGTTCTGCCGCTGCCAGTACAGGTGGTACGGGTACGGGTTGCTCTCGCTGACCTCGCGCGGCTTGGCGACGGTGGACTGCAGCGCCGCCGGCACGTCGGCCAGCGTGTAGTGCTGCGGGTCCGAGGAGGCCGGGCACTCCGGGTGCGCCGGGTCGACCACCACCACGTCGTAACTCAGGCCGGAACTCGCCACGTTGGAGGCCAGTGTGGCGAGCTCCGGGCAGCTGGCGTTCAGTGGCAGGTCGGAGACGTTGCGGCTGAGCGAGACCCGGAAGTCGTTCAGCGCGGTGTCCTGGGCGCGCTTGAGCACCGCGTCGCGGTTCAACCAGTACGCGATGCCGGAGGCCGAGACGGCGGCGAGCAGCGCGACCGCCGCGAACACCGCGATCAGCCGCACCCGCAGGGAGCGCAGCTTCCGCCACCGGCCCGCGGAGAACCGTCGGGCAGTCTGCTGATGGTCAGTCACGAGAGCCTGTCGTCGTACGGGAGTTCAGAATTCCTGGGATGAGCGGTCAGACCGTCGGCGGGTCCAGTCGGTAGCCGACGCCGCGCACGGTGCGGATCAGCGTCGGCGCGGACGGCACGTCCTCGACCTTCGCCCGCAGCCGCTGCACACAGGCGTCCACCAGGCGCGAGTCGCCGAGGTAGTCGTGCTCCCAGACCAGCCGCAGCAGCTGCTGGCGGGAGAGCGCCTGGCCGGGGCGGCGGCTGAGCTCCAGCAGCAGCCGCAGCTCGGTCGGGGTGAGCTGGAGGTCCTGGCCGTCCTTGGTGACGGTCATCGCGGCCCGGTCGATCACCACGCTGCCGTACGCGGAGGAGTCCGAGCTCTCCCGCTCCCCGCGCCGCAGCACCGCCCGGATCCGGGCGTCCAGGACGCGCGGCTGCACCGGCTTCACCACGTAGTCGTCCGCGCCGGACTCCAGGCCCACGACCACGTCGATGTCGTCCGAACGCGCGGTGAGCAGGATGATCGGCAATTGGTCGGTGCGGCGGATCCGACGGCACACCTCGAAGCCGTCGATCCCGGGCAGCATCACGTCCAGCACGATCAGGTCGGGCCGCTGCTCCTTGAAGAGTTTCAGACCGTCCTCACCGGAGGCGGCGGTGGCCACGCGGTGGCCCTGGCGGGTGAGAGCGAGTTCGAGGCCGGTCCGGATGGCGTCGTCGTCCTCGATCAGTAGGAGGAAAGGCACGGCCCCATTTTGGCCCACCGGGAGCGTCGAATCACCCCCAGCACCGGTCACCGACCGTACGGGAACCGGAAGGGCGGCTACCGGCGTCCGGTACGGAGGGAAGCGGACCGGGACGAAAGGCCCGCCCCTGTGACACCCCTGTGACAGTCGGCGGACAGCGCCATCACAACCGACGGGCAGGATTTTCCATGTCGCCGCAGGACAGCGGGCCGCAAGGTCCGGCTGGAGGGCGGCAACAGGAACCGCTCGTACCGACAAAGGGGGCGCACGATGAACGCCACGCTTCAGACCCGGACCAACCCGGCTCTCCGCACCGCGCGTTCCTCAGCGACCACCCATCGGACCCGGTACGAGATCAGGACCGACGAGAACTCCGGTGCCGTGACCGTACGGGGGTGCGCGCACAGCACCGGTGGAAACCCTGTCGCACGCCGGGTGAGCGGCGGCGGCAGGACGGGGGAGCTGTACGGAGTCGGCCGACTGGGGAGTGCGGTCGACTCCGCCAACACCCTCACGCTGCGGGGGATCCTCCCCGTCCGCGTCGAGGGCAAGGACGCCCTGGGGGGTACCGGGGGGACCAGGGGAACCGGGGGGAACAACGGCCTGCGGACGATCGGTTCGGGGGAGCCGACCGGCCGCGAGGCCGCCGGTGCGACGCTGCTGCGGCTGAACCCCGCACCGGCCCGCACCACCGAGGCGGGACAGGGAGACGCGCAGGGGGAGCACCCGGCCGTCGCGGAGGACCACATCACGGAGTTCACCGCGTACGTGCGCGAGCGCCGCGCCTCCCTGTACGCCACGGCGTACCACCTCACCGGTGACCGCTACGAGGCCGAGGACCTGCTGCAGAGCGCGCTCTTCAGCACCTACCGGGCCTGGGGCCGGATCACCGACAAGGCCGCGGTCGGCGGGTACCTCCGCCGCACCATGACCAACCTGCACATCTCCGCCTGGCGGCGCCGCAAGGTCAACGAGTACCCGACCGAGGAGCTGCCGGAGACGGCCGGCGACACCGACGCGATGGGCGGCACCGAGCTGCGCACCGTGCTCTGGCAGGCGCTGGCGAAGCTGCCGGAGAACCAGCGGACCATGCTGGTGCTGCGGTACTACGAGGGCAAGACCGACCCGGAGATCGCCGACGTGCTGGGGATCAGCGTCGGCACGGTCAAGAGCAGCATCTGGCGCGCCCTGCGCCGGCTGCGCGACGACGAGCACCTGAACAAGTCGGGCGACACCGTCCGGGCGTTCGGCGAGCTGGTCGCGTAGGACTAACAGAAGACTCCCGTCGGGGGACGGGTAGCGGACGGTTGCGGTTCGGGGACGCCGGCTCGGGGGAGCGGCGCCAGTGGGGAGCCGAGAGCCGTTCGGGGAAGGCGACGGGCCCGGTGCGGGGGAGACGCACCGGGCCCGTCGTCCTTTCCGTTCCAGGGGCCCGGGGCCGCCGTCAGGGGTGGCCCCAGGGGCCGCTGCGGGGGGACCGCTCCGGGCGGCCCCTCCGGCGGCTCAGACCGCTGAGAGCTCCCGCCACCCGGTCGCGGCGCGGACCCGCCGCTCGGCCTCCGGCCCGGCGCACGGGTGCGAGCCCAGCGAGACCTGCCGCCCGACGATGGAGCGCTCGGCCCGCATCAGCCGGTAGCCCCGGCGCAGCAGCACCGGCAGTGACTTGCGGCCCTCGCGGACGTCCCGGCGCAGTCGGCGCCAGGCCGTGGTGAGCGCGCCGTTGCGCAGGCACAGGGCGTCGCCGAGCAGGCCCTCGGCGGCGCACCGCGCGACGATCTCGGCGGCGAAGATGCCCTCCGCGATGAACGCGGCCGCGCCGCCCAGGTCCAGGGTGCGGGTGTCGATCCGGCCGTTGTCCGGGATCGAGTACACCGGCACGTCCGCGCGACCGTGCTCGTACAGCGCGCGGATCGCGGCGACGGCCTGGTCGCTGTGCCAGGCGAGCGGGGAGTCCCAGTCCACGGCGCCGTCCGGCAGCCGGGGCAGGGTCGGGTCGTCCCCGTCCTTGTAGAAGTCGTCGAGCTGGAGCACCGGCAGACCGCTGCGCTCGGCGAGCGAGGACTTCCCCGATCCGGAGGGCCCGGAGAGCAGGATCACCCGGGCACGGGCCGGCGGGGCAGGATTCATGGGGGAGTCACTCACGGGACACCAGTCTGACGCATCCGGGCCGGTTGCCGAAACCGGTGTGCGCAGAACTTCCGGCTCCGGGCGGCTCGTAGGCGGTGGCGGGACGCAGGCCGCCGGAACACCGACGGACCCGCACCAGGGGGGAGAGGTGCGGGTCCGTCCAATGACCGTCCGGGCCCTGGGGGGGAGAGGGCGCTGGGGACGGCCAGTCTGTGGAGTTGTGACGAAGCGGCGACGGAGGGTCAGATCCCCATCGGGTGCCAGACCGTCTTCGTCTCCAGGAACGAGAGTAGCCGGTCCGTACCGGGCGCATTCGTCCAGTCCTGGGCGAACGGGTCCAGCTCCGGACGGACTACCCGCTTCAGGGTATCCGCGGCGGCGGCCTCCAGGGCGGGCGCCGCGCCGGGGCCCTCGGCGGCGATGGCGCCGGTGAGGTCCAGCGCGTTGACGTCCTGGTGCGAGGCCAGCGTCGGGGCGATGTCCGCGGTCCGGCCCGAGATGATGTTGACCACGCCGCCCGGGACGTCCGAGGTGGCCAGCACCTCGCCCAGCGACAGCGCGGGCAGCGGGGCGTCCGCGGCGGCCGCGACCACGACCGTGTTGCCGGTGGCGATCGCCGGGGCGATCACCGAGACCAGGCCGAGCAGCGAGTGCCCGTACCCGGCCTGCGGCGCGACGATCCCGACCACGCCGGTCGGCTCCGGGGTGGAGAGGTTGAAGTACGGCCCGGCCACCGGGTTGGCGCCGCCCGCGATCTGGGCGACCTTGTCCGTCCAGCCCGCGTACCAGACCCATCGGTCGATCGCGGCGTCCACCAGCGCGGCGGCCTTCTTCGGGCCGATGCCCTCGGAGACGGCCACCTCGGCGGCGAACTGCTCGCGCCGGCCCTGCAGCATCTCGGCCACCCGGTACAGCACCTGGCCGCGGTTGTACGCGGTGGTGCCGGCCCAGCCCTTGACCGCCGCGCGGGCGGCCAGGACGGCGTCGCGGGTGTCCTTGCGGGTGCCCAGCGGGACGTTGGCGAGCCACTCGCCCTTGGAGTCGGTCACCTCGTACACCCGCCCGCTCTCGGAGCGCGGGAACTTCCCGCCGACGTACAGCTTGTAGGTCTTGCTGACCTGAATTCGTACAGGGGCGTCAAGACGCGTCGCGACATCAGACATCGAGGTAGGCCTCCAGACCGTGGCGGCCACCCTCGCGGCCGTAACCCGACTCCTTGTAGCCGCCGAACGGCGAGGTCGGGTCGAACTTGTTGAAGGTGTTGGCCCAGACCACACCGGCCTTGAGCTTGTTGGCCATCCAGAGGATGCGCGAGCCCTTCTCCGTCCAGATGCCGGCGGAGAGGCCGTACGGGGTGTTGTTGGCCTTCGCGACCGCCTCTTCGGGGGTGCGGAAGGTCAGCACCGACAGCACCGGGCCGAAGATCTCCTCCTGGGCGATCCGGTGGGCCTGGCTGACGCCGGTGAACAGGGTCGGCTTGAACCAGAAACCGGTGCCCGGCAGCTCGCAGGCCGGCGACCAGCGCTCGGCGCCCTCGGCCTCGCCGGCCTCGGTCAGCGCGGTGATCCGGGCCAGCTGCTCGGCCGAGTTGATGGCGCCGATGTCGGTGTTCTTGTCCAGGGGGTCGCCGACCCGCAGGGTGCCCATCCGCCGCTTCAGGGCGTCCAGCAGCTCGTCCTGGATCGACTCCTGGACCAGCAGGCGCGAGCCCGCGCAGCAGACGTGGCCCTGGTTGAAGAAGATGCCGTTGACGATGCCCTCGACCGCCTGGTCGAGCGGCGCGTCGTCGAAGACGATGTTGGCGGCCTTGCCGCCCAGCTCCAGCGACAGCTTCTTGCGGGTGCCGGCCAGCTGCTTGGCGATCGCCCGGCCGACCGGGGTGGAGCCGGTGAAGGCGACCTTGTTGACGTCCGGGTGGGAGGTCAGCGCGGCGCCGGTGCGGCCGTCACCGGTGACGATGTTGACGACACCCTTCGGCAGACCGGCCTGGCGGCAGATCTCGGCGAAGCGCAGGGCCGTCAGCGGGGTGGTCTCGGCCGGCTTCAGGACGACCGTGTTGCCGGTCGCCAGCGCGGGCGCGATCTTCCACGCCAGCATCAGCAGCGGGAAGTTCCACGGGATGACCTGGCCGGCCACGCCCAGCGGCTTCGGGTTCGGGCCGAAGCCGGCGTAGTCCAGCTTGTCCGCCCAGCCGGCGTAGTAGAAGAAGTGCGCGGCGACCAGCGGCAGGTCGACGTCACGGGTCTCGCGGATCGGCTTGCCGTTGTCGATCGACTCCAGCACGGCCAGCTCGCGGCTGCGCTCCTGGATGATCCGGGCGATCCGGAACAGGTACTTGGCGCGCTCGCTGCCGGGCAGCGCCGACCAGTCGGCGAAGGCCTTGCGGGCGGCGGCGACGGCGCGGTCCACGTCCTCGTCGGTGCCCTGGGCGAACTCGGCGAGCACCTGCTCGGTGGCCGGGTTGACCGTCTTCAGGGCCTCGCTGCCGGAGGAGTCGACGAACTCGCCGCCGATGAAGTGGCCGTAGGAGGTGGCGATGTCACCCGCGGCGGCGGGGGACTCGGGGGCCGGGGCGTACTCGAAGAGGCCGGCCTTGCGCACGGGCTCCTCGATGTTCTTCTTCTTGGCCATGGTGATCAGTCCACCGTCACGTAGTCGGGGCCGGAGTAGCGTCCGGTGGTGAGCTTCTGGCGCTGCATCAGCAGGTCGTTGAGCAGGCTGGAGGCGCCGAAGCGGAACCAGTGCGGGGTCAGCCAGTCGTCGCCGAGGGTCTCGTTGACCATCACCAGGTACTTCATGGCGTCCTTGGTGGTCTTGATGCCACCGGCGGGCTTCACGCCGACCTGGACGCCGGTCTGCGCGCGGAAGTCGCGGACCGCCTCCAGCATCAGCAGGGTGACCGGCGGGGTCGCGTTGACGGCGACCTTGCCGGTGGAGGTCTTGATGAAGTCGGCGCCGGCCAGCATCGCCAGCCAGGAGACGCGGCGCACGTTGTCGTAGGTCTGCAGCTCGCCGGTCTCGAAGATCACCTTGAGGTGGGCGTAGCTGCCGTCGGCGCGCTTGCACGCCTCCTTGACGGCGACGATCTCGTTGAAGACGTCGAGGTAGCGGCCGGAGAGGAAGGCGCCGCGGTCGATCACCATGTCGATCTCGTCGGCGCCCGCGGCCACCGCGTCGGCGGTGTCGGCGAGCTTGACCGGGAGGGCGGCGCGGCCGGCCGGGAAGGCGGTGGCCACGGAGGCGACCTGGATGTCGGTGCCGCGCAGGGCGTCCTTCGCGGTGGCGACCATGTCGGGATAGACACAGATGGCGGCGACGCGCGGGGTGGTCGGGTCGGTCGGGTCGGGGGTCCTGCCCTTCGCGCACAGGGCGCGCACCTTGCCGACCGTGTCCGCGCCCTCCAGCGTGGTCAGGTCGATCATGGAGATCGCCAGGTCGATGGCATTGGCCTTCGCCGTGGCCTTGATCGAGCGGGTACCGAGGGCGGCGGCACGCGCCTCCAGGCCGACCTGGTCGACGCCGGGCAGGCCGTGCAGAAAGCGGCGGAGCGAGGCCTCGGACGCCGCAACGTCCGCGAGGCCGCTGCCCGCAACGCCGGGGGCATTGGCTGCAACAGTGGACATAGTCACCAGACCAGCATATCTACGCGCGTAGTCGACCGCTAGGGTGCCTGCCATTCGTGGCCGGACCGAGACCTGCTGGTGAGGGGCATGGGGCAGAATCGACGCCATGACCGATTCCGACGGCAAGCCCCACCAGGGCTCGGCCGCCCCCGACGGGGAGCCCGAGTACGCGGACCGCGTGTACCGCTCCGTCCCCGGCGTCATCTCCGGCGTGTTCCTGCTGGCCGTCGCCGCCTGGCTGATCGGCGACGCCGTGGTGACCGGCACCGGGAAGACCCCGTACGTCGCCCTCGCGGCCGTACCGGTGTTCGCCCTCCCGGTGATCGCCTACACCCTGCGCCCGGCGGTGCGGGCCAACAACAGCCGCCTGCTCGTCCGCAACCCGTGGCGGACCATCACCGCCCCCTGGGCCTCGGTGGACGCCCTGCGCGCGGGCTACTCGGTGGAGCTCCTCGCCGGCGACAAGAAGTACCAGGTCTGGGCCGTCCCGGTCTCCCTGCGCCAGCGCAAGCGCGCCACCCGCGCCCAGACCCGCGGCGCCGCCGAGCACGCCTCCCGGATGGGCATGGTCTTCGGCCGCCAGACCAACCCGGTCGTCCAGGGCTCCCCGGACCCCACCCGCGCCTGGTCCGACCAGATCACCGACCTCCTCCAGGAGATGGCCGAACGCAACGCCGCCCGCCCGGAAGCCGCCGGCCCCGTCGTCGTCCGCTGGTGCTGGTGGGTCATCGCCCCCACCCTGGTGGGCCTCGTCGCCCTGATCACGGTGATCACGGTCTGACTCGACCGACACGTACGAAAGGGCCCGCCGGTCGCGCACCGGCGGGCCCTTTCGTACGGGGTGGGTCAGATGCCCGCGGCCTGGGCGAGGTCGTGCTTGATGGTGTCGAGGAGCTCGGCGGCGCGGGTGCGGGTGGGGGCGAGGTCGGCGGCGCTGGCGACCGGGAGGACGACCTCCAGGTAGCACTTGAGCTTGGGCTCGGTGCCGGAGGGGCGGACCACGATGCGCGCGGAGCGGACGGACTCGCCGGCGAGGTAGTAGCGCAGGCCGTCGGTGGGGGGCAGGTCGGCGGAGCCGGCCGAGAGGTCGTCGGCGCGGGTGACGGTCAGGCCGGCCAGGGCGGTCGGGGGCTGCTCGCGCAGGCGGCGCATCGCGTCGGCGATCAGCGAGAGGTCCTGGACCCGGACGGACAGCTGGTCGGTGGCGTGCAGGCCGTGCTCCAGCGCCAGGTCGTCCAGCAGGTCGGTCAGGGTGCGGCCGGACTTCTTGAGGGTCGCGGCGAGCTCGGCGACCAGCAGGGCGGCGGTGATGCCGTCCTTGTCCCGGACGCCCTGCGGGTCGACGCAGTAGCCGAGCGCCTCCTCGTAGCCGTAGCGCAGGCCCTCGGCGCGGGAGATCCACTTGAAGCCGGTCAGCGTCTCGGCGTAGTCCAGGCCCGCGGCCTCGGCGATCCGGCCGAGCAGGGTGGCGGAGACGATGGTGGTGGCGAAGGTGCCCTCGGCCTTCTTCGCGACCAGGGCGGAGCCGAGCAGCGCGCCGACCTCGTCGCCGCGCAGCATCCGCCAGCCGGAGGTGCCGTTGCCGCTGCCGGCGGCGTTGGCGTTGGCGGGGACGGCCACCGCGCAGCGGTCCGCGTCCGGGTCGTTGGCGATCACGATGTCCGGGCCGACCGCGGCGGCGGTGCGGAAGGCGAGGTCCATCGCCCCCGGCTCCTCCGGGTTGGGGAAGGCCACGGTCGGGAAGTCCGGGTCGGGCTCGGCCTGCTCGGCGACCACGGTGGGCGCCGGGAAGCCGGCCCGGCGGAAGGCGGCGACCAGGGTGTCGCGGCCGACGCCGTGCATCGGGGTGTAGACCACGTCCAGCTCGCGCGGGCTGTGCTCGTCGACGATGGAGACGGCCCGGGCCAGGTAGGCCTCGATGACGTCCTCGCCGAGCACCTCCCAGCCCTCCTCGGCGCGCGGGACGTCGTTCAGCGAGCCGATCGCGTCGATCTCGGCGGCGATGCCGGCGTCGGCCGGCGGGACGATCTGCGAGCCGTCGCCCAGGTAGACCTTGTAGCCGTTGTCCTGCGGCGGGTTGTGGCTGGCGGTGACGGTCACACCGGCGGCCGCGCCCAGGTGGCGGACGGCGAAGGCGAGCACCGGGGTCGGCAGCGGGCGAGGCAGCAGCGCGGCCCGCAGGCCCGCCCCGACCACCACGGCGGCGGTGTCGCGGGCGAAGTCGTAGGACTTGTGCCGGGCGTCGTAGCCGATGACGACCAGGTCGCCCAGGTTCTCCTTCTTGACGTACGCGACCAGGCCGGCGGCGGCCCGGATCACCACGGCGCGGTTCATCCGCATGGGGCCGGCGCCCAGTTCGCCGCGCAGGCCGGCGGTGCCGAACTGGAGACGGTCGGCGAAGCGCTCGGCGAGCTCGGCCCAGGCGAGCTTGCCGTCCTCCTCGCCCTCCGGTGCCTCGGCCCGGGCCAGGAGGGCGGTCAGCTCCTCGCGGGTCTGCGGGTCGGGGTCCTCGGCCAGCCAGGTGCGGGCCCGGGCGAGGAGGTCGGTGGTGGGTGCCTGCGTCATGTTGCTGCTCCATCGGGAAGTGCGTCGGTGTGTCGGCCGGAGGGTTCCGCGCAACAAGAAGGGATGAGGTGTGCACATGCGGACGGGGCCCGCGGGAAGGCGTGATCAGCGGATCACGCCGCCCGTGGGCCCCGTCACTCATGATTCTGCGCCCGGGAGGCGTCAGATCCGCTCCAGGACCTTCGCCAGCAGCTCGCCCATGCGCTCGGCGGAGGCCTTGCCGGCCTCCAGCACCTCTTCGTGGTTGAGCGGCTCGCCGGTCATGCCGGCGGCCAGGTTGGTGACCAGGGAGATGCCGAGCACCTCGGCGCCGGCCTCGCGGGCGGCGATGGCCTCCAGGGTGGTGGACATGCCGACCAGCTCGCCGCCGATCACCCGGGCCATGTTGACCTCGGCCGGGGTCTCGTAGTGCGGGCCGCGGAACTGGACGTAGACGGCCTCGTCCAGGCTCGGGTCGACCTCGTGGCACAGCGCGCGCAGGCGCTTGGAGTACAGGTCGGTGAGGTCGACGAAGTTGGCGCCGACGATCGGGGAGTCCGCGGTCAGGTTGATGTGGTCGCTGATCAGGACCGGCTGGCCGGGGGTCCAGCCCTGGCGCAGGCCGCCGCAGCCGTTGGTCAGCACGATGATGCCGCAGCCGGCCGCGGCGGCGGTGCGCACGCCGTGGACGACGGTGGCCACGCCGTGGCCCTCGTAGTAGTGGTTGCGGCCGAGGAAGATCAGGGCGCGCTTGTCGCCGATCTTCACCGAGCGGATCTTGCCGGCGTGGCCGGCCACGGCGGGGGCGGGGAAGCCCGGGAGTTCGGTGACCGGGAACTCGGCCACGGTCTCGCCCAGGGCGTCGGCGGCCGGCACCCAGCCGGAGCCCATCACCAGGGCGACGTCGTGCCGCTCGGCACCGGTCAGCTCGCGCAGGCGCTCGGCGGCGGCCTGGGCGGCGGCGTAGGGGTCGGCGGAGACGACCGACTGAGGAGAAGCGTTCACGGGTCCGAGGATAGACGGCTTTCGGCTACGCGCGTAGAAATTCGGACGCGGCGTGCCGGATCGTTACCCGGTTGACCCGAAAACACAGCTCGGCGGCGCCTTTCGGGTGACCGGGTCGTTGATACGTACAGAAAGAAGGAGGCGCGCGTTCAGCAGGGTCGGCGGCGCAGATCCATCACGTAGTCGTGCGGGGCGCCGGCGCTCTCCGCGGCGTCGGCGATCAGCCCGAGGTAGCGGGCCGCGGGCAGGCCGCCCTCGTAGTCGTTGAGCACGTACGTCCAGACCTGGATGTCGCCGTCCAGGGTCTGCGCGCGCAGCTTGGTCTTGCGGTAGATGCCGAGCTGGACGCCCTCCCAGCGGTCCAGGCCCTCCTCGTCCATCGGCGCGATGTCGTAGAGCGAGACGAAGACCTGGTGCTTCTCGTCCTCGACGACGGTGGCCAGCGAGCCCTCCCAGCCGAGCTGCTCGCCGCCGAAGGTGAGCCGCCAGCCGTCCAGCCACCCCGTGCCGCGCAGCGGGGAGTGCGGGGCTCGGCGGGTCATCTGCCGGGCATCGAGGTTGGTGGCATACGCGGCGTAAAGGGGCATGGGGGCCAGCGTAGCCCGGTCGGCGCACGCGGCGGGCGGTTGTGCGTCCGTACGGAGCCCGGACCCCGTTGTGGCGGCGCTCTCGGCGTGCGGGACAATGGTGAGCGTGACTCGGATCGTGATCATCGGTGGCGGACCCGGCGGCTACGAGGCGGCGCTGGTGGCCGCTCAGCTCGGCGCGGAGGTGACCGTCGTCGACCGCGACGGTCTGGGCGGATCGGCGGTGCTCACGGACTGCGTGCCGTCGAAGACCCTGATCGCGACCGCGGAGGTGATGACCACCTTCGGCAGCTCGTACGAGGAGCTGGGCATCACGGTCGCCCGGGACGGCGACGGCGAGGCGCCGGAGAGCAAGGTCATCGGCGTGGACCTGGGCAAGGTCAACCGCCGTGTGAAGCGCCTGGCGATCGCGCAGTCCCACGACATCACCCAGTCCGTCACCCGCGCCGGGGTCACCGTGCTGCGCGGCCGGGGCCGGCTCGGCGCCGGCGGGCAGGCCGTGGACGGCTCCCGCGAGGTGCTGGTGGACGGGCCCGACGGCAGCGTCCAGTCGCTGCGCGCCGACGCCGTGCTGATCGCCACCGGCGCCCACCCGCGCGAGCTGCCGGACGCCCAGCCGGACGGCGAGCGGATCCTCACCTGGACCCAGGTGTACGACCTGGAGGAGCTGCCCCGCGAGCTGATCGTGGTCGGCTCCGGTGTGACCGGCGCCGAGTTCGCCGGCGCCTACCAGGCGATCGGCTCCAAGGTCACGCTGGTGTCCAGCCGCGACCGGGTGCTGCCGGGCGAGGACCCGGACGCCGCCGAGGTGCTGGAGGACGTCTTCCGGCGCCGCGGCATGAACGTGATGAGCCGCTCGCGCGCCGAGAGCGCCAAGCGCATCGGCGACCGGGTCGAGGTGACCCTCTCCAACGGCAAGGTGATCGAGGGCACCCACTGCCTGATGGCGGTCGGCTCGATCCCCAACACGGCCGGCATGGGCCTGGAGGAGGCCGGGGTCAAGCTCAACGACTGGGGCCAGGTCCAGGTCGACAGGGTCTCCCGCACCAGCGCCCCGGGCGTGTACGCGGCGGGCGACTGCACCGGCGTCTTCATGCTCGCCTCGGTGGCGGCCATGCAGGGCCGGATCGCGATGTACCACGCGCTCGGCGACGCGGTGCAGCCGCTGAACCTCAAGACCGTGGCCTCCAACGTCTTCACCGACCCGGAGATCGCCACCGTCGGCTACACCGCCGCCGACGTGGAGTGCGGCAAGATGGACGCCGTCGTGGTCAAGCTCCCGCTGCGCGGCAACCCGCGGGCGAAGATGCAGGGCATCCGGGACGGCTTCGTGAAGCTGTTCTGCCGCCCGGGCACCGGCATCGTGGTCGGCGGCGTGGTCGTCGCCCCGCGGGCCAGCGAGCTGATCCACTCGATCTCGCTCGCGGTGGACGCCAATCTGACCGTCGAACAGGTGGCCAGCGCCTTCACCGTCTACCCGTCGGTCTCCGGCTCGACCGCCGAGGCCGCGCGGCAGCTGCACATCCGCAAGCGGGCCGACGGCGAATCCTGAGCCCGAGGCGTGAAGTTGAGGGCGGCTGCCGATCGGCGGCCGCCCTTCGCGCATGAGTGATCGTCACCCGGACAGCGGGCGCGGTCCAGGGCTATTGACGGCGCGTATTGTACGGTCACGCGCTGCTCGTGCGCGAGCAATTCCCGCTACTAGCTGCAAACGCCTGAAAGCAGACGGTCACGCGGGTTACCGTCGGTTCTGTGTTTGCAGCAGAACGTCGCCAGTTGATCCTCGAAATGGTGCGCGCCAACGGAGCCGTCTCGCTCCGGGAGTTGGCCCGCGTCGTCCAGACCTCCGAAGTGACCGTGCGCCGCGACGTGCGGGCGCTGGAGGCAGAAGGGCTCCTCGACCGCCGGCACGGCGGCGCGGTGCTCCCCGGCGGCTTCAGCCGCGAACCCGGCTACCCGCAGAAGACCCACCTGTCCGCGGCGGAGAAGAGCGCCATCGCGGACCTCGCCGCCGGGCTGGTGGAGGAGGGCGACGCGGTGGTGGTCGGAGCCGGCACCACCACCCAGGAGCTGGCCCGCCGGCTGGCCAGGGTGCCCGGCCTGACGGTGGTCACCAACTCGCTGCTGGTCGCCCAGGCGCTGGCGCACGCCAACCGGGTCGAGGTGGTGATGACCGGTGGCACCCTGCGCGGCTCCAACTACGCGCTGGTGGGCAGCGGCGCCGAGCAGTCGCTGCAGGGGCTGCGGGTCACCAAGGCCTTCATCTCCGGCAGCGGGCTGACCGCCGAGCGTGGGCTGTCGACCGCGAACATGCTGTCCGCGAGCGTGGACCGGGCAATGGTGCTGGCGGCCGCCGAGGTCATCGTCCTCGCCGACCACACCAAGCTCGGCGCGGCCGGCATGTTCCAGACCGTGGCCACCGAGACCATCACCCGGCTGGTCACCGACGAGCAGGCCACCGCCGACGACGCCACCGCCCGTGAGCTGGACGCGCTGGCCGACTGCGGGGTGCAGATCGACCTGGCGCCGATCGGCGCGGTCCCCGGCGACGCCCCGGTGCACGGCACGGGCAGCGGCCCGGTCCACCAGACCCAGCCCGGCCCGATGGGCCGCCGTCCCGCCCAGGGCCCCGGCGGCGCCCCGCTGCCCGGCCAGCGCCGCCCCGGGGCGCACGGCGGGCCGGTCGGCCCGGGCGGGATGCCGGTCCGGCTGGCCGAGCTGGGCCTGCCGCGGGGGCGCTGAGGCCGTCGCCCGTACGACCGGGAAACACGACCGGTCCGCACCCCCCGAAGGGAGTACGGACCGGTCGAAGGATTGACGACCGCGGGTCGGACCCCGATTTCGCCGGGGCCCGAACCGCTACGGCCTCGGTCAGTCCTTGATCTCGCAGAGCGCGGCGCCGCTGCTGACGCTCGCGCCCACCTCGGCCTTGAGGCCGACGACGGTGCCCGACTTGTGGGCGTTCAGCGGCTGCTCCATCTTCATCGCCTCCAGGACCACGATCAGCTCGCCCTCGGCGACGACCTGGCCCTCCTCGACGGCGACCTTGACGATGGTGCCCTGCATCGGCGAGGCCAGGGTGTCACCGCTGACGGCCGAGCCGGCCTTCTTGGCGCCCACCCGGCGCTTGGCCTTGGCGGCACCCGCCGCACCGGCCGCCGGCGCCGTCGAGACGCCCAGCGAGGACGGCAGCGAGACCTCGATCCGCTTGCCACCGACCTCGACGACCACGGTCTCCCGGGTCTCGGCCTCCTCGGCCTCGCCGGCCGAGCCCGCGAACGCCGGGATGGTGTTGTTGAACTCGGTCTCGATCCAGCGGGTGTAGATCGTGAACGGCTCGTCGCTGCCGTGCACCTCGGGCGCGAACGCCGGGTCGGTGACGACCGCCTGGTGGAACGGGATGGCGGTGGCCATGCCCTCCACCTTGAACTCGTTCAGTGCGCGCTTGGCCCGCTCCAGGGCCTGCTTGCGGTCACGGCCGGAGACGATCAGCTTGGCCAGCAGCGAGTCCCAGGCCGGGCCGATGACCGAGCCGGTCTCCACGCCGGAGTCCAGGCGCACGCCCGGGCCGGACGGCGGGGCGAACAGCGTCACGGTGCCGGGCGCGGGCAGGAAGTTGCGGCCCGGGTCCTCGCCGTTGATGCGGAACTCGAAGGAGTGGCCGCGCACCTCCGGGTCGCCGTAGCCGAGTTCCTCGCCGTCGGCGATCCGGAACATCTCGCGGACCAGGTCGATCCCGGTGACCTCCTCGGTGACCGGGTGCTCCACCTGCAGACGGGTGTTCACCTCCAGGAAGGAGATCGTGCCGTCCGTCGCCACCAGGAACTCGCAGGTCCCGGCGCCCTCGTAGCCGGCCTCCTTCAGGATGGCCTTCGACGCGCGGTACAGCTCGGCGTTCTGCTCCGGGGTCAGGAACGGCGCGGGCGCCTCCTCGACCAGCTTCTGGTGCCGGCGCTGCAGCGAGCAGTCACGGGTGGAGACGACCACCACGTTGCCGTGCTTGTCCGCGAGGCACTGGGTCTCCACGTGCCGCGGGTTGTCCAGGTAGCGCTCGACGAAGCACTCGCCGCGACCGAAGGCGGCGACCGCCTCGCGCACCGCGGACTCGTACAGCTCCGGGATCTCCTCCAGCGTGCGGGCGACCTTGAGGCCGCGGCCGCCGCCGCCGAACGCCGCCTTGATGGCGACCGGCAGGCCGTGTTCCTGCGCGAATGCGACGACCTCGTCCGCACCCGAGACCGGGTCCGGGGTGCCGGCCACCAGCGGGGCGCCGGCGCGCTGGGCGACGTGACGGGCGGTGACCTTGTCACCGAGGTCGCGGATGGCCTGCGGCGGCGGGCCGATCCAGGTCAGACCCGCGTCGATGACGGCCTGGGCGAAGTCGGCGTTCTCCGACAGGAACCCGTAGCCGGGGTGGACGGCGTCCGCGCCGGCGTCCTCGGCGGCCTTGAGGACCTTGGCGATGTCGAGGTAACTGGTGCCGGGGGTGTCACCACCCAGCGCGTAAGCCTCGTCGGCCGCGCGGACGTGCAGCGCATCCCGGTCCGGCTCGGCGTAGACGGCGACGCTGGCGATACCGGCGTCCGAGCAGGCCCGGGCGACGCGGACGGCGATTTCCCCGCGGTTGGCGATGAGCACCTTGCGCACTGTGGCTCCCTTCTTGAACCTCGTTGAGTTTATGGATTCCTGGGCAGTACCGGCGAGTAGCCCCAGGTTGTGAACTATCCCACACGCTCGGTGATGGGAATTCGGGCCCCGGACACCGCCCTTGTGGCGACTTCGCAGGTCGAGGCCGGTGCGGTGGGACCGAGGCGGTCGACGGTGGGTGACCGGCGGGCGGCGCGGCGGGACGGTGTCATGGGACACACCTTCCCGCAGCCCGCTTAAGCCGTGGTCGAGGCGGCGGCGGGGCGCCGCAGCGCCTCGGCCGTCACGTCGGCGACGAGTTCCACCATGTCCGGCCCGTACGCCTCCGGGTTGACCACCCGCAGGACGAGCGCGAACGTTCCGTTCCGGCCGTACTTGCGGGCGAGTTCGCGGTGGTGGGACACCAGGTAGCGCACCCCAGCCTGGTTGGCGGTGCCGGTCTGGCCGGAGATCAGGAACACCGGTCGGCCGTCGTCCGGGGTGGCGATCCGGGCCAGCAGGGTGTGCGCCTGGTCCTGGTCGGCGCGGAAGTCGCGGTCGCCCACCACGAGCACGTTGCTGCCCGGACCGGGACCGGAGGTGACCAGCACCCCCGGCAGGCCCCAGGCCAGGTGGGCGGCCATCCGGTCGTTGCTGACCGGACCGCCCAGGCACAGCTCGGTCTTGGTGCCCAGGCCGCGGTGCGCGGCGTCGTGGGCGACCAGTTCGGGCCGGGCGCCGCACTCCTCGACCAGCCCGGCCAGCCACATCAGCGCGTAGGCGTTCCGGCGGGTCACGGTGCGCGCGTGCGAGCCCGTCCCGATGCTGCGGGGCACCACGATCAGGCACTCGCTGCCGGACGGCAGCCCGAGGAAGCCCCCGCACCCGTTCGATCCTGCGGCGCCGCCGCAGGGCCTGGGCCAGCCAGCCCAGGCCGGCGCTGATGGCGCTGGCCACCAGGCCGAGCACCACGTTGAGCACGCTGTCGGTCATCGCCGCGTTCCCTCCCCGTTCGAACGCCGCTCAGCTTAGGGGTGCACCGGCCGGGTGCGGCAGGTTGCTCGGTCCACGGATCGGCCCCGGCCTTCAGGCCCAGAGATCGACCAGCCGGACGTCCAGGTCGGCGAGCAGTCGGCGCAGCAGCGGCAGGGACAGGCCGATGACGTTGCCCGGGTCGCCGTCGATGCCGTCGATGAACGGGGCCGAGCGGCCGTCCAGGGTGAACGCCCCGGCCACGTGCAGCGGTTCGCCGGAGGCCACGTAGGCGGCGATCTCCTCGTCGTCCGGGGTGCCGAAGCGGACGGTGGTGGAGGCGGTCGCCGAGGACTGCCGACCGGTGACGGTGTCGATCACGCAGTGGCCGGTGCGCAGCACGCCGGCGCGGCCGCGCATCGACTGCCAGCGGGCCAGCGCCTCGGCGGCGTCGGCGGGCTTGCCGAGGGCCTCGCCGTCCAGCTCCAGGACGGAGTCGCAGCCGATCACCAGCTCGCCGGCGGTCAGTTCGGCGGCGACGGCCTTCGCCTTGGCCTCGGCCAGGACGAGGGCGAGCTCGGCGGGGGAGGCGGCGCTGAGCGCGTCCTCGTCGACGCCGCTGACCACTACGCGCGGGTCGAGCCCCGCCTGGCGCAGCAGCCCGAGGCGGGCGGGGGAGGCGGAGGCGAGGACGAGGGGGCGCTGGTCGGTCATGCCCACCAGGGTAGGGGGTGCCGGTGTCCGCCGTTCGGGTGAACGGCTCAGGTGAACGACCGGGCGATCATGATCAGGACGGCGCCTACCAGCACCAGGGCGGCGAGCACCTTGCCGGCCCGCTGCATCCGTTCCTGCATGCGGCGGGCCTCGGGCGAGGGCTCATCGCGGGGGTCTGACCAGAGCACCTGTCCAGAGTGCGCCGCGCGGGGGCCGGGCGCCTGAGTATCCGTACTCAGGTTTCGGGCGACGCCGGCGGCCGGACGGGAAGGAAACAGCCCTGAGCCGAGTCGAAGGGCCCGCCCCGAGCCGAAGGGGCGCGCCGGTGCCGAAAGGGAGGAGCGACAAGCGAGGCACGAGCGCCGGAGCGCCGACCGTCGGCGCCGGGTCAGAGCGCCCCGGAGGCGAGCGGGCGAGTATCAGTGCGCCGACCGTCGGCGCCGGGCCGAAAGCGCCCCGGAGGCGAGCGGGCGAAAAACACAGCACAGGAAGTCGGACGGGCCGACTTCCTGCGCTGCGCGCGTCAACTCAGTGCGCCCAGCCCGACGTCCGCCAGGCGTTGACGCCCGGGTGGACGGCGGGGCGGAGCAGGCGGGAGCGGTCGTTCCAGGGGGAGGCCGGGCCGACGCCGGCCTGGCGCGCCGCCTCGGCGGCGGCCTGCGCGGCGGCGGCCCGGGCCTGGACCACCGCCAGGACGGTGGCGAGCTCCTCGGGGGTCGGCTGCCCGTGCAGCACGTGGATCGGGGACATGGCGTGTTCTCTCCCGACAGGGATGGGGCCTACAGGGGGATGTTGCCGTGCTTCTTGGGCGGCAGCACCTCGCGCTTGCCGCGCAGGGCCCGCAGACCCCGGACGATGTGCCGACGGGTCTCGCTCGGGGCGATCACTGCGTCGACGTAGCCGCGCTCGGCGGCCAGGTACGGGTTCAGCAGGGTGTCCTCGTACGAGGCGATCAGCTCGGCCCGCTTCTCCTCGACGGCGCCGGCCGCCTCGGCCTCGGCGATCTCTCGGCGGTGCAGGATGTTGATCGCGCCCTGCGCGCCCATCACCGCGATCTGGGCGGTCGGCCAGGCCAGGTTGAGGTCGGCGCCCAGGTGCTTGGAGCCCATGACGTCGTACGCGCCGCCGAAGGCCTTGCGGGTGATCACGGTGATCAGCGGGACGGTGGCCTCGGCGTAGGCGTAGATCAGCTTGGCGCCGCGGCGGATGATGCCGTCCCACTCCTGCTCGGTGCCGGGCAGGAAGCCGGGCACGTCGACGAAGGTCAGCACCGGGATGTTGAAGGAGTCGCAGGTGCGGATGAAGCGCGCGGCCTTCTCGCTGGCGTTGATGTCCAGGCAGCCGGCCAGGTCCATCGGCTGGTTGCCGACGATGCCGACCGGGTGGCCCTCGACCCGGCCGAAGCCGGTGATGATGTTGCCCGCGTACAGCGGCTGGGTCTCCAGGAACTCGCCGTCGTCGACGATGTGCTCGATCAGCTTGCGCATGTCGTACGGCTGGTTCGCCGAGTCCGGCACGATCGTGTCGAGTTCGAGGTCCTCGTCGGTGATCGACAGGTCGGCCTGCTCGGGGTAGGACGGCGGGTCGCTCAGGTTGTTGGAGGGCAGGTACGAGAGCAGGCTCTTGACGTACTCGATCGCCTCCTTCTCGTCCGTGGCCAGGTAGTGGGCGTTGCCGGACTTGGTGTTGTGGGTGCGGGCGCCGCCCAGCTCCTCCATGCCGACGTCCTCGCCGGTCACGGTCTTGATCACGTCCGGGCCGGTGATGAACATGTGCGAGGTCTGGTCGGCCATCACCACGAAGTCGGTGATCGCGGGGGAGTAGACCGCGCCGCCGGCGCAGGGGCCCATGATCAGCGAGATCTGCGGGATGACGCCCGAGGCGTGCACGTTGCGGCGGAAGATCTCGCCGTACAGGCCGAGCGATACCACGCCCTCCTGGATCCGGGCGCCGCCGGAGTCGTTGATGCCGATGACCGGGCAGCCGGTCTTCAGCGCGAAGTCCATCACCTTGACGATCTTCTCTCCGAAGACCTCGCCGAGCGAACCGCCGAAGACGGTGAAGTCCTGGGCGAAGACCGCGACCTGGCGGCCGTCGACGGTGCCGTAGCCGGTCACCACGCCGTCGCCGTACGGGCGGTTCTTCTCCTGGCCGAAGTTGGTCGAGCGGTGCCGCGCGAACTCGTCGAACTCGACGAAGGAGTCCTCGTCCAGCAGCTCCACGACCCGCTCGCGGGCGGTCAGCTTGCCCTTGGCGTGCTGCTTCTCCACGGCCTTGGCCGAGCCGGAGTGCACCGCCTCGTCCAGCCTGCGCCGCAGGTCGGCGAGCTTGCCTGCGGTGGTGTGGGGGTCGTACGGGGCCTCGGTCATGCGGTGGCTCTCCCTGATCATGGGCCGCGGCCTGTTCGATTGCGTGCGGGCCGGCGTTGGGGGCTCGCGCATGAGGGCAGGGCGGCGCTGCGAACTACCGTTGGGTAGCGTAGCCAGCGCGCAGGGCGATGCGGCATGTCCTGGCGTTATGGCCATCGACACAGTGTGTTAACGCGCGTCATGCGGGACGATAGGGCGGACTACGCCTCTAGTCTGCTGCCCATGACCGCACCCGACACCCCCCGCCGCAGCGGACTGCGCGGCTTCGGCCGTACCGGACCGTCCCCCTGGACCAACCTGGACCGGCCGCCGCTGGACGAGGAGGCGCTGCGCCGGGACCTGGTCGTCCCGGGCGGGCTCTGGACCTCGCTGGACGTCGTCGCCGAGACCGGCTCCACCAACACCGACCTCGCCGAGCGGGCCCGGGCCGGTGCCCCGCAGGGCGCGGTGCTGGTCGCCGAGGCGCAGAGCGCCGCGCGCGGGCGGCTGGACCGGCAGTGGAGCGCCCCGGCCCGCTCCGGGCTGTTCCTGTCCTTCCTGCTGCGCCCCGAGGAGGTGCCGGTCGAGCGGTACGGCTGGCTGCCGATCCTGGTCGGGGTGGCCGCCGCCAGCACGCTCGGCCGGGTGGCCGGGGTCGAGGCCGGGTTGAAGTGGCCCAATGACCTGCAGGTGGAGATCGACGGCGCGGAGCGCAAGCTCGGCGGCATCCTCACCGAGCTCAGCGGCGGCGCGGTGGTGGCCGGGATGGGGCTGAACGTCTCGCTGCGCGCGGAGGAGCTGCCCGTCCCCACCGCCGCCTCGCTCGCGCTGGCGGGCGCCGAGACCACCGACCGCTCCGTCCTGCTGCGCGCCCTGCTGCGCGAGTTCGCCGTGCTGTACCGCGAATGGACGGCCGCGGCCGGGGACCCGCACGCGAGCGACCTGATGCGCGCGTACGTGGACCGCTGCACCACCCTGGGCCGCCAGGTGAAGGTGCACCTGCCGGGCGACCGCGAGCTGGTCGGCGAGGCGGTGGCGATCGACGGGGACGGCCGCCTGGTGGTCCGTACCGCCGACGGCGCGCGCCGGGCGGTCGGCGCGGGGGACGTGGTGCACGTCCGCCCCGAAGCCCCCTGAACGGCAGTCTTCACCTCCCCTTGACTCGGGCGGATGCCCCGGATCACGGGATTCCGTGCGAACATTCCACCTGGCAGCAGTGTGAGGCGCGCCACTGCCCGCCCGGGTGGCGGGCGGCGCGCCCGGACAGGTAGGAAACGAGGCAAGTGCGGCAACCGCACGGGGACGGACCGGTGGCAGGGGACGGCAGCGGCGGGACGGCGGGCAACCACGACCCCACGGTCGCGCTCGAACTGGAACGCCTGATCCTGGACGCGCCACGCCGCTACACCCCGTACCAGGCCGCGCGCGCCGCCGACGTCCCGATGGAGCTGGCCACCCGCTTCTGGCGGGCCATGGGCTTCCCCGACATCGGCCAGTCCCGGGCGCTCACCGACGGCGACGTGATCGCGCTGCGGCGCCTCGCCGGCCTGGTCGAGTCCGGTCTGCTCAGCGAGTCGATGGCGATCCAGGTGGCCCGTTCCACCGGCCAGACCACGGCCCGGCTGGCCGGCTGGCAGATGGACACCTTCCTGGAGAACCTCACCCAGTCCGCCGAGCCGGGGCTGACCCGCGCCGACGTCGCGTACCCGCTGGTCGAGCTGCTGCTGCCGGAGCTGGAGCAGTTCCTGGTGTACGTCTGGCGGCGCCAGCTGGCCGCCGTCACCGGCCGGGTGGTGCAGGCCGCCGAGGACAACGAGATCACCAGCGGCCGGCTCGCGGTCGGCTTCGCGGACCTGGTCGGCTTCACCCGGCTGTCGCGGCGGCTGGAGGAGGAGGAACTCGGCGAGCTGGTCGAGACCTTCGAGAACACCTGCTCCGACCTGATCGCCGGGCAGGGCGGCCGGGTGATCAAGACCCTCGGCGACGAGATCCTCTACGTCTCCGAGGACCCGGCGACCGCCGCCGAGATCGCGCTGAGCCTGATCGAGGCGCTGGCCGAGGACGACACCATCCCGGCGCTGCGGGTCGGCATGGCCTTCGGGACGGTCACCCAGCGGATGGGCGACGTCTTCGGCACCACGGTGAACCTGGCCAGCCGGCTCACCTCGATCGCGCCCAAGGACGCGGTGCTGATCGACGGGCAGTTCGCCGCCGCGCTGGAGCAGAACGGCAGCGTCGCCCCGGCCGACTCGGAGGGGCCGGGTCTGGCGGAGGCGCTGTCGGTGGCCGCCGGGATGCCCGCCTCCGGGCTGCCGGTGCCGGGGCCGGACGCGGGGGCCCGGTTCCACCTGCAGCCGATGTGGCGGCGGCCGGTGCGGGGGCTGGGGCTGGTCGAGCCGTGGCTGCTGTCGCGGCGGCTGAAGCCGGAGTAGCGGGCGGGTGCCTCCTCCTGGGGCCTCCTCCCGGGCTCCTCGGGCGGCCGAGTCGGGCAGGGGCTCCGGGGGCGCTCCGAGGGGTACCCGAGTCCGGGAGGGGCCTCCGAGTGGCCGAACGGTTGAAAGCCGTACGGTCCGCTGCGGGTCCATCCGGGCAAACGGGGCATAACCGAACGAAATCGCCATAGTCTTGGTGCAAGCGGCCGGACGGGTGCGATCGGCTTCGGGGGTCTGGCAGGACCGAGCACAGGGAGCGAGGCGAGCCGGTGAGCAGTGAGGCGATCATGACGGACCGCGGCTGCGACTGCGATGGCCCGCGCCGCCCCGACCCGCTGCCCGACCTGCGGCTGCAGTCGGTGGTCGAACTCGCCCAGGACATGGCCGGCGCGCTCACCCCGCTGGAGGCCGTCCGGGCCGCCGCCGCCCGGGCCACCGAGGCGCTCGGCGCCACCATGGCCGCCGTCTCGGTGTGGGACCGCGAGTCCGGCCGGCTGCGGGTCCTGGTCAACCACGGAGCGCTCGCCCCCGGTGAGGAGGAGCTGCCGGAGGACGAGTCGTACCCGGTCGCGGACTTCCCGGAGATCGTGACCTACCTGGAGGAGCGCTGGACCACCGGGCGCCTGCCCCGCGCCTGGCTGCAGACCGCCGAGAACGTCGAACCGCACGCCGGACACACGCACCCGACCGCCGGCGCGTACTGCCGGGAACGCGCCGCGGCGCTGCGCCGGCGCGGACGGGCCTGCTGTGTGGTCGCGCCGATCGTGCTGCACGGGCAGGCCTGGGGCGAGCTCTACCTCGCCCGGTCCATCGGAACGCCCGAGTTCACCCAGGCCGACGCCGACTACGCGACCCTGCTCGCCGCCCAGGTCTCGGCCGGACTCGCCCAGACCGAGCGCCTCGCCGACCTGCGCAAGCTCGCCTTCTCCGACCCGCTCACCGGCCTGGCCAACCGGCGCGCCGTCGACGCCCGGCTGGAGAGCGCGCTGGAGGCGCACAACCGGGACAGCACCGTGGTCTCGCTGGTGGTCTGCGACGTCAACGGACTGAAGCGGGTCAACGACCAGCTCGGCCACGAGATGGGCGACCGGCTGCTGGAACGCTTCGCACACCAGCTGTCGCTGGCCGCCGCCAAGCTGCCCGGCAGCCTCGCCGCCCGGCTCGGCGGGGACGAGTTCTGCCTGCTGGCGGAGGGGCAGAAGGCCGACGAGGTGGTCACCGTCGCCGAGGAGCTGTGCGCGCGGGCGCTGGCGCTGTCCGAGGGCGAGGGGGTCGCCTGCGGCGTCGCCTCCACCGGGGACTCCATCGGGCCGGTCACCACCCCCGACCGGCTCTTCCGGCTCGCCGACGCCGCCCAGTACCGGGCCAAGGCCGCCCGCGCCGCCCACCCCGTCGTCGCCGGGCGCAGCCACGGCCCCGGCTTCTCGCCCGACCCCACCGTGCTGCTCGCCGACGCCGCCGACCCGCACCACCGCGCCGACGGCCGCCGCAGCCCCGGCGGGCGGGCCGGTGCGGCGGACCGGCGGCGCTTCCGCGGCGCCGCCCACAGCGCCGACCCCGGGCAACTGCTCACCGCCGTCCTCGCCGCCCTCGACCAGGCCGCGGCCGCCCGGGCCGTCCACCCGGCCGACACCCTCGCCAAACTGGTCGTGGTCGCCGAGACCTCCGCCCGGCTGCTCGACGCGGTCGGCTGGTGGGTCTCCTACGTCTCGCCCGGCTCCCAGCTGATGCGCACCTCCCAGCACGCCGTCTACCGGATGACCAGCGGGCCCAGCAGCACCCGCGCCGAGACCCAGCGCGCCCAGATCGAGGCCCCGGACGCCGTTTTCGACCTCCGCCACTACCCGATGACCCGCCGCGCCGTCCGGGGCGGTGCCTTCGCGCTCCGCGCGGGCGCGGCGGGGAACGATCCGGCGGAGGAGGCGATGCTGGTCGTCTCCGGTTACCGGGGGATGGTCGCGGCCGGTGGGCAGAACGCGGCGGGGGGCTGGCTGGTGGAGCTCTTCGCCGACGACGCGACGCTGCCGTTGGGGCAGGTCGCCTGCGCGATGCGGGCGGTGGTGGCGGTGGCGTTGGCGGGGGCGGCTTCGCCGCCGGCGATGTGAGGGGGCGGGGGATCGTGGTGGTGGGGGCCTGGTGGAGTTCTTCGCCGAGGATGCCGCTGAGCTGATCGGCAACCCGCCCGTGCCGTAGGGAGTGATCCGGGTTGCACCGGCTGCCCCTTGACGTCCGGGCGTTGCCTGCCGGTGCCCCGTCCGGCGGCGGGGCGGCGCCGCTTTGTGCCGGTTCGGTGACCGGGGTGTCGCGGGTGGGTCGCGGGTGGGGGCGAGGGCTGCCGCGGGTGGGTGGCGCGGTGGGATGGTGGCGGGGATGGATCGGGGAGTGGGGGTCGGCGGTGGGCGGACGGCTGGTGGGCGCGGCGGTGGCCGGGGTGCTGGTGCTCGGCGGCGGGGTGGCGACGGCCGCCCCGGCGTCGGCGGCGTCGGTGGTCCTGCCGGCGGCCCCGGCGGCCCCGGCGGGCCAGACGGGCCCGACGCCGATCCGGGCCGCACCCGTACGGACGGCCCCTGAGCGGGCGCCGCAGCTGCGGGCGGGCCTGCGGGCGCACCGGATCACGGGCCATGCCGCGTCGCGGCGCACCCGGAAGGCCCGCCGCAGCGTGGTCGGGCGGGCGCTGGACGCGGTGTTCGGCTGGTTGGCGGTCGCGGCGCTGGTGGTCCTGCTGGTCGTCGTGCTGCTGGTGTACGCGGTCAGACGTCGGAACGGCCGTTAGCGACAGGCGGGTTGAGGGCCCGTAGGGCGGCGTCGACCAGGCGGTCGGCGTGCTCGTGGGTGAGCGGGCCGAGCCGGTACTGCCAGCGGTAGTAGAGCGGGCCGTAGACCAGTTCGACGGCCAGGTCGAGGTCGGCGTCGGGGGCGAGCTGGCCGGCCTCGCGGGCGGTGCGGAGGCGGTCGCGGGTGATCTCCAGCAGCGGGTCCAGCAGGCGGGTGCGGTACTCGGCGTGCAGCGCCGGGTCGTTGAGGATCTCGGCGATGATGGCGCGGTAGGTGCGGTCGGCGCCCGGGTCGGTGAGCTCGTCGCTGGTGGGGCGCAGGACGGCCCGCAGGTCGGCGGCGAGGTCGCCGGTGTCGGGGAGTGCGAGGCCGCCCTCGTGCTGGTTGACGGCGAGGAAGGCGTCGAAGACGACGGCACCCTTCGAGGGCCACCACCGGTAGATGGTCTGCTTGCCGACGCCGGCCCGGGCGGCGATCGCCTCGATGGTCAGCTTGCTGTAGCCGACCTCGGCGACGAGGTCGGTGGCGGCGGCGAGGACGGCGGCGCGTGCGCGCTCGCTGCGACGGGCGGGGTCGGGGGCGGTTCTGGAAGCCATGGGAAAAATTCTATGCGCCATGGCGAGACGAGACGTATTGTCTCTTCAGACATCGCGAGACGGTACGTCTCGTCTCGATAGCTATCCCCGGAGGTGCCCGTGAACCGCCCCGCACACATCCTGATGGTCTCCGTTCCGGCCCATGGGCACGTCAACCCCAGCCTCGCCGTGATCGCCGAGCTGGTCGCCCGGGGCCACCGGGTCAGCTACGTCAACGACCCGTCCTTCCGCGAGGTCGTCGAGTCCACCGGCGCGGCCTTCGTCCCGTACCCGACCAGGCTGCCGCTCGCCGACGACCCGGCTGGCTGGCCGGAGGGCCCGGTGGCGATCCAGGACGTGTTCCTGGACGACACGCTGTCGATGTGGTCCGCCCTGCTGGAGGCCTTCGAGGGCGACCGCCCCGACCTGGTGCTCTACGACATCGCGGGCTTCGCCGGACGGGCGCTCGGCGAACGGCTGGGCGTGCCGGTGGTGCAGCTGTCCTCCAGCTTCGTCGGCTGGGACGGCATCGAGGAGGACATGGCCGCGGTCTTCGAGGCGATCCGCAACGGCCCCGGCGGCCCCGAGCACTACCGCCGGTTCGCCGACTGGCTGGCCGAGGCAGGCGCGGTGGAGCGCGACGTGGAGGCCTTCAAGAACCGCCCGGACCGGTGCATCGCGCTCGTCCCGCGCGCGCTCCAGCCCCACGCGGACCGGGTCGACGAACGGCGCTTCAGTTTCGTCGGGCCCTGCTTCGGTGATCGCGCCCACCAGGGGCGGTGGCAGCGGCCGGCGGACGCCGAGAAGGTGCTGCTGGTCTCGCTGGGCTCGGCCTTCACCCGCCAGCCCGCCTTCTACCGGGCCTGCGTCGAGGCCTTCGGGGGTCTGCCGGGCTGGCGTGTCGTGCTCCAGATCGGCAAGCACACCGACCTGGCCGAGCTCGGCGAGGTGCCGGACACCGTCGAGGTGCACCGCTGGGTGCCGCAGTTGTCGGTGCTCTCCCAGGCGGACGCCTTCGTCACCCACGCGGGCATGGGCGGCTCCAGTGAGGGGCTGTTCCACGCCGTGCCGATGATCGCGGTGCCGCAGGCCGCCGACCAGTTCGCCAACGCGGACGCCCTGGTGGGCCTCGGCGTCGCCCGTCGGCTGGACACCGAGCAGGCCACCCCGGAGGCGCTGCGCGCCGCCCTGCTGGAGCTGGTCGGCGACCCGGCGGTGGCCGAACGGCTGGCGGCTCTGTCCGCCGCCGGCCGCGCCGAGGGCGGCACTCGGCGGGCCGCGGACCTGATCGAGGCCGAGCTGAAGGGGTGGCCGATGGGTTGGCGGAGACGTTAGCGGAGACCCCCGGGGTGCGGTGCGGATCGGGGCGTCGGAGAATCCGGATGGTGAGCAGCTGTTGTCATATCTTCATTCACCTGCTGTGATTGTGTATATGGATATGCACAGTGCTGTGGCCCCCGACGCTCCGCTGGTCCAGGTCGGCAAGGCCGACGTCAGTGCGGAGGACGTGCTGGCCGTCGCCCGGGGCAATGCCCGGGTCGAGATCGGTCCCGACGCGCTCGCCGAGATGGCGGCCGCCCGAGCGCGGATCGACGCCCTCGCGGCCGAGCCGCGCCCCGTCTACGGCGTGTCGACCGGCTTCGGCGCGCTCGCCGTCCGGCACATCAGCCCCGAGCTGCGCGCCCAGCTGCAGCGCTCGCTGGTGCGCTCGCACGCGGCCGGCATGGGCCCGGCGGTCGAGCGCGAGGTGGTCCGCGCGCTGATGTTCCTGCGGATGAAGACGCTGGCCTCCGGCCGTACCGGCGTGCGGCCGCTGGTCGCGCAGACCATGGCCGCCCTGCTCAACGCGGGCATCACCCCGGTGGTCCGCGAGTTCGGCTCGCTCGGCTGCTCCGGAGACCTCGCGCCGCTGTCGCACTGCGCGCTGGTGCTGATGGGCGAAGGCACCGCCACCGGCCCGGACGGGGAGGAGAAGCCCGTCGCCGAGCTGCTCGCCGCCGCCGGCATCGAGCCGGTCGAGCTGCTGGAGAAGGAGGGCCTGGCCCTCATCAACGGCACCGACGGCATGCTCGGCATGCTGGTGATGGCCATCGCCGACCTCAGCCGCCTGTTCACCACCGCCGACATCACCGCCGCGATGAGCCTGGAGGCGCTGCTCGGCACCGACAAGGTGCTCGCCCCCGAGCTGCACGCCCCGATCCGCCCGCACCCCGGCCAGGCGCTCAGCGCCGCCAACATGCTGGCCGTGCTCAAGGACTCCGGCCTCACCGGCCACCACCAGGACGACGCGCCGCGGGTCCAGGACGCCTACTCGATCCGCTGCGCCCCGCAGGTGGCCGGGGCCGGCCGGGACACCCTGGCGCACGCCCAGCTGGTCGCCTCGCGCGAGCTGGCCGCCTCGGTGGACAACCCGGTGGTGCTGCCGGACGGCCGGGTGGAGTCCAACGGCAACTTCCACGGCGCGCCGGTCGCCTACGTGCTGGACTTCCTCGCCATCGCGGCCGCCGACCTCGGCTCGATCTCCGAGCGCCGTACCGACCGGCTGCTCGACAAGGCCCGCTCGCACGGCCTGCCGGCCTTCCTGGCCGACGACCCGGGCGTGGACTCCGGCCTGATGATCGCCCAGTACACCCAGGCGGCGCTGGTCAGCGAGAACAAGCGGCTCGCCGTCCCGGCCTCGGTCGACTCGATCCCGTCCTCCGCGATGCAGGAGGACCACGTGTCGATGGGCTGGTCGGCGGCCCGCAAGCTGCGCCAGGCGGTGGAGAACCTCGGCCGGATCCTGGCCGTCGAACTGACCGCCGCGGCCCGCGCGCTGGAGATCCGCCAGCAGGCCGATCCGGCCGACCCGGCCGGCCGACTGGCTCCGGCCACCGCGGCCGCGCTGGCCGCCGCCCGCGCGGCGGGGGTCGGCGGCGCCGGTCGGGACCGCTTCCTCTCGCCGGACCTGGAGGCCGCCGCGGCGTTCGTCGCCTCCGGTGACCTGGTGCGCGCGGTGGAGCGGGTCACCGGACCGCTGGCCTGAGATGGACGCGCTGCGGGGCGGCCGGGGTTCAGTCCCAGTCGCCCCGCGGTCGGCGGTCGGCGCGGTTCAGCCGGTTGCCCAGGGCGGCGGCGAAGTTGACCCCGACGATGCCGGCCCAGGTGACCAGCAGGGCGGGGAAGCCGGCCCCGCCGGGGCTGCTGTTGATCGCGGTCAGCGGGATGCCGAGGGCCATCGAGACCACCGCCAGCCCGGCGGGGGAGCGCCGGGCGCCCCACCCGCCGCGGCGGTCGCGGCCCCGGTCCCGGTCCCGGTAGGAGGGCGCGTAGTCGTCCATCCGCTCGGCGACCGAGCGCTCGGCCCGGGCGTCCAGGCGGGCGTCGAGGCGCTTCATGAAGGAGTCGACGAGTTCCTCCTCGTACTCCTTGCCGAGTTCCTTGCGGGCCTGCAGGGTGGCGTCGAGGTCGCGCCGCAGGTCGTCCTGGCGAGTGTCCATGCCCATAGCCTGGGGCCGGCGCAGAGCCCGGTCCATCCGTTCGCGGGGGGAATCCGGGCGGGGTCAGGGAGAAATCAGGGTTACCCCGAGCCCCGCCGGTCCGGGCGGGACCGCTGTCCGAACTCCGGGACGTCTCAAGGGCCGTTCCGCCGTACGAGACGACTTTGCCAGGCGCGCCGCGCTGCTGCACAGTCGTCGTCCGAACCGCTCGCATCCGGAGGTACCCGCTGATGACCGCCACCGACGAGGCCGGCACCGTCGGCGCCTCCGCCCGGCTGCTGCAGCTGTTCGAAGGGCATCGGCTGACGCCCACCCAGCGGCGGATCGCGCACTCGCTGGTCCGGCACGCCACCGAGGCGCCGTTCCTGTCCAGCGTCGAGGTGGCCGAGCTCGCCGGGGTCAGCCAGCCCTCCGTCACCCGCTTCGCGGTCGCGCTCGGGTACGACGGCTACCCGGCACTGCGCAAGCAGCTGCGCGAACTCGGCGCCGGCGAGCCGGCCGCGCCGGAGACCCCGGCCGACGCGGTGCGCAACGAGCACCAGCAGGCCGTGCTCGCCGAGATCGAGCACCTGCGCCACCTCGCCGAACTGCTCGCCGACCCCGAACCGATCACCCGGGCCGCCCGGGTGCTCGCCGCCTCCCGCCCGCTGCCGGTGCTCGGCCTGCGGGCCGCCTCCGCGCAGGCGGGCGGCTTCGCGTACTTCGCGTCCAAGGTGCACCCGGACGTCCGGCTGCTGGACGAGGGCGGCAGCATGCTCGCCGACCGGCTGGAACAGGCCGCCGCGGCGGGTGCCACCGCGCTGCTCTGCTTCGCGCTGCCGCGCTACCCGCGGGAGTTGATGGACGCGCTGGTGGTGGCCCGGGAGTGCGGACTGACCGTGCTCACCGTGGCCGACAGCGCCTTCTCGCCGGTCGCCAAGCTCTCCGACCTGATGCTGCCGGCGGCCGTCGGCACCGGGCTGGTCTTCGACACCGCCTGCGCGCCGATGATGCTCGGCCGGGTGCTGCTGCAGACCATGTGTGACGAACTCCCGGGCGCGGAGGCGCGGTTGGAGGCGATCGAGCAGTCGGCGGCGGCCCGGGGTTTGTTCCTCGAATAAGCGGGAGAGTACTCGGCACGAACCCGGGCATCCCCTACTGCAGGGGGTGCCGCCCATGCGCGTGATCCACGAGATGAAGTTCGTCGCCCGCCTGGCCTCGGGTGCTGACGAATGGTCCTGCCCCGCCTGCGGACGCCGTGTCACCCTGCGGCGCCTGCCCGATCCCGAACTGACCGTCCTCGACCCGGGCGACGAGTCCGCCGTACACGTCGGCGTCATCGAACCCGACGCCCGTGCCGCGGCGGCGGCCGAGAGGTACGGCCTGGGGCCCGTCCAGAACATCCCCCGTCCGCCGTCCCCGCCAGCGCCCGACGCGGCCGACCGCCGCTGGCTGGCCGAGATCGGCATCGACTGGGACGGCGGTGACGCCGCCGCGTGACTCAGCTGCGGGGGGCGTAGAGCGGAAGACCGGAGGTGTCCAGCTCGGCGGGCAGCGGCGAGGGCAGCGGGACGGCCTCGCCGTACTTGCCGTGCAGGACGCCTTGGTACTCGCCGTCGCGGGGGTGGGTGTGGAGTGTCCAGGCGCCCTTGCGGGGGTCGACCGCGAGGAGGACCGGCACGCCTGCGATCGCGTACCAGCTGGTCTTCGTCGCGATGTGGGTGACGCGCGAGGGGGAGGGGGCCACCTCGACAGCCAGAACGACGCCACGGGTGTCAGCCAGCCAGCTGTCCTCGCTCGCCCACTCGGTGGGTAGGACGAGCAGGTCCGGGGTCGCGTAGTCGTCCTGGTCGTCCGGCAGGGCGATGGATGACGACTCGTAGACGTCGAGGCCGGTCGGCAGTTGTGATCCGATTCGTTCGCGCAGGCATCGCACTGTCCCCGCGTGCTTGCCTCGGCGAGGCGGCGACATCAGCAGAGCGCCACCGATGATCTGGACCCGCAGTCCCGTGTGCTGCTCGATCTCTTCTGCGGCGCGACGAAGCTTGCCGGGTCGTACCGGGCTGGTGGCCATGGCGTCCTCTACTGGGCTGAGTGGCTGGTCTTTTCAGCCTGAGCGTATGGCTGGCAGGCGTCCCGACTTGGGCATTGATCGGATGGTTCCGGGGTCTGGTCGAAAGCTGGTTGTTTAGATATATTCAGCCGAGCCAAGCTTGAATGAATCCATCCGCAGGGAGGCCGGGACATGGTGCAGCAGCAGACGAGCGGACCGCGAGAGGTGCGTGCGGCGCGCGGGACGGGACTCACGACGCAGGGGTGGCAGCAGGAGGCCGCCCTGCGGATGCTGATGAACAACCTCGACCCCGAGGTGGCCGAGCACCCGTCGAAGCTGGTGGTCTACGGCGGCACCGGCAAGGCCGCCCGCGACTGGCGCTCCTTCGACGCCATGGTGAAGACGCTGCAGGGGCTGAAGCAGGACGAGACCATGCTGGTCCAGTCCGGCCGGCCGGTCGGCGTGATGCAGACCCACGAGTGGGCGCCGCGTGTGCTCATCGCCAACTCCAACCTGGTCGGCGACTGGGCCAACTGGGAGGAGTTCCGCCGCCTGGAGAGCCTCGGGCTCACCATGTACGGCCAGATGACCGCCGGCTCCTGGATCTACATCGGCACCCAGGGCATCCTCCAGGGCACCTACGAGACCTTCGCCGCCGTCGCCAACAAGCGCTTCAACGGCACGCTGGAGGGCACCATCACCCTCACCGCCGGCCTCGGCGGGATGGGCGGCGCCCAGCCGCTGGCCGTCACCATGAACGGCGGCGTGGCGATCTGCATCGACTGCGACCCGTCCCGCATCTCCCGCCGGATCGAGCACCGCTACCTGGACGTCGAGGCCAAGGACCTCTCCCACGCGCTGGAGCTCGCCACCGCCGCCCGCGACAAGCGCCAGCCGCTCTCCATCGGCGTGCTGGGCAACGCCGCCGAGCTGGTTCCGCAGCTGCTCGCGATGGATGCGCCGATCGACATCGTCACCGACCAGACCAGCGCCCACGACCCGCTCAGCTACCTGCCGGTCGGCGTCGCTTTCGACGACATGGCCGACTACGCGGCCGCCAAGCCCGCCGAGTTCACCCAGCGCTCGCGCGAGTCGATGGCCAGGCACGTCGAGGCGATGGTCGGCTTCCTCGACCGCGGCGCCGAGGTCTTCGACTACGGCAACTCGATCCGCGGCGAGGCCCAGCTGGCCGGCTACGACCGCGCCTTCGCCTTCCCCGGCTTCGTCCCGGCGTACATCCGCCCGCTGTTCTGCGAGGGCAAGGGCCCGTTCCGCTGGGCGGCGCTGTCCGGCGACCCGCAGGACATCCACAAGACCGACAAGGCCGTCCTCGACCTCTTCCCGGAGAACGAGTCGCTGGCCCGCTGGATCAAGATGGCCCAGGAGAAGGTGCACTTCCAGGGCCTGCCCGCGCGCATCTGCTGGCTCGGCTACGGCGAGCGCGACAAGGCCGGTGAGCGCTTCAACGACATGGTCGCCTCCGGTGAGCTGTCCGCCCCGATCGTGATCGGCCGCGACCACCTGGACTGCGGCTCGGTGGCCTCCCCGTACCGGGAGACCGAGGCGATGCTGGACGGCTCGGACGCGATCGCCGACTGGCCGCTGCTCAACGCCATGGTCAACGTAGCCTCCGGCGCCTCCTGGGTGTCCATCCACCACGGCGGCGGCGTCGGCATCGGCCGCTCGATCCACGCCGGCCAGGTCACCGTCGCCGACGGCACCGCGCTGGCCGGGGAGAAGATCCGCCGGGTGCTCACCAACGACCCGGGCATGGGCGTCATCCGGCACGTGGACGCCGGCTACGACCGGGCCACCGAGGTCGCCGCCGAGCGCGGGGTCCGCGTCCCGATGGGCGAGCTGTGACCTCGACGTTCAACGAGATGTGGGCGGAGCTGCTCCCCGTGGGCCGCTCCGCCTCCTCCGGCGGCTACCGCCGCTTCGCCTGGAACTCCGCCGACGCCGAGTGCCGCGCCTGGTTCGAGCAGCAGGCCCGCGGTCGCGGCCTGACGTACGAGCTGGACCGCAACGGCAACCAGTGGGCCTGGCTGGGCGACCCGACCGCGCACGGGGCGGTCGTCACCGGCTCGCACCTGGACTCCGTCCCGGACGGCGGCGCCTTCGACGGGCCGCTCGGGGTGGTCTCCTCCTTCGCCGCGCTGGACGAACTCCGCGCCAGGGGAGCCGAGTTCACCCGGCCGCTGGCGATCGTCAACTTCGGTGACGAGGAGGGCGCCCGGTTCGGCGTGGCCTGCATCGGCTCCCGGCTGACCGCCGGGGTGCTCTCCCGCGAGGACGCGTACGAGCTGCGCGACGCCGACGGCCTGCGGCTGCCCGACGCGATGGAGAAGGCCGGCTACGACCCGACCGCGATCGGCGCGGACGACGAGCGGCTGGCCCGGATCGGCGCCTTCGTCGAACTCCACGTCGAGCAGGGCCGCCACCTCACCGAGGGGCAGCCGGTCGGCGTGGCCAGCGCGATCTGGCCGCACGGCCGGTGGCGGTTCGACTTCCACGGCGAGGCCAACCACGCCGGCACCACCCGGATCGAGGACCGCCGCGACCCGATGCTGACCTTCGCCAACACCGTGCTCGCCGCCCGCAAGAAGGCGAAGCTCGCGGGTGCGCTGGCCACCTTCGGCAAGGTCGCGGTCGAGCCCAACGGCACCAACGCGATCGCCTCGCTGGTGCGCGGCTGGCTGGACTCCCGGGCCGCCGACGAGGCCACCCTCACCGAGCTGGTCGCCGAGATCGAGCGGGCCGCCGCCGAGCGCGGCGGGCGCGACGGCGTCCGGGTCGAGCTGACCCGCGAGTCCTACACCCCGGTGGTGGACTTCGACGGCCCGCTGCGCGACCGGCTCGCCAAGCTGCTGGACGCCCCGGTGCTGCCCACCGGCGCGGGACACGACGCCGGCATCCTGGCGTCCGCGGTCCCGACCGCCATGCTGTTCGTGCGCAACCCCACCGGCGTCTCGCACTCCCCGGCCGAACACGCCGAGGAGGCCGACTGCCTGTCCGGGGTCGCCGCCCTCGCCGACGTACTGGAGGACCTGGCGTGCCGCTGACCGCATCGACCCCGGTGACCTACTGGGCGCAGTACGCCTGGCTGCCGCACGACGACGGGCCGGTGGTCGGGCAGGACGTGCTGATCGCCACCGGCCCCGGCGGCCGGATCACCTCCGTGACCCCGGACAGCGGTCCCTGCCCGCCCGGCGCCGTCCGCCTCGACGGCCTGCTGGTGCCCGGCCAGGCCAACGCTCACTCGCACGCCTTCCACCGGGCGCTGCGCGGGCACGTCCAGGTCGGCTCCGGGACGTTCTGGACCTGGCGCGACACCATGTACCGGTTCGCCGGCGCGCTCGACCCGGACACCTACCTGGAGCTCGCCACCGCCGTCTACGCCGAGATGGCGCTCGCCGGGATCACCGCCGTCGGCGAGTTCCACTACCTGCACCACGCGCCCGGCGGCGCCCGCTACACCGACCCGAACGCGATGGGCGAGGCGCTGATCGAGGCCGCCGCCCTGGCCGGCATCCGGATCACCCTGCTGGACACCTGCTACCTGTCCTCCGGCTTCGGCGCCGAACCGACGCACCCGCAGCTGCGGTTCAGCGACGGCGACGCCGAGGCCTGGGCGGTACGGGCGGACGCGCTCAAGCCCCGCGAGCACGCCCGGATCGGCGCCGCCATCCACTCGGTCCGGGCCGTCCCGGCCGAGCAGCTGGGCACCGTCGCGCACTGGGCGGCGATGCGCAAGGCCCCGCTGCACGTCCACCTGTCCGAGCAGACCGCCGAGAACGACGCCTGTCTCGCCGCGCACGGCGTCACCCCGACCCGGCTGCTCGCCGACCACGGCGCGCTCGGCCCGCGCACCTCGGCCGTGCACGCCACCCACCTCACCGGCGAGGACATCCGGCTCCTCACCGACTCCTCCACCACCGTCTGCATGTGCCCCACCACCGAACGGGACCTCGCGGACGGCATCGGCCCGGCCCGCCGGCTGGCCTCGGCGGGCAGCCCGATCACCCTGGGCAGCGACAGCCACGCGGTGATCGACCCGTTCGAGGAGGCCCGCGCGCTGGAGCTGAACGAGCGGCTGCGCACGCAGACCCGCGGCCACTGGACAGCGAACGCACTGCTGCGGGCCGGCGGCGAGGACGGGCACGCCTCGCTGGGCTGGCCCGAGGCCGGGCGGATCGAGGCCGGGGCGCTCGCCGACTTCACGGCGATCGCGCTGGACACCGTCCGTACGGCGGGCCCGCCGCCCCGGCTCGGCGCCGAGATCGCCGTCTTCGCGGCCTCGGCGGCGGACGTGCGGCACGTGGTGGTCGGCGGGCGGCACATCGTCCGGGACGGCGTGCACCAGCTGGTGGCCGACGTGCCGGGGGCGCTGCGCGCCGCGATCGGCGCGCTGGACTGCTGATTCCTGCTCCATCAATCGAGTTGGCCAACTCCCATCGGAAGGCGTTGTCTTGAGTACCAGGACCACCTTGATCACGGGCATCGGCAGCCTGGTCACCAACGACCCCGGGCGCGGCACCGGGCCGCTCGGCCTGCTGACCGACGCGGCCGTGGTGGTCGACGGCGACACCGTCGCCTGGGTCGGCCCGGCGGCGCAGGCCCCGGCGGCGGACGAGCGCTTCGACGCCGAGGGCCGGGCGCTGCTGCCCGGCTTCGTCGACTCGCACGCCCACCTGGTGTTCGCGGGCGACCGCACCGCCGAGTTCAACGCCCGGATGTCCGGGCAGTCCTACTCTGCGGGCGGCATCCGCACCACGGTGGCGGCCACGAGGGCGGCGAGTGATGCCGAACTGGAGGCGAACGTGGCCGGGTTCGTCCGGGAGGCGCTGCGGCAGGGCACCACCACCATCGAGTGCAAGTCCGGTTACGGACTGACGGTCGAGGACGAGGCCCGGGCGCTGCGGATCGCCGCGAAGCACACCCCGGAGACCACCTACCTGGGCGCGCACATCGTGGCCCCCGAGTACGCCGAGGACCCGGCCGGCTACGTCGACCTGGTCACCGGCGAGATGCTGGACGCCTGCGCCCCGCACGCCCGTTGGGTGGACGTGTTCTGCGAGAAGGGCGCCTTCGACGGCGACCAGGCGCGGGCGGTGCTGACGGCGGGCATCGAGAAGGGGCTCACCCCCCGGGTGCACGCCAACCAGCTCACGTACGGGCCGGGCGTGCAGCTCGCGGTGGAGCTGGGGGCCGCCTCGGCGGACCACTGCACCCACCTCACCGACGAGGACGTGGCGGCGCTGGCCGGTTCGGCGACGGTCGCGACCCTGCTGCCGGGGGCGGAGTTCTCCACCCGCGCCGAGTACCCGAGCGGACGGCGGCTGCTGGACGCGGGCGCGGTGGTGGCGCTGTCCACCGACTGCAACCCGGGCTCCAGCTTCACCAGTTCGATGGCGTTCTGCATCGCGGTGGCCGTGCGGGAGATGGGGATGACCCCGGACGAGGCCGTCTGGGCGGCCACGGCCGGTGGCGCGCACGCGCTGCGGCGCACGGACGTGGGCACGATCGCGGTCAGCTCGCGCGCGGACCTGCTGCTGCTGGACGCGCCCTCGCACGTCCACCTGGCGTACCGGCCGGGCGTGCCGCTGACGGCGGCGGTCTGGCGGGCAGGCGTCCGGGAGGTCTGAGCCCCGGACTGTAGACGGCCCCCGCGCCCCCGGGGTGGCGGGCGCGGGGGCTTCTCGCTCAGGCGTCGGCGGTCAGGTGGTCGAACTCGCCGGCCTTGGTGGCCTGGAGGAACTTGGCGAACTTGAGGCGCGTGGTGCGGACGATGACGTCGCCCTCGTCAGACTCACGGAGCTCGACCACCCCTTCACGTGCGCGCACCTCGACGCAGTTGCTGGCTGCTTCGCTGAAGCTGGATTTCTGCCACTCGGAGCTATTCATACCTGTCGTTCAGTTCCTTCATGATCGAGCGAATGTAATCTCTCGACTCGCTCTCCGGGAGCGCGGCGGCTTCGATGCGCTCAAAGATTGCGCGATAGCCCGCCAGCTGGGCGGGCGAGTCGAAGATGTGGGAGCCGTGGGACGAGTCAGCCTGGACCGTATCCAGCTCCGGCACCGGCCCCTCCGCGTAGATCAGGTTCTCACTGGGGCCAGGGAAGTCGGCCGTGTCGAACGGTACGACTCGCAGCGAGACTCCCGGAAGCTCGGAGTCTTCGACGAGGGAGCCAAGCTGTTCCCTGAGTACTGCGGGACCGCCGTACTGAATTCGCAGCGCTGCCTCGTGGACCAGTGCCACGTACGGCGTTTCACCGGATCGAATAGTTTGCTGCCTCCGCAGGCGGAACCCCACCCTGCGATCGACCTCGCGACCGGGGAGAGGAGTGAAACCTCTCGCGAACACGGCGGCGGCATAGGGGATCGTCTGAAGCAGCCCCGGGATGAAGCCGATGTTGAAGCTCTTGAGCCTCTTCGCATGTCCCTCCATTTCCGCCACATCAATGGGGGCGGCTGTGAGGGCGTTGCGATACTCATCCCACCAGGCCCGATCTCGCTCCCTGGCCATCCCGGCGAGCGCGTCGACCAAGGGCGCGTTGGCGCACATGCAAGCCTCCGCGATCTCGTGCAGGCGCTCCACGCTAACGGCGGACTTCCCGTTCTCCATCTGTGTCACCAGAGCTGGAGTCACACCGAGCAAGCGGGCGAGGTGACTGCCTGCGAAGCCGGCCTGCTCTCGCATCCTCCGCAGTTCAGCGCCAAGTCGACGCTGGCGAAGGGTCGGGTTCTGACGGTTGGCCATGGCGTCCTTTCTGCCGGTACAGGCGCCAGTCTGCCGTGCCGCGCGCAGGGGTGGCCATCCGGGGGATGACTCCATCGGGGAACCTTCGCGCATCGGAGCTTAACGTTAAGCTCCGATGCGCTATCGTCGTTCTCAGCTCGATCCGACGGATCGTCAGTAATGCCTGCATCAAGGGCAGTAGGCGCCTGCTGCCCGCGCGCCGCAGAGCAGTCGCACCCCGGCCTGGCTCACGGCGACGACCGTCGTCACCTCTCCCACACCACAGCCTCACGGAGGTTCCCGTGTGCACCCGTAATACCCCCTCGCTCACCCTCTCCCGGCAGGCCCTGCGGGACGCCATGACCCGTAACGGCTGGGACGCCGAGACCATCTTCAACGCCGAACTCGCCCTGATGGAGCTCATCACCAACGCCTGGCGGCACGGCGACACCCCCGCGCCCGTCGTCTGGTTCTCCCTCCTCGACGGCACCCTGCGGGTCACCGTCTCCGACGAGAGCGACGCCCTCCCCCAGCCGCGAACGTCCTCCGACCTCGCCGAGACCGGTCGGGGTCTCCAGCTCGTGGAGGGCCTCACCCACCGCTGGGGCGTCGACCCGCAGAAGCGCGGCAAGACCACCTGGTACGAGTGCGCCCTGAAAGCGCCTGGTTGTATTCCCGGTAGAGCCGGGAGGAATTCGGAGGTTATTCCTGGGCCCAATGGCTTACCTGGCGTCGAAA
>NZ_JBIWPN010000018.1:127453-150944 GCF_044768305.1 Kitasatospora sp. NPDC101155 | reverse complement strand
AAGGAATCTCCAACCCCGATCAAGTGATCGAGGCCGGGGATGTCAACATATCTGGCGTTGACTTTTGGCACGCTGTTGAGTTCTCAAGGAACGGACGCTTCCTTCGGACCGCCTTCCAGCGGGCCCTCCGGGCGCTTCATTCTTTCGTGTTTCCAGCTTATCAGATGTTTTCCGCTCCGTTTTCCGGAGTTTCATTCATCGGATTTGCTTTCCGCTTTGTTGCCCCGGTCTCCCGCGGCGACTCCGGAACTGTACGGGGACCGACCCGCCACATGCAAATCGCCCCCGCCCGGGGTCCCGGGCGGGGGCGATGCGGCGGCGATCAGACCCGACAACCCGGATCAGGCGAACCGGACCAGGCGACCCCGATCAACGGACCTCGGTGATCTCCGGACCGCGCGCGAACGGGTCGAGCGCGGTGCCGCCGAAGCGGCTCTCGCCCTCGCCGGCGGCGGCAGCAGCCCCACCACCGTCGGCAACCATCTGGGCGTCCTCGGGAAGCTTGAGCACGATCGGGTCGCGGGGTGCCATCGGGCTCTCGCCGCGCACGACGACGGTCTGGCGGAAGACCTGCTCCAGAATGCCGGCCATCTCGGGCTGCACGGCGGCCTGGCCCGAGATCACGCCGCGCAGGAACCAGCGCGGACCGTCACAGCCTACGAAGCGCACCAGCTGCACGCCCTGGGTGCCGTCCGGGAGCTGCACCGGGACCTGGGCGCGGAGGTGCCAGCCGAGCGGGCCCTCCTCCTCGTCCACGATTCCGCCCTGCGAGGTGATGCCGTTGGCGATCTCCTCCCGGACCTCCCCCCAGATGCCCTCCGACTTCGGGGCCGCGAAGGCCTGGAGCTGGATGGCGCTGTTGCCGAGCACGAGGGTGGCGGCGACGATCGCGTCACCCGCGACCTCGACGCGCAGCTCCATGCCCTCGACCCCGGGGACCAGCAGTCCCCCGAGGTCGACGCGGCCCTCCTCGGGGTTCTCCAGCTCGGAGTGGTCCCACGGGCCGTCCGGCCGCGGGGCCGGCGGCAGGCCGAACTTGTCGGCCGGGTCCAGCTCGGTCACGTTCTCGCTCTCGGCGGAACCTTCGACGTCATCGGCCGTCTCGTCGGCGCTGATGGCGTCGTCGGCGAGCTGCTCGACAGCGTCCTCGCTCTTCTGGCGACGACGGAACACGGTCACTGTCCTTCCCGGTCCAAGACCGATGCGAATACCTGCTCGGCTTCCTGCGAGGCCGCGGGAATGCTAGACCGCGGCGTGGCCACCGGTCGACCCGAACCCGCCCTCGGCGCGTGCCGACCCAGGCAGCTCGGCCACCTCGTGGAAGCGGGCCTTCTCGACCTGCTGGATGACCAGCTGGGCGATCCGGTCCCCTCGGCGGAAGCTGACCCCCTCGCGCGGGTCCAGATTGACGACGATCACCTTGATCTCTCCACGGTACCCGGCATCGACCGTCCCCGGGGCGTTCACGAGCGCAACTCCGCAACGAGCTGCGAGCCCGGAGCGGGGGTGGACGAAGGCCGCGTAACCGTCCGGGAGGGCGATGGCGATGCCGGTGGGGAGCACCGCCCGCTCGCCGGGGGCCAGCTCGGCGTCGACAGTGGTGCGCAGATCGGCACCGGCGTCCCCGGGCTGCGCGTACTCGGGCAGCGGCAGCTCGGGGTCGACGCGCCTGATCAGGACGTCCAGCGGCGGGCGGGGGGTCTCGCTCAAGGGTTCACCTCAAAGGCTCGTGCGCGCTTCATCAGATCCGGGTCGTCGAGGACCTTCTCGATGTCCTCGGGACGACCGTGCGAGGTGAAGTGTTCCAGCTTCACCTGAATGAAGAGCGCCTGAGCACGCACGGCGACCGGTCCGTCCGGGCCGCCGATCCGCGCCTCGGCGGCGCTGTAGATCTTGCGGCCGTGCACTCCGGTGACCCAGGCGCGCAGGTGCAGCACCGAGTCGACGGGCACCGGGCGGAGGAAGTCGGTCTCCAGCCTGCCGGTCACCGCGGGGGCGTGCAGCAGCCAGTTGAGCGTGCCGAGGGTCTCGTCCATCGCCGTCGTCAGCACGCCGCCGTGGGCCAACCCGGGGCCGCCCTGGTGAACGTCCCGGACGGTGAACTCGGCGGTGACGTCCAGTCCCTCGCCGGCGACCGCGTCGATCCGCAGGCCGCCGGGGTGCTGCGGGCCGCAACCGAAGCAGTGCTCGTAGTGGGAGCCGAGCCGGGTGCCGGGGGCGGGCGCCTCGGGGGCCCGCGGCGGGAGGACGGCGTCCGGCGGCGGGGTGGTCGGGGTCGGCGGCAGCGCAGGCGCCGGCCGGTCGGTGGGGGTGGTGGAGGGTGTCGTACCGGTCACGCCGACCCACCCTACCCAGGGGTAGCAAGGCCTCCGCCGGGGGTGGCGTCCCGCTCCGGGCGTCCGGGCACCCACAATGGAGGCATGTACGACGAACGCCTCACGGTGCCGCGCTCCTGGTGGCTGCTCCCGGTCGCAGTCGGCCTCACCCTCGCGCTGATCCTGATCCGGGTCAGCGGCCCGGCCGCGCTGGTCGGCCTGGTCGCCGGCATCGCCGCCGGCGCGGTGGCCATCAGCAGCTACGGCTCGGCCCGGATCCGCGTGGTCCAGGGCTCGCTGGTGGCGGGCCCCGCCCGGATCCCGGTGGAAGCGCTGGGCGCCGCGCACGCGCTGAGCCCCGCCGAGGCCGCGGCCTGGCGCGGCCCGAAGGCCGATCCCCGCGCCTTCATGCTGCTGCGCAGCTACGTCCCGACCGCGCTGCGGGTCGAGGTGGACGACCCGGCCGACCCGACGCCCTACCTGTACCTGTCGACCCGCTCGCCGATGAAGCTGGCCGACGCGCTCGACGAGGCGCGGCGCGGCACCCGTACGTAAGGGGCGCCGGGGCGAGAAGGCCGAGATAACCGAGAGGGACGGTTCCGCTGCTGCGGGACCGTCCCTACGACTTTGTCCTGGCCGACGCCGTACTGGCTATTGCCATGGTTGCCAGTGCTGTACTGGCCGACGCGCCGCCGAACGACTCCGTCCTCCCGGGCCCGTCCCTGTGGACGGTCCGCGGACCTGCCGTCCGGCCCCGCTGCCCGGGGCCGGAAGGGGCGTTGTGCCGGTCCCGCGGGAGCCACGGGTACCGGTCGCTGTCCGCTGCGGTGCTCAGGCGCCGCAGTCCCGGCAGATCGGGTTGCCGTTCTTCTCGCTGTAGAGCTGGCTGCGGTGGTGTACCAGGAAGCAGCTCATGCAGGTGAACTCGTCGGCCTGCTTCGGCAGCACGCGGACCGCGAGCTCCTCGCCCGAGAGGTCGGCGCCCGGGAGCTCCATGCCCTCGGCGGCCTCGAACTCGTCGACGTCGACCGAGCTGCCGCCCTTGTCATTCCGCCGAGCCTTGAGTTCCTCGATGCTGTCTTCGTTGAGCTCGTCGTCGGTCTTGCGTGGGGTGTCGTAGTCCGTTGCCATTTTTCGCTCTCCCCCTCCGGGTTGTGCGGTGTGTGCGGTATCTCCAGCGCACGTAACGCATGGGGGGTCGGTCTTGTGCCCGACCCGAGGCGGAGATTTTGCCTTACTTCAAGCCCTGTTACTCAATCGACACTCAGCCAGGGCTCCGTTGGGGTGATCCTTTGGGGCTCCGGAGGCCTCACGCTGGGCCATCGCCGACCCGCCAAACGCCCGCCGGGCCAGCGACGCTCAGTGAGCGAAGTCCGTACTGATGTCCGCCAAATCCCTTGCCCACCAGGGATGCCGACCAACCCTCCAGGCCGCAGCCAGACCGGATTCCGGTCACGGACGGCGATCGGCACCCCCAATGGGGTAATCACTCTCCGGAGTCACCCGACATCGTGGAGCGACACAGTGTGAGCTTGGTCACGTTCAGAATCTTCCGGGGCAAATCACGGAAAATCCACCCACTCCGACCTCGCGACGACGTGCCGTCGCCGCACCCTACTCGGCGCTGCGACGGGCCGCCCGGCGCGCCAGTATCGCGGCCTGGCGCTCCTCGAACTTGCGCGCCTGCCCGTCCAGCCCGTCCAGGAACACGCCCAGCTCGTTCTGCGCCACCATGCCCTCCGGGCCGAGGCCGCCGATCTCCATCACGCGCAGCTTGCGCAGCACCGGCTGCAGCACGTCGTCGTGGTGGATGCGGAGGTTGTACACCCCGCCGAGGGCGATCTGCGCGGAGGCGCGCTCGAAGCCGGGGATCCCGTGGCCGGGCATCCGGAAGCCGGTGACCACGTCGGCGATGGCGCGCATGGCCTGGTCGGGGGCGATCTCCAGGGCGGCCTTCAGCAGGTTCCGGTAGAAGACCATGTGCAGGTTCTCGTCGTTGGCGATCTTCGCCAGCAGCTGCTCGCACAACGGGTCGCCGGCATACTTGCCCGTGTTGCGGTGCGCGATGCGGGTGGCCAGCTCCTGGAAGGCCACGTAGGCGACCGAGTGCAGCATGCTGTGCGCGTTGTCGGACTCGAAGCCCTCCGACATGTGGTTCATCCGGGCCCGCTCCAGCTCCACCGGGTCGACGGCCCGGGTGGCGAGCAGGAAGTCGCGGATGGCTATCCCGTGCCGGCCCTCCTCGGCGGTCCAGCGGTGCACCCAGGTGCCCCAGGCGCCCTCGCGGCCGAACATGGTCGCGATCTCGTGGTGGTAGCTGGGGAGGTTGTCCTCGGTCAGCAGGTTCACCACCAGCGACACCCGTCCGAGCGGGGTCACCTTCGACTGCTCGATGTTCCAGGCCTCGCCGCCCAGCACGCCGTCGAAGTCACGGCCCTGGCTCCACGGGACGAACTCGTGCGGCATCCACTCCTTGGCCACGCCCAGGTGGCGGTTGAGCTCGTTCTCCACGACCTCTTCGAGGGCCAGGATCAGCCGCGTGTCGGTCCAGCCGCTCGATCCGAGCGAGGTGCTGCTCTGCACAGGGGCGATGGTCACGGTCTTGCTCCCGGGGGACGGGCACGCGCGGGACGGGCGCGTAGGGCGGGCACACGTCGTACGGAGCCGTCGGCGGAACCCACCGGCGGACGCACTTACGGCTGCGTAGGTTACGACACCGTAAGTTGCTCGGGCCGCAAATGACAAGCCGCCCCCGTCAGGCCTGATGTCGTCTTGACGGGCTTGACGGGGGCGGCTGGGAACGGTCGCCCACGGGACGCGGCGACCCAGGGGGCCCGTTACGGCTCGGGAACGGCCCAGGAGGCCGCTACGGCGCCGGGATGCGCACCCGCATGGTGAGGCCGCCGCCGGCACGCGGGGTGGCCTCGATGGTGCCCCCGTGGGCGCGCACCACCGAACGGACGATGGACAGGCCGAGCCCGACCCCCTTGTCGCTGCGGGTGCGGTCGGCGCCCTTGATCCGGCGGAACGGCTCGAAGATGTGCTCCAGTTCGTACCCGGGCACCATCGGGCCGGTGTTGGAGACCACCAGCTCGCCCCCGCCCGGCACCTTGCCGGTGGCCAGTTCGACCCAGCCGCCCGGGGTGTTGTAGCGGACGGCGTTCTGCAGCAGGTTGAGCGCGAGCCGCTCCAGCAGCACGCCGTTGCCCCCGACCACGGCCGGATCGAGCTTCGAGCGCAGCTCGACCTCGCGCTTGTCCGCCTCGGCCCGGGTCTGCTCCAGCGCCCGGGTGGCCACCTCGGACAGCTCCACCGGGCGGCGGTCGGTCAGCTCGTTCTCGCTGCGGGCGAGCAGCAGCAGACCCTCGACCAGTTGCTCGCTGCGCTCGTTGGTGGCCAGCAGGGTCCTGCCGAGCTGCTGGAGGTCGGGCGAGGACGCCGGGTCGGAGAGCTGGACCTCCAGCAGGGTGCGGTTGATCGCCAGCGGGGTGCGCAGCTCGTGCGAGGCGTTGGCGACGAAGCGGCGCTGGGAGTCGAAGGATCGGTCCAGCCGGTCCAGCATGTCGTCGAAGGTGTCGGCGAGCTCCTTGAGCTCGTCGTCCGGCCCGTCCAGCTCGATCCGGCGGTGCAGGTCGGAGGAGGCGACGTCGCGGGCGGTGCGGGTGATCCGGCCGAGCGGGCGCAGCACCCGGCCGGCCATCGCGTAGCCGGCCGCGAAGGCGATCACGGCGAGGCAGACCAGCATGGTGAGCGACTTCTGCAGCAGCGTGTTGAGCGCCGAGGTGGAGCGGGACTCGTGGATCGAGGCGAGCGCGTCGTTCAGCTGGTCGCTGGACATCGGGCGGCCGTTGACGTAGACGGTCGACGACGACAGGCTGCCGTTGGGGTTGAGCACGGTGAAGTTGAACTGCTGCGGCGCCACGTCGTGCAGCGCCTGCCGGACGAAGAAGTACATCAGCAGCAGCAGCACGACGCCGGCCATCAGGAACATCCCGCCGTAGAGCAGGGTCAGCCGCATCCGGATGGTGGGGCGGAACGGCAGCCAGGCGAGCATCCCGTCGCCGGGCACGTACGTGTCCTGGCGGGGCTGGCGCGGCGGCGCGATGGGCTTGGGCGGTACGGCGCGCGGGCCGCCGGCGGGCGCGCCGGAGGGCCCGCCGGCCGGGGGCGGGGTGGTCATGATGGTCCTCTCGGAGCGTCCGCCGGGGCGGGCGCGGGGTGCGGCGGGGAGTCCTCGGGCGGGCTCCCGGGGGCGTGTTCCAGTCAGATCCGGTAGCCGGAACCGGGCACCGTGATGATCACCGGTGGGTCGCCGAGCTTGCGGCGCAGCGTCATCACGGTGACGCGCACCACGTTGGTGAACGGGTCGGTGTGCTCGTCCCAGGCCTTCTCCAGCAACTGCTCGGCGGAGACGACGGCGCCGCCGGCCCGCATCAGCACCTCCAGGACGGCGAACTCCTTGGGGGCGAGCTGAACGGTGCGTCCCTCGCGGATCACCTCGCGCCGGCCGGGGTCGAGCGAGATGCCGGCCCGTTCCAGCACCGGGGGCAGCGGGATGGTCGCGCGGCGGCCCAGCGCCCGGACCCGGGCGACGAGTTCGCTGAAGGCGAACGGCTTCGGAAGGTAGTCGTCCGCGCCGATCTCCAGGCCCTCGACCCGGTCGCTGATGTCGCCGGAGGCGGTCAGCATGATCACCCTGGTGGCCAGGCCCTGTTCGACCACCTTGCGGCAGACGTCGTCGCCGTGCACCAGCGGGAGGTCGCGGTCCAGGACGACCACGTCGTAGTCGTTGACCGCGATGCGCTGGAGCGCGGCCTCCCCGTCGTACACCACGTCCACGGCCATCGCCTCGCGGCGCAGGCCGGTCGCGACGGCCTCGGCAAGCAGTTGCTCGTCCTCGACGACGAGAACCCGCACGGTCGTTGTCCCTTCTCCAGGCCGGCCCCGGAAGCGGACGCGCGGCTCCGACGGTGCCTCCATCCTGCCTGGTCCTGCGGTAAAGCAGCGATAAGCTGCCGCCCAGGCACGGAGCGCGGTCCCGCGGCGGTGACCGTTCGTACCGGGACCGCTCCGCTTGGACTGTGACGCGGGCAACTTTCTCGTGACGGGAGGTTTCCCCGGTCCCCGGGCGGGGAGGACAGCTGCACACCCGCGATCTGGCTGTTGGCCGATCGCACCCACCCGCCGTGCGTTCATCCGCGCCGGCCCTGGGGCTGGGATGTCACCGGGAGCGGCCGAAGGCCGTCTCCGCGCCCGACCGGAGATCCACCACCTGCCGGCCCGGACGCTTTCGCTGGCCAGACCTCCTCGGGGCGGAGAACGTACGACCGTGCACGTCCGACAAAGTAAGGGGGCCCGTATGGACGCCTTCAAGGCCGGAATCCTGCAGCGCATAGCCAACGCCGAGCAGGATCTGCACCGCGCGATCGAGGCCGGGGACGAGTTCCTCGCCGAGGTGGAGCAGTCCGAGCTGGACGACCTGCGTCGTCTGGCCGCCGAGCACGGTGTGGACACCGCGCTGGAGCGCCACCGCACCGCCGCCTGACCCGACGCCGGTCCTCCGGCACCTGCGGTCCTACGGGGGCCGTGCGAAACCCCAAGCCCTGGCATCCCCCGTGTGCCAGGGCTCTTCGCATGTCCGGAGGGGTTTCGTCCCGGGGGCTCCGTGGCGGCTCGCGCCGCGGTCGCCCGGTCAGTCCGCCCAGGCGCGCAGGGCGGCCAGGCGCTCCTGCAGCGGCTCGTACACGCCCGGCGCGGCGGCCACGGTGAGTCGGCTGTCCGGGCCGTGCCCGGGGCGGCCGCCGACCAGCGCGCCGGCCTCGGTGGCGATCAGGCAGCCGGCCGCGTGGTCCCAGGGGGCGAGGCCGCGCTCGTAGTAGCCGTCCAGCCGCCCGGCGGCCACGTCGCACAGGTCCACCGCGGCCGCCCCGCCCCGGCGGACGTCCCGCACCTCGGGCATCAGGGCGAGCAGCACCTCGGCCTGGCGCACCCGCACCGACTGGACGTAGTTGAAGCCGGTGCCGATCAGCGCCTGGCCCCACGGCGGGGCCGGGCGGGCCGAGACCGGACGGCCGTCGAGGCGGGCGCCGCGGCCGAGGACGGCGTGGAACAGCTCGCCACGCGCCGGGGCGTGGACGACCCCGACGACGGCGCGGCCGTCCACCTCCGCGGCCACGCTGACCGCCCAGGAGGGCAGCCCGTACAGGTAGTTGACCGTGCCGTCGAGCGGGTCGACCACCCAGCGCACCCCGCTGGTGCCGGGGCGCTCGGCGCCCTCCTCGCCGAGGTAGCCGTCCTCGGGACGGCGGTCGGCGATCAGCTCCACGAGGAGCTTCTCGGAGGCGAGGTCCATCTCGGTGACCACGTCGACCGGGCTGCTCTTGGTGCCGGCCACGCCGAGGTCGGCGGGACGGCCGTCGCGCAGCAGGGCGCCGGCCTGCCGGGCCGCGTCCAGGGCGACGTCGAGCAGGTCGTCGAGGAGCCGGTCGTCGGGCGGGGCGGGAGTGGACACGGGATTCTCCTCCGGAAGGGGTCAGCGCTCGGCGGCGGCCGGGCGGGGGGCGCGCGGGTTGGGGCAGCAGGCCACCGCGCAGACGTCGTGGCTGGGGCCGAGGGCGCCCAGGGCGCAGCGGGTCACGGTCTCGCCGCGCTCGGTGGCGGCCCGTTCCAGGACCAGCTCGCGCACGGCGGCGGTGAACCGCGGGTCGGCGCCGACGGTGGCGGCCCGGGCCACCGGCAGGCCGAGTTCGGCAGCCTTGGCGACGGCCTCGGTGTCGAGGTCGTACTTGACCTCCATGTGATCGGAGACGAAGCCGATCGGCACCATCACCACGGCCGGCGCGCCGTCGGCGTGCTGGGCCTCCAGGTGGTCGCAGATGTCGGGTTCCAGCCACGGGATGTGCGGGGCGCCGCTGCGGCTCTGGAACACCAGCTGCCAGGGCCGGTCGGCCACGCCGGTGCGCTCGGCGACGGCCGCGGCGATCAGCCGGGCCACGTCCAGGTGCTGGGCGACGTACGCGCCGCCGGGGGTGCCGCGGGACGGGTCGTCCGGGGCGCCAGAGGTCTCGGCCATCGCGTCCGGGATGGAGTGGGTGGTGAAGGCCAGCCGGGCGCCGGGGCGGACGTCCTCGGGCAGCTGTTCCAGGGCGGCCAGGGCGGCGTCGATCATCGGCTCGACGAAGCCGGGGTGGTTGTAGAAGTGCCGCAGCTTGTCGACGGTCAGCGCCGGGCGGCCCTCCTCGGCGAGGGTGGCGAGCGCGTCGGCCAGGTTCTCCCGGTACTGGCGGCAGCCCGAGTAGCCCGCGTAGGCGCTGGTGGCGAGCACGGCGATCCGGCGGTGGCCGTCGGCGACCAGCTCCCGCAGGGTGTCCACCAGGTAGGGCGCCCAGTTCCGGTTGCCCCAGTAGACCGGCAGGTCCAGCCCGTGCTCGGCGAAGTCCTTCCGCAGGGCGGCGAGCAGCTCGCGGTTCTGCTCGTTGATCGGACTGACCCCGCCGAACATGAAGTAGTGCTTGCCCACCTCCTTCAGGCGTTCCTTGGGGATGCCGCGGCCGTGGGTGACGTTCTCCAGGAACGGGACGACGTCCTCGGGGGCCTCGGGCCCGCCGAAGGAGAGCAGCAGCAGGGCGTCGTACGGGGCGGCGCCGGAGGGGGAGGGTTTGCGCGCGTCGGACATGGCACCGATCCTGCCACCGAGGGGGCAGGGCCCGGCGCCGGGGCCGCGCGGGTGTCCGGAAAATACCCTTTGCCAACGTGCGTAAGCTGTGTTTACCAGTCTTGTTCCTTACCCCCCGTCCGGAGCCCCCGTGCTGTCCAGCTACCGCCGAATATTCGCCTCCCCTGGCACCGCGGCCTTCTCCTCCGCCGGGTTCATAGCCCGTCTGCCGATCTCCATGGCCGGCATCGGCATCGTGACCATGCTCTCCCAGCTGACGGGGTCGTACGGGCTTGCGGGTGCGGTCTCGGCGACGATGGCGGTCGCCGCCGCGGTGCTCGGCCCGGCGGTCTCCTGGCTGGTCGACCGCCGCGGGCAACGCCGCATCGCCGTGCCGGCCACCGCGCTCACCCTCGCCGCCGCGACCGGGCTCCTGCTCTGCGCCCACTTCCGCGCACCGTCCTGGACGCTGTTCCTCTTCGCCGTCGGCCTCGGCGTCATGCCCAGTGCCGGCGCCATGGTCCGCGCCCGCTGGGCCCACCTCTACCGCGACGACGCCGCCAAGCTGCACACCGCGTACTCCTTCGAGGCCGTCGTCGACGAGATCTGCTTCATCGTCGGCCCGATCCTCGCCATCGGCCTGGCCACCAACGTGTTCCCCGAGTCCGGCGTCCTCGTGGCCGTCGTCGCGCTCGCCGTCGGCATCGCCCTGTTCACCGCCCAGCGCCGCACCGAACCGCCGGTCCATCCGGCCTCGGCCGACGGTGGCGGCAGCGCCATCCTCAACGGCGGCCTGATCGTCCTGGTGCTGACCTTCGTCGCCACCGGCGCGATCTTCGGCTCGGTCGAGATCGTCACCGTCGCCTTCGCCGACGCCCAGGGGCACAAGGGGCTCTCCAGCGTCGTCCTGGCCGTCTGGGCCGTCGGCTCCGGCCTGGCCGGCGTCGTCTACGGAGCGCTCAAGCCCAGGAGCCCGCTGTCCACCCGATTCTTCGTCGGCGTGGTGATGATGGCGCTCAGCATGATCCCCATCCTGCTCGTCGCCTCCACCCTGCACGGCGTCGGCGGGCTGGTCGCGGCGGGTGCCGCCCTGCTGATCGCCGGCGTCGCCATCTCCCCCACCCTCATCTCCGCGATGGCCCTGGTCGAACGACTCGTCCCGGCCGCGAAGCTCACCGAGGGCATGGCCTGGACCACCACCGGGCTCGCCCTCGGCGTGGCCTTCGGTTCCTCGGTCGGCGGCTGGGTGGTCGACGCCTCCGGCGCCTCGGCCGGCTACTGGGTCCCACTGACAGCCGGTGCCCTCGGGGTGCTCGTCGCGCTGACCGGGCTCGGCCGCCTGCGCGCCGGAGTCGCCGCGAACGAGCCCGCGGAAGCGGTCGAACGACCCGTAGACGTCGAACGGTGAACTGACTAATCTCGCCCTACCCGTGGCCCTACCCGCGGGTAGGGCGGCCCACCGCCCCCGGACCGCGCCGACCCGTTCGGCCACGGAGCAGGAGGCAGCGCCATGCCCCAGGCCAGTACCGCGACCCGCACCCGGTGGACCAACTGGGCCGGGAACCAGAGCGCCCTTCCCAGCCGGACCGCCACCCCCGGCACCGCGGAGGAACTGGCCAAGGAGATCCTGCGCGCCGCCGACCAGGGCCGCACCGTCAAGGCCGTCGGCTCCGGCCACTCCTTCACCGCGATCGCCTCGGCCGGCGACGGCCTGCTGATCCGCCCGCAGGCGCTCACCGCCGTCCGCGGGATCGACCGCACGGCCGGCACCGTCACCGTCGAATCCGGCCTCCCGCTGAACCGCCTCAACCGGCTCCTCGCCGCCGAGGGCCTCTCCCTCACCAACATGGGCGACATCGAGGTCCAGACCGTCGCCGGCGCCACCAGTACCGGCACCCACGGCACCGGCCGCGACTCCGGCTCGCTCGCCGCCCAGATCCGCGCCCTGGAGATCGTCCTCGCCGACGGCACCGTCAAACGCTGCTCCCCCACCGAGAACCCCCGGCTCTTCCAGGGCGCCCGCCTCGGCCTCGGCGCCCTCGGCGTGATCACCGCGATCACCTTCGGCGTCGAACCGGCCTTCCTGCTCAGCGCGCACGAACAGCCGATGGCCTTCGACGAGGTGCTGGAACGCCTCGACGACCTCACCGCCGTCAACGAGCACTTCGAGTTCTACTGGTTCCCGCACACCGACCGCTGCTCCACCAAGCGCAACAACCGCAGCCAGGGCCCGACCGCCCCGCTGCCCCGGTTCAAGGAGTGGCTGGAGGACGACTTCCTCTCCAACACCGTCTGGGAGGGCGCCTGCCGGATCGGCCGACGCTTCCCCCGCTCCATCCCCTCGATCGCCGCGCTCGCCAGCCGCGCCTGGTCCGACCGCAGCTACACCGACACCTCGTACAAGGTGTTCACCAGCCCGCGCAAGGTCCGCTTCGTGGAGATGGAGTACGCCGTCCCGCGCGCGGCCGTCGCCGAGGTGCTGCGCGAGCTGAAGGCCCTGCTCGAACGCTCCGACTGGAAGGTCGGCTTCCCCGTCGAGGTCCGCTTCGCCCCCGCCGACGACCTCTGGCTCTCCACCGCCTCCGGCCGGGACAGCGCCTACATCGCCGTCCACCTCTACCGGGGCACCGCCGACCAGGGCTACTTCACCGGTGTCGAACAGCTGATGACCGCCCATCAGGGCCGCCCGCACTGGGGCAAGCTGCACACCCGCGACGCCGAGTACCTGGCCGGCGTCTACCCCCACTTCGGCGACTTCACCGCGCTGCGCGACGAGGTCGACCCGCAGCGTGTCTTCGGCAACGACTACCTGCGGCGGGTGCTGGGCGCTTAGCTCGCAGGCGTCTCGGCGGACAGCGGCGGGGCGACCGTCGCGTCCGCCGGGGCGTTGCTCGGTGCGGGCGGCTGCGACGTGGCCCCACCGGTGGGCTTCCCGCCGCCGCCCGCCGACGGCGAGGAACCGGCCGACGGGCTCGCGCTCGGGCCCGCCGAGGGCGAGGCGCTCCCGCCCTGCCCGCCGGTGCCGCTGCTCGGGGTGGCGCTCGGCTCCGGGCTCGGCCGGGTCGTCGCCGGGGCCGAGGCGCCGCCGGACGGCGTGGCCTGCGAGTCGCGCCCGCCGCCCCCGGGGGACGGCCGCTCCGCCGGGGCGTCCTGCGGCGTCGAGGACTTGGGTGTCACCCCGCCGCCGAACGACGTCCCGTTGCCGGACTCGCCCTTCACCGTCGCCGACACCGGCTGCCCGGTGGCCAGCTCGAACGCCACGATCGGCGTCATCGCCAGGACGAACACCAGCCCGGACACCGCCGCGTAGGTCTTCCAGGTCCACCGCCGGCGCGCCCGCACCACCTGCGGCTCGTTCCACTCCGAGGTGATCACCGGCGGCCCGTCCGGCCGCCCCGCAGGCTCCGCCGGATGCTCCGGCTCCATCGGTACCTGGCGCAGCGTGTTCACGGCCTGGTTCGGCCCCCGGTCCACCGCCTCTCGCAGCTGCTCACCGGTCCGCCGGAAGATGTGCTGGAACACCGCACCGCCGGTGGTGGCCCCGATGCTCACCACGGCCGCGCCCATGATCGTGCCGTAGACGCCGAGTTCGGAGGCGAGCAGCGCGCCCACCACCGCGGCCAGCGCACTCGCCACGACCTGAGCCACACTCAGATCGATCCGCTTGCGCTCCTCCTTGCCGCCCTCCTCGGCGGGGCTCCACTCCGGCATCAACATCCCTCGGTCCGTACGACTGCTTCTCGAACAAGCCTCTCCATCTTGCCCAAAGAAGGACACAAGGGACGAAAATGCGGTTCTGCACTCCCGGATTGTGTGAAGATGATCACCGTTCATCCGCCGGCGGTCCGCCATTGGGGGTGTGCGCTCTTGAGATTCCCGTGAATCGCGGGAGACTTGAGCGGCGAGCCGCCCCTCCGGATGCCACGAATGGAGTACTGTTCGTAAAGCCCGAGCCTTGGGTCGACTTGTCGACTGTGCCTACACCGGCAGCTTGACGAAGAGCCACGGAACGGACACGCACGGCGACGCCGGTCCCGGATCGTCGCGATCTCTGCTCGTGCGAGGACGGCCGGGACACCCAGGCGCGACGTCGACGGATGACGTGGCAAAAAGGCAACCGTGCCACAGCGGCGTGGCCGGGCGTGAGCCCGACACGCCGGGGAACTCAGCAAGGTTGTGGCCAGTCGCGAGTGGGCAGGCCACACTCAGTACGGGAGCAGCGACGCAGGTGACGTCGGCAGGCACCACCCGGGAGGTAACCGTGCCCGAACTGCGGGTTGTGGCCGTCAGCAACGACGGCACACGGCTGGTGCTCAAGGCTGCCGACAGCACGGAGTACACCCTCCCCATCGACGAGCGGCTGCGCGCCGCCATCCGCGGCGACCGGCCGCGCCTCGGCCAGATCGAGATCGAGGTCGAGAGCCATCTGCGCCCCCGGGACATCCAGGCCCGGATACGAGCCGGTGCCTCCGCCGAGGAGGTCGCCCAGGCCGCCGGGATCTCCGTCGACCGCGTCCGCCGCTTCGAGGGTCCGGTCCTCGCCGAGCGCGCCTTCATGGCCGAGCGCGCCCGCAAGACCGCCATCCGCCGCAACGGCGAGTCCCCCGGGCCGCAGCTCGGCGAGGCCGTGGCCGAGCGGCTCGCGCTGCGCGGCGCCGAGAAGGACACCGAGCGCTGGGACTCCTGGCGGCGCGACGACGGCACCTGGGAGGTCATCCTCTCCTACCGGGCCGACGGCGAGGGCCGCAGCGCGTCCTGGACGTACGACCCGCCCCGGCGCCTGGTCCAGCCCAACGATGACGAGGCCCGCGCGCTGATCGGCGAGACCGTCGAGCGCGAGGATGACTCGGTCTTCCCGTTCATCCCGCGGATCGCCCGGCTCCCCCAGGACCGGCCGCCCCGCCCGATGATCGACCGCCCCTCCGCCGACCGCATCATGTCGGCCCGCGAGGTCCGCGAGTCACGGGAGGCCACCGCCGAGTCCCGGGACTCGCTGACCAGCCTGCTCGACGTGGTCCCCGCCTTCCGCGGCGACCTCGCCGTCAGCGGCCCCACCCCGATCGAACCGGTGCCCGCCGAGGTCGCCGAGGAGAGCGAGGAGCCGGCCGCGGCCTCCGCTCCGGCGGTCGGTGCGGGCTCGGCCTACGCCGACATCCTGATGCCGCGGGCCGTCGCCCCGCACCGCGAGCGCCTCGTCGGCACCACCGACCGGCAGGCCGAGGCGGACGGCGTCCGGCCCGGTCGCCGGGCCACCGTGCCCAGCTGGGACGAGATCGTCTTCGGCAGCCGGCGCAAGAAGCAGGAGTAGGACGGACGCCGAAGGGGCGGGAGGCCGAGCCTCCCGCCCCTTCGGCGTATCCGGAATCAGCCCGGCTGGTCGGATCAGCCGGGCTGGTCGGATCAGCCGGGCTGGTCCGTCACCGCGACCGGGCGGCTCTCGTCGCTCGACCACTCGCTCCACGAGCCCGGGTACAGCGTGGCATTCAGGCCCGCCACCTCCAGCGCCAGGATCTGGTGCGCCGCCGTCACGCCCGAACCGCAGTACACCGCGGTCTCCCGCTCGCCCGCGCCCAGCTCCCGGAACCGGGCCGCCAGCTCCGCGGCCGGCCGGAACCGCCCGTCCGGGCCCACGTTCTCCGCCGTCGGCGCCGACACCGCGCCCGGGATGTGGCCGGCCCGCGGGTCCACCGGCTCGGTCTCGCCCCGGTAGCGCTCCCCCGACCGGGCGTCCAGCAGCAGACCGGAGCGCGCCCAGGCCGCGGCGCCGTCCCCGTCCACCGTCGGCAGCTGCCCCGGGGCCGGCTTGAAGTCGCCCTCCCCCGGCTCCGGCAACTCCGCCGTCACCGGCAGACCGGCCGCCTGCCAGGCCGCGAAGCCGCCGTCCAGCACCCGGACGTCCCGGTGCCCGGCCCAGCGCAGCAGCCACCAGGCCCGGGCCGCCGCCATCGAGGCCGCGCCGTCGTACACCACGACCGGACGCTCCGCACTCACCCCGAAGCGGCGCATCGCGGCGCCGAACTCCTCCGGGTCCGGCAGCGGGTGGCGCCCGCCCCGGCCGGGGGCGCCGGGCGCGGCGGCGAGGTCCCGGTCCAGCTCGACGAAGTGGGCACCGGGCAGGTGCCCCGCCCGGTACTCCTCGGCCGCGGTCGGGCCGCCCGGCACGGCGCCGACCAGTTGGTAGCGCACGTCCAGCAGCACCGGCGGGCGCGCGGAGGCGAGCGCCTCCCGCAGTTCGGCCGCGGAGATCAGCGGGGAACCCTCGTTGTTGGTGGTCATGCCGGCCATTGTCGCGCAACGCGCCCCGGGGCGGGTCCGGCGAATCCTTGCCGGACCCGCGACGCCGGGCCCGATCAGACAAAATCCACCGACACGCCCGAACCACCGCTCTTTGTGCGCTCTTTGCCGGATTTTCCGCGCGGCCCGAGGGTTGGGCGCGTGCCAGAGTGGAAGCATCACCCTCGCGCGCGAGGATTCCCGTGCGCCAACCACCCACGAGGAGGCCCGCATTGCCCGCGGTGGAACTCCGACTGGCCCAGGGCACGCCCTGCTGGGTCAGCCTGCTGACCGACGACCTGCCCGGCGCCCGCGCCTTCTACGGTGAGCTGCTCGGCTGGACGTACTCCCCCGGGCCGGGTCAACTCGGCGCCTACGTCCGGGCCGAGCTCGACGGGGAGCCCGTCGCCGGCCTCGGCGTCTCCACCGCCACCGGCTTCCCGGTGCAGTGGACCACCTACTTCGCCGTGGACGACGCCGACCGCACCACCCAGCTGGTACGCGAGTGCGGCGGCACCGTCGCCGTCGGGCCACTGCAGGCCGAACGCGCCGGGCGGCTGGCGATCGCCGCCGACGTCTCCGGCGCCGTCTTCGGCCTCTGGCAGGGCGAGGAACACCTCGGCCGCGAGGCCGGGGCGGAACCCGGCGGGCCCGCCTGGGCCGAACTGCTCACCCCGGACGCGGACGGCGCCGCCGTCTTCTACGCCGCCGTGCTCGACCTCCCGGTCCGGCCCACCGACGGCGAGTCCGCGCTGCTGGTGCGCGGACGCCCGGTCGCGGGCATCCGCCACCACGCCGACCTGCGCGGCCACCCGCCGCGCTGGCGCACCCACTTCGCCGTCCGGGACACCGCGCTGACCGTCCATCACGCCGTCGAACTCGGCGGCCGTGTCCTGGTCGAACCGCACGACACCGCCCGCGGCCGGGCCGCCCGGCTCGCCGACCCTCAGGGCGGGCACTTCTCGGTGCTCGAAACGCTGTAGCCCGTCCGCTCGCCCCGGGACGGTCAGGCCTGCTGCTCCTCGAAGGGCAGCACGTCCGGGGAGAGCACCGAGGCCCGGGCGGTCGCGGCGGTCAGCCGGCGGCGGTGGTGCCGGCGGCACAGCACCTCGTAGCCGACCTCGTCCTCCTTCACCGAGATGTCGCCGATCACCACCTGGGCGCCCTCGACGACCATCACCCCGCCGACCGTCCGGGCATTGTGGGTAGCCCGGGCGCCGCACCAGCACAGGGCCTCGACCTGGAGCACCTCCACCCGGTCGGCCAGCTCGATCAGCCGCTGCGAACCGGGGAACAACCGGGTGCGGAAGTCGGTCGTGATGCCGAAGGTGTAGACGTCGATGTCCAGCTCGTCCACCACCCGGGCCAGTTGGTCGACCTGCTCGGCGGCGAAGAACTGCGCCTCGTCGCAGATCAGGTAGTCCACCCGGCCGCCCGCCGACAGCCGCTGCACCACGTGCGCGTGGAAGTCGAAGTCGTCCGTCACCTCGACCGCGTCGGCGCGCAGGCCGAGGCGGCTGGAGATGGTCGCCGCGCCCGCGCGGTCGTTGCGGGTCAGGATGACGCCCTGCCGACCGCGCGCGGTGTGATTGTGGTCCATCTGCAGCGCCAGCGTCGACTTGCCGCAGTCCATCGTGCCCGAGAAGAACACCAGTTCAGCCATGGGTGGAGCAAGGGCCTTTCACATCAGGGGGGTTCGGGCGCGGGGAGGTCAAGGGGCCGGCTCAGCCGCGGACTTCGAGCAGCGGCACGAACTGCTCGACCGGGGTCATCGAGCCGTGCAGGCCGATCATCGCGGACTCGCCGGGTTCGTTGCGGGAGGCGGTGATCGCGATGTCGTCGCGGGCCGCGGCGACCACGTCGCCGATCCGCCGGTACACCCGCTCGTCCACGGTCGGGCCGAACCAGCCCGCCGCGATCGCCTGGTCCCGGGTGGCCACCCACATCCGGTCGCCCAGCACCTCGCTCCAGACCGCGTGCACATCGGCCGCGGCGCCCGGTACGGCGTACACGTGCCGGGCCCGGCCCTCGCCGCCGAGCAGTGCGACGCCCGCGCCGAGCTCCCAGTCCTCGTCGAAGTCGATCCGGTCCTCCGGCGCGATGTCGATCATGCCGTGGTCCGCGGTCACGTACATCGCCGAGCGCGGCGGCAGCTGCTCGGCCAGTCGGCGGGCCAACCGGTCCACCGCGTCCAGCGTCATCCGCCACTCGTCGGAGTCCACGCCGAAGCGGTGGCCCGCGCCGTCCAGCTCGCTGACGTAGGTGTACACCAGCGCCCGGTCGTGCTCGGCCAGCCAGGAGGCGGCCAGGTCCATCCGCTCCTCGCCGGTGGTGCGGCCGAGGAAGGTGCCGCCGGAGAGCGCCACCTTGGTCAGCGGGGTCTGGGCGAACAGCGGGGAGGACACCTGGGCGGTCGCCACCCCGGCCCGGTGGGTGCGCTCGAAGACCGTCGGGTACGGCTGCCAGGCCTGCGGGTCGGTGTGCGGCTGCCAGCGCAGCTGGTTCATCAGGTAGTCGGCGCCCGGCACCGCCACCGTGTACCCGGCCAGCCCGTGCAGGCCCGGCGGGGTGCCGGTGCCGACCGAGGCCAGCGAGGTCGCGGTGGTGGACGGGAATCCCGCGGTCAGCGGACGGCCGGTGCCGCCCAGCGAGCTCCCGGCCAGCGAGGACAGGAAGGGCGCGTACTCCGGGTGGCGCAGCAGCAGCTCCCAGCCCAGGCCGTCCACCAGGAACACCACCGCCCGGTCGGCCGGGGCGATCGGCAGCGTCGCGGTGAACCCGGGGACGCCCAGGCCCGCCGCCACCGAGGGCAGCAGGTCGCAGAGCGAGCCGCTGCCGTACGGGGGCGCGGGGGCCGCGGCCGGGTCGAGGATCTCGAAGGCGTCGTAGCCGTCGGAGGGTGCGAAGGACATGGAACCGGATTCGTAGCGGTCGGAAGCTGCGGAACTCAGCGCGGGCCTGGCGGATCTCGTCGGCGGACCCGGCGGGGATCCGCGGGGCGCGCTCTAGGGCCGCGGGCCGTTGTTGATCGTCGCGTCGGACAGCGCCCGGGCGAACACCAGCGCCTGGGCCACCGTCTCCGGGCCGTCACCGGCCTCGCTCACCCGCAGTGAGAGGTCGTCAGCCGTCGCCGAACCGGTGTAGCCGTGGTCGGCCTCGCAGTTCGGGTCCGAGCAGCCGGCCGGCTCCAGGTCCAGGCGCTGCACCGCACCCCAGCCGATCGTCAGCACCACCTCGCGGGGCAGCGTCCCCGGGGTGTACGTCTCCGGGTTGGCCACCATCCGGCTCACCACGACCGAGCCGATCCGGTCCAGCCGGACGCTCTCCGTCGAGGTCGTCGCGAACGGCACCGCGGGGCTGCCCTCGGCCCCCGACTGCTCGTCGGTGTGGCTCACCACGAACCGGGTCGCGGTCAGCACCAGCACCGTCACGTGCCGGCGCACCTCGTTGGAGTCGAAGGTCGTCTCCTGGTGCACCAGGTAGGAGCTGATCGGCTCCGGGCCCACCGCGGACTCCACCGCCTCGGACACCAGGGCCGGGTAGTAGCCGCTGCGCTCGATCGCCGAGCGCAGGTCCTGAGTGGTGGTGGTACCGGTCTTCGCCATAACTCCATCCTGGCATGGTCCGCCGACGAAGCGGGCGGCGCGGCGCCGAGCTTCGGACATCAGCGCCCACGGGCAGGCGCAACCAAGGAAGGTTACAGCGTGCTCATCGCGCGTGGGCCCAGATCGCTGCGGACGGGCAGTGGTGCGACCCGCACCCGCGCCCCCAGGATCGCCAGTCCGTGCGGGGCGACGACCACCGGTTCGAGGTCCACCGAGGCGATCTCCGGCACGTCGTCCACCAGCTGCGACACCCGCAGCAGCAGCTCCTCCAGGGCGGCGGTGTCCACCGCCTCGGCCCCGCGCCAGCCGAACAGCAGCGGCGCCGCCCGGACCTCCCGGATCAGGCCCGCGACGTCCTGGTCGGTGGCCGGGACCAGGCGGTGGGCCACGTCACCCAGCAGTTCGGCCGGGGCGCCGGCCAGGCCGAAGGAGAGGATCGCGCCGACGGCCGGGTCCACCGTGGCGCCGATCACGGTGTCCACGCCGCGCGGGGCCATCCGCTGCACCACCAGCTCGGCCCCGGCCGCGCCGCCGAGCAGGGCGTCCAGCTCGCGGTGGGCGCGGCGCAGGCCCGGCTCGCCGGTCAGGTCGAGGCGGACGCTGCCCAGGTCGGGGCGGTGGCGAAGGTGCGGGGCGGTCGCCTTCAGGGCCACCGGGTAGCCGAGCTGCTCGGCGGCCTTGACGGCGCTCTCCTCGTCCGGGGCGGGCATCGTGGGCGAGACGTCGATGCCGTAGCGCTCCAGCAGCTCGTGGGTCTCGGCCTCGCTCAGGGTGATCCGGGCGCCGCCGGGCTGGGTGCGCAACGAGAAGGAGCGGCGCGTAGCGCCTCGTACAAGGGTGGTGGTGGGCGACGGGCGGGACACCGCGGCGCGGGTGCTGAGCGCCGCCTCCACCAGGGCGCGGGCGCCGGGCTCGTCGATCCGGTCAAGCTCGGGGACGCGCGCCGTCTCCTCCGCCTCGGCGGTGCGGTGGCGCCACTGGGCGTAGTGCACGGCGTGCGCCAGGGCGCGCACGGCGCGCTCGGGCGCCGCGTACGCCGGGATGCCGCCGGGGCGCAGCCGGGGCGGCAGGTCGGTCAGGGCCAGGTGGGCCAGCACCAGGGGCTTGCCCAACTCCCGTGCGCGCATGCCCGCCTCGAGCAGGGCGGCGGCGATCTCCGGGTCGTCCGAGCCCATCTCGGGGTTGTCCGGGCCGGTCAGTCGGCCGCCTATGAAGGCGTGCGCGGAGGTGCCGATCGGCGGGATGGCGACGGCGATCACGGCGTCCACGGCGGGGTCGCTGAGCGCGACGTCCAGCGCGATCCGGAAGTTCTCGCCGGTCGCGGCCGTGGTGAGGTCGACCGGCGTGCGCGGGCGCAGGCCGGCGCTCAGGCAGGCGTCGTAGGTGAGCAGGCCGAGCGAGTCGGAGTTGCCGACCACGGCGACCCGGTCGCCGGGCGGCAGCGGCTGCTGGGCGAGCAGTTCGCCGGTGTCGAAGAGCTCGGTGATGGTCGCCACCCTGGTCACCCCGGCCTGTTCGAACAACGCGTCCACGGTGGCGTCGCGCAGGCCGGTGGCGGTGGCGGGGACGGTGTGGCCGGGCGGCAGGCTGCCGGTGTGCCGGGCGCCCTTGACCACGACGACCGGCTTGACGGCGGCCAGGCGGCGGGCGATCCGGGTGAACTTGCGGGGGTTGCCGAAGGACTCCAGGTAGAGCAGCACCACCTCGGTGGCTTCGTCCTCGGCCCAGTACTGGAGGAAGTCGTTGCCGGAGACGTCCGCGCGGTTGCCGACCGAGGCGAAGGACGAGACGCCGAGGCCGCGCTTGTGGGCGGCCTCCAGCAGGGCCACGCCGATCGCACCGGACTGGCAGAAGATCCCGAAGCCGCCGCGGTCGGGCAGGTGCGGGGCGAGCGAGGCGTTCAGCGGGTGCTCGGGGTCGGTGTTGATCAGGCCGAAGGCGTTCGGGCCGACCACCCGCATGCCCGCCGCACGGGCCTGGCGGACCAGGGCGCGCTGGCGGTCCCGGCCCTCCGGGCCGGTCTCCGCGTAGCCGGCGGTGACCACCACCAGGCCCTGCACCCCGCGCACGCCGCACTCGGCGACGGTCGCCGGGACGGCGCTCTCGGGGACGGCGATCACCGCGAGGTCGATCGGCCCGGGAATGTCCAGAATCGAACGGTGCACCGGGATGCCGTCCAGTTCGGTGCCGGGCGGGGCATTGCGGTTCACCGCGTGGACGGCGCGCGGCTCACACTTGGGCTCGTACCGGCTCTCGAACTCCGTGTCGAAGCCGCCCAGCAGGTCGCGCAGGATGGCCCGACCGACGGTCTGCGGGTTCCGGGAGACCCCGACCACGGCCACCGAGCGCGGGGTCAGCAGCCGCTGCACCGAGCGGGCCTCGGCGCGGTGCTCGCGGGCGCGCATCACGGCGAGCGAGCGGTCGGTCTGTTCGAGGTCGAACTCCAGGTGCACCACGCCGTCGGCGAAGCTGCGGTGCTGGGTGTAGCCGGCGTCGGTGAAGACCTTCACCATCTTGCGGTTCTCCGGCAGCACCTCGGCCTGGAAGCGGCGGATGCCACGCTCCTGGGCGACGGCCGCGATGTGCTCCAGCAGGGCGGAGGCCACACCGCGGCCCTGGTGGGCGTCCTGGACCAGGAAGGCGACCTCGGCGTCCGTTCCGTGGTCGGAGGGGCGGCCGTCGGCGTCGATCCGGTCGTAGCGGACGGTGGCGATGAAGTGGTCCCGGACCACCACAGCGAGGCCGACCCGGTTCACGAAGTCGTGGTGGGTGAAGCGGCGGACGTCCTTGTCGGACAGGCGCGGGTAGGGGGCGAAGAAGCGGAAGTACTTGGACTGGTCCGAGACCTGCTCGTAGAACTCCACCAGCCGCCCGGCGTCGGCGGGGGTGATCGGCCGGATCCGGGCCGTGCCGCCGTCGCGCAGCAGGACGTCGGCTTCCCAGTGCTGCGGATAGTCGGGTTGCGCGGGGTTCGCCACCGCGGGGTCTTCCACATTCGTCAGGTTATCCGGCGGCGGGCCGAATGGCGCCGGTCGTGTGCTCGCGGCAGGGTGGACGGGGCCACCGGCCGGGCCTTATGCCCCGAAAAGAAACAATCACAACTCCCGAACGCGGCGGCTCGAAGGGCTTGTCTGCGTGCAACACTGGTCTAGACAACACGGTCGTTTCCCCCGCTCCCCGAGCACGGCCGTGACCAGCTTCACCGGAAAGGCACGTCTCATGGCCGAGCGCCGCGTCACCATCGGTTGGGCCGAGGGCCTGCACGCCCGTCCCGCCTCCGTCTTCGTCCGGGCCGTCACGGCCACCGGCGTGCCGATCACCATCGCCAAGCCGGGCGGCAACCCGGTCAACGCCGCCTCCATGCTCGGCCTCCTCGCCCTGGGCGCCCAGGGCGGTGACGAGGTCATTCTCGCCTCCGACGCCCCCAACGCCGACGAGGCCCTCGACCGCCTCGCCAAGCTCGTCCAGGAAGGCCTCGACGAGCTCCCGGCCGCGGCCTGAGCCCACGCAGCCGCCCGATCGGGGTGGGGGCCCCCCGGGGGGGGGCCCCCCCCCCGGGGGGGGCCCCCCCCCCGCCCCCCCCCCCGGGGGGGGGGGGGCCCCCCCCCCCCCCACCGCTGTTACGTGCGATAGCAAGAGGACAC